>JANWID010000100.1 GCA_025450095.1 Bacteroidia bacterium | reverse complement strand
GCGAATTCAATTGTGCATTCGATGTTTTCTTCAGACGAGCGCTACCGGTTTCAAAGTAAATGGCACTGGCGATCTTGTTAATTTTCTTAACATCCTCTGGTGCAATTTCAGGACAACCTTTGTTAGCAAGTGTTCCGGGTTTTGTAGGACAAAGATCCACATGATCAGCAACACCATCACCATCCGTATCAGGGCAACCATGCATTGCCATATTTCCTGAAACTTCCATACAACTGTCTTCTTCATTGATCACACCATCACGGTCGTTATCAAACGGACATCCTTGTGCATCTACTTTATATCCGACTTTTGTTCCAGGACATTGGTCTGATTTATCAGCAACACCGTCGCTATCTGCATCAGGACAACCTTTCAGCGATGCAAGTCCTTTTTCATCCGGACAGGAATCATCTTTGTCGGCAACTTTATCACCATCTTTATCCGGACATCCTTTAAGATCTTTCAAGCCTGCAACTGATGGACAATCGTCCACGTAATCTGCTACTCCATCTTTATCGGTATCAACGGGGCAACCAACTTTATCGACAACAACGCCTTTAGGTGTACCTGGACATTTATCTTTTTTATCACTTACATCATCTTCATCAGTATCCTTTGCATTACCCAAATTAAAGGTGAGTCCGAGCGTATGCAACAAATAACCATCATTCTCATCTATATCCAGATTGTCGATTTTATCGCCACTGGAATAGAAAAATGATTCCTGTAGTTGAAGCGAGATAGTTCCTCCTAATCTGAAATTAAGCCCGCCTCCTAACGATGGAGTAGCATAATCAGTGATGGATTCGGTGACGGTATGTTCTTTCGGGAATATCAATACGCCGCCGCCTAAATACACATAAGGAACTACAACGTTGCTGGAGTTGGTGATATTCCATTTCAAATTTACAGTCGCTGATGTCATGCTTGCGCGGAATCTGTTAAGATCATCAGGATGCTCGATGAAGCCCACTTCACCCATTGTTCCCATCAGGAAAACATCAAAGTGTTTCGTTACAAATCGCGATATAGAGACGCCTCCAAAAGCGTATGCAGCCTGGTCGAAATCATAAAAGCCCATTCCAATATCTCCATTATATGTAGATATTCCACCATGCAGGCCTATGTTCCATTGTTTATCTTCTGTCTGGGAGTTGGAAGTCGTCGCAGACAATATTAATGGCAGTAGTAATAACAGCAGCTTTTTCATAATATTTGAATTAAGGGTTTATATTAAAAAGTAAGACTAACAGTGTTTCCACCTTGCATCTGGACTGTATAATACAAAGCGGCCGGGTGCCGCTACAGTCGGGCTCAGAATTTTTCACTAACGTGCTACGCATAACTGAAATTTGAACAGTTTTTCAATCCTGCCGCGAGCTTCTGATTAAATTAAAAGTAGTTAATTTTATTTATAAAACAAATTTTTATTGATTTTTCTTTTTAAGTATCACCCCATTATAAACTGCTTAATTTATTGGAATAAAAAATGCAGGCCTTGAAAGCCTGCAGACAGTGGGGCGATAATGGGGCAACTTATTATTTGCCCCTCATCCTTTCCAGTCCTGAATTGTAGGAATCCAGGTTTTTGGCGAAGTCGTCAGTATAGACACTTTTATCAAGCCCCTTGATGAGATTGCTTAAAGATCCGGCCAGGGAACTTCTGTCTTTCGGGGAATTCAGCGAATTGGTAAGACTCTTTACATCGAATCCACTGGTGAAAGCGGATGACTTCAGGTTGCCGACTAGTTCACCTGCCATCTTTCCATAAGTTGTAATGTCTTCCATTTGCACATTCTTTAATTTTTCCATCCATCCGTCTTTAACCGGCATCCATGTATTATTAAACGCTTCCGGCCTGATGCCATTCGCAAGACTCCTTAAATAATATCCAAAATCTGATGATCCACCAAGTGCATTGGGATCTTCCGAAAGTAAGACCTGGGCCTGTAGTTTTCCTGCCCATATAAAAGCCAGGAAAATTAAAAGAGTGAATTTTGTTTTCATGAAAGTAAATTTTTGATTTGCCATTAAGGTAATCGTATTATTTCGAATTAACAATTAACTGAAAAAAAATTCTCAGTAAATAGTATTAGATAAAATTTTCCTCTATTCATTTTGTTTATGCCTTAGTTTTTATTTATTTGATGAAGTCATCGCAATTGATTAATTTTGATTACAAGCGTATTTTGAGCTTGTAACTAACTGAATATTAATTAATATCTAAAGCTATGAAAAGGATACTATTCGTTGTGGTCCTGGTGATTATCAGTTGTGTAACAGGTTTTGCACAAAACCAGTTTGAAGTACAATTTAAAGACTTACCTAAAGATGTACAGAAATACATCACTAAGAATTTTGAGGGATTTACAATAGATAAAGCAATACAGGGACAGGACAAGAAAAAAAACATAACCTTTAATGATGTTTATGTTTCCAAAGGAAATGAAAAATTAAAAGTTACTTTCGACAGCGATGGTGATTATGTTAAGCAGGAAGTTTTAACAGCCCATGATACAGCAGCTCCTCAACCCACACCAGCTCCTGCACCTGCACCGACTCCCGCACCAACTCCAGCTCCTGAGCCTACTCCAACTCCCAAGCAGTAAAACAAGTCAGGTTATTTTACCTGAATAAATATAAGCGGGTTTATTGCAGAAATTTCGTATCCGGGGACCGTTATAATCAATTTCCGTTTTCCCTGATTATTTTCTGCACAAATTCGAATAAAAAAGCCGCTCCGAATACCGAAGCGGCTTTTTTTAATCAGAATCCGAATTTTAAAGTAATGAATCGAGATTGCCCAATGCAGAAGTGAACCCTTCTTCGAATCCCATCTCCATGATTTTTTCAAGATCGGATGAATTATCCGCGGTAATAGTAACCGTTACTTTAGTGCGTGATTCTTCCGCCATAAATTCGCACTTCCAGTACATGTGCGGCATTTCCGTGTTCCGCTTACCATTTTCATCGGTGAAAAAATCCTCACATGTAAAGCTCCTGGGCTTATCGATTGTTTTGTAATCTACCTTTGCCCAGTGACGTTCTCCTTCGGGACCTTCCATTGCATATAGCCACGAGCCTCCTTCACGGAAGTCCATAGTTTTGGAAACAGCCTTCCAGGGTTTGGGAGCCCACCATTTTTCGAGCAGATCTTTTTCAGTCCATGCTCTCCACACTTTATCAACCGGCGCATCAAAATACCGTATCACAGTTATTTTTTTATTAGCGATGTCTTTGTTGAATTGGATTTTTTCAATTGTTTTCATGATGTTTGTTATTTAAGGGTTTTTAAAACTTTATCAAGATTTTCATACCGGGATTCCCATAATTTCAGGAAAGGCTCAAGCCAGTCGGCTACCGCACGCAGCTTTTCAGGCTGAGCCTGGTAATACCGTTCCCTGCCAATAAGCTGTGTTGTAACCAAACCGCACTCATCCAGTACCCGGATGTGTTTCGAAACGGCCTGCCTGCTGATATCAAACTGGTCGGCAAGGGTATTCGGCGTCATGGGTTCATTCGCGATGAAACAAATGATGGCCCTGCGTGTGGGATCGGCTATTGCCTGGAAGATGTCTCTGCGCATTTTTTTATTTTATATGCAATCGAATGGTTGCAAATATATGCAATAAACCGGTTGCATATTAAAAAAAGTTAAAATAATTGTAACTGTGCCCGGTTACATTTTATCCGGCTCAAAATCCAGCATGATAGAATTCATGCAGAAACGCTTGCCGGTAGGAGGAGGGCCGTCATCAAAAATATGACCCAGGTGGCCGTCGCAGCGGCCACAAACTACTTCAATTCGGGTCATACCATATGCATAATCGGCGTGATAGACCACACTGTTAGGGCGTAATGCCTCATAAAAGCTCGGCCAACCGCAGGAACTTGCAAATTTGGAATCGGATCGGAACAAAGCATTACCACAGGCAGCACAATAATACGAACCGGTCCCTTCAAAATCCCAGAATTTCCCGGTAAATGCTCGTTCTGTCCCTTTATTACGGGCAATTTGATACACACTATCGGGCAATACACGTTTCCATTCCGCATCAGAAACATTTAAATGGGTTGTGTCGGTTCTTGAATAATAGGGATTGGAAGTTGTTTGAGATGCAGACATAGGGTTAGAAGTAATGACATTTGCAACAGGCTGCGCGGAATCACCACAGCTTGAAAGGAGAAGGATGATCCAGATATTCAAATAGCAGGAAGCCATTGCAAACTTTATTTTGAATTAATTATTTTGTGTTATTCAAATTTAACATTTTATCAGCAAAAGAGTTGTTGTTATGCTTAAAAGTTTAATAGAGTCAGAAAGTATACCTGCAGGAATTGATTATTAATTAATAATTATTTAATTTAGAGTAGCAAGGTATCAGAAGCCAAAACTTAATTACATGTATATTGTTCGGGAAATTTTCCGACTTAAATTCGGGCACTATAAGGATGCCAAATCATTGGTGGATGAAGCAATGACCAAGAAGATGTTTGCGACTACACTTCATAGCAGGATGCTCACTGATTTTACCGGACCATCGTACCGCATGATTTTTGAATCGGGATATGAAAAACTAGATGACTTCGAAAAGCAGCTTGAAAGCGAAATGACCGGCGGCGTTTGGAACGAATGGTACCATCGGTTTAAACAACATGTGGAATCCTCCGAACGTGAAATCCTGAAGCTTTCCGGAGCCTGATCTTTTTGTTTTATGATCATCGCACATTTTCCCTGAAACATTCTTTATCTTCACCGGCCCGTAACTGACCACAGCCGCTTTCATAATTGTATGTTTGTTTCCAGATCTCCTTCCATTGGATTTATTTTTCTCACACTAATAATCGATATCACCGGACTGGGTATTATCATTCCGGTAATGCCGGCATTAATCCAGTCACTAACGGGGTGCACTATTGGTGAAGCTGCTGAATATGGAGGCCTGATGTTATTCGCATTCGCCGGAATGCAATTCGTGGCTTCGCCTATTTTAGGAAACTTAAGCGACTGTTATGGCCGGCGTCCGGTTTTGCTTACGGCGCTGTTTGGATTTTGTCTCGATTACCTGCTGATGGCTGTTGTTCCAACTATCGGATGGCTATTCGCCGGACGCATTATCGCGGGAATCTGCGGTGCCAGTATCACTACCGCCATGGCTTATATTGCCGATATCAGCACACCGGAAAAACGTGCGCAGAATTTCGGAATGGTGGGTGCCGCATTTGGTATCGGCTTTATTGTGGGACCTGTAATCGGTGGTCTGTTGGGAGAATTTGGTCCGCGGGTGCCGTTTTTTGCTGCCGCGGGATTTACCTTGCTGAACTGGCTGTATGGATATTTTATATTACCGGAATCACTCCCTGTGGATAAACGCAGAAAGTTTGAATGGAAACGTGCAAACCCTGTTGGTGCATTGAAACAATTGCGGAAATACCCGTTATTATCCGGACTGATATTTTCACTGTTTTTTGTTACCGTGGCTGCTCACGCAGTACAAAGCACCTGGTCGTTTTTTACAATTGCAAAATTCAACTGGAGCGAATCGATGATCGGATATTCACTGGGAACAGCGGGATTGCTTGTGGGACTTGTGCAAGGATTACTGATCCGTTTTATCAATCCGAAATTAGGCCCCAATAAATCTGTATACACCGGGATGCTTTTATACATAATAGGATTATCACTCTTCGCTTTCGCCAACCAGGGATGGATGATGTTCGCGTTTTTGGTGCCTTATTGCCTTGGCGGGATAACAGGTCCTGCCATACAGGGAATCATGTCGAACCAGGTTTCCGACACACAGCAGGGAGAGTTGCAGGGAATTATCGCAGGCATGGTGAGCATTTCCTCTATTGTTGGCCCGCCTCTCATGACTGGTTTGTTTGCTTTTTTTACATCACCCAATACACCAATACATTTTCCGGGAGCGCCATTTTTAGTGGGTGCTATTTTATCGCTGATCAGTTTGTTGTTGTCGATCCGATATCTCACGAAACATCGTTGATGGTACGCCTGTCCGACTTCAGGCGGGGATTACAGATTACAGATCGATTCTCTTGTTATGCAATCTGTAATCTGCACATCCGATTCCGCGTTTATTATGAATCTGTAATCCATACCTAATTCAACTTTTTTTACTACCTTTGCACCCCCAAATTAAGGTGCAAATATGATCTCCACTTCCAATATCTCTCTTCGCTACGGTAAACGTGTATTATTTGATGAGGTAAACATAAAATTCATTCCCGGCAACTGCTACGGAATCATTGGTGCCAACGGAGCAGGAAAAACCACATTTCTGAAAATACTTGCCGGTGTTATCGATCCCGCTACAGGTCAGGTTCACATCACTCCCGGTGAGCGGATGAGCGTATTGAACCAGGATCATTTCGCTTTCGATGAGGCGCAGGTCCTGCAAACGGTGTTGATGGGAAATAAAAAATTGTGGGAGCTCATGCATGAAAAGGATGCGCTTTACGCGAAGCCCGATTTCAGCGAAGCCGACGGTGATCGGGCTGCCGAGCTGGAAACAAAATTTGCTGAAATGGATGGATGGAATGCGGAAAGTAATGCTGCGGAATTACTCAGCGGATTACAGATTCCCGAAGTACTTCACAGCAGACTGATGAAGGAGTTGAATGGTAAAGATAAAGTGAAGGTACTTTTGGCACAAGCGCTTTTTGGCAATCCGGATATTTTACTTTTGGATGAGCCTACCAACAACCTGGATGTGGAAACAATCGGCTGGCTCGAAAACTATCTTGCGGATTTTCAGAATACGGTAATCGTTGTTTCGCACGACCGGCATTTTCTTGATGCAGTATGCACTCATGTCGCAGATATTGATTTTGGAAAAATAAATATCTACACCGGCAACTATTCCTTCTGGTACGAATCAAGCCAACTGGCATTACGGCAACGTTCTGATCAGAACAAAAAAATTGAAGATAAACGGAAAGAATTACAGGAATTCATCGAAAGGTTCAGTGCGAATGCATCCAAATCACGTCAGGCTACGAGCCGGAAAAAATTACTGGAAAAACTGGTGGTGGATGAAATCCAACCTTCCAACAGGAAATATCCTGGAATTATTTTCAAAGCAGACCGTGATTGCGGAGATCAGATACTGTCTGTTGAACATCTTTCCAAAAACGGTTCCGACGGACAATTATTATTTTCTGATATCAGCTTCACTCTGACTAAAGGAGATAAAGTTGCCGTGCTTTCGCGCGATCACCTGGCCATCACCACTTTTTTTGAGATCGTCAATGGAAATGCTGTAGCCGATAAAGGAAGTTATAATTGGTGTAGTACGATGACCCGTTCCTATCTTCCCAATGATAATAGTGCATTCTTTGATACAGACGAAAACCTTATTGACTGGCTACGGCAGTTTTCGGCGGATAAGAATGAAACGTATATCCGCGGGTTTTTAGGAAAGATGTTGTTCTCAGGAGAAGAAACGCTGAAGAAAGCTAACGTATTATCCGGAGGCGAAAAAGTGCGTTGCATGATTTCCAGGATGATGCTGACCAATGCCAACTGTTTAATCCTTGATGAACCAACCAATCATCTTGACCTGGAATCCATCACTGCTTTCAACGATGCACTTACCGATTGGCGGCACATTGCACTTTTCACTTCACACGATCACCAGTTTACACACACAGTAGCCAACCGTATTATCGAAATTACCCCAGGTGGC
This sequence comes from Bacteroidia bacterium, assembly GCA_025450095.1. The sequence goes on along the minus strand of JANWID010000100.1, from coordinate 30,110 downwards.
ATCATCGACAAACGCATGTCGTTTGATGAATATATTGAAGATGAAAAAGTGAAAGCGTTGCGTGACGAGCTTGATGGCCAGGTAGTTTAAATTGAAAGGTCAATATTCGAAATTCACAACGCAGGTAATTTCTTTTTCAAATTGAATTACCTCAGGTGTGTCTGATGTGAAATCAGAATATTAAAGAAATAAAAATTCGGATTTTACTTTTTCGGTAATGGTGCTCCTACAGCGACAGAACAATCATGTCCGGGTTCACCGTGCGGAGGATTCATTCCCGGAGCTGTCACAACAGGAGTGGTGGAAGCTGGTGCAGTTTTGGCTGAACCGGGGGATGCAGTAACCGGAGCTCCGGACTATGAAGAGGGACTATTAGGAGCGGGTCCTGGTTGAAATACAACTTTTTCTGTTACTGTTTTAGATTCTGCCGTGGGCATTTGGGTGTTTCCGGATGGAGCCGTTGAAGGGCTGGAAGACATTGCCGGAGTGCCAGTACCGGGAGGTGCTGATAATGGTACACCAACAGCTATATCACAGCGATGACCCGGTTGACCGTGAGGCGGATTCAATGCCTCATTGGATGCCGCGGGTTGAGCAGTTGCACCAGTAGCCGGAACCGCCTGACCGTTAGAGGATGTCATTGTAACCGGTTCCACAGTAATGGGAGTAGCGCCTGATGCCGGTGCTGCCGGTGCAGGTGCCGGAAGTGATCCGTCATTCACAATTTCCTGAGCAGGTGTAATCGGGCTTTGCGATTCGGTATTTTTTTTATCGCTGCAGGAATATAATGTTATTGTCACACAGCTTAAAACCAGAATAATAGTTCTTTTCATGATTATCGATTTGTGGTAATAAAACAAAGATAGCGAATTATTCTTCTTGTAAAAGAAGCATTCGCCCATGATGAGAATTACATTCTCTTACGCATTTCCATTGTGCTTATAAAATAAGATACCTCACTGGCGTTTGGGATGACGTACTTAATTAGGGTGAATATGGGCGGGGGAGGCGGATGTTGTGAATGAATTCTCTGGTGTTACCGATGCCGCCTCCCCCGCCCATTTTTCTCCAAAAATGAATCGTCATTCCGAACGAAGTCCCTGAAGCTAAGCGCAAGCTACAAGGGCGAAGTGAGAAATCGCATCAAATTAGCAGCATGTTCGATCATTCATAATTCCAAAAAAACTTCTTTGCTGAATTATCGACACCTCTGTCTGCCTGTCATCTGTAATCAGTACATCCGATTCCGTACAGTCAAAGAATCTGTAATCTGTACCTTCCGTATCTACTTTTTTCCCTCATCCTTAAAATATTTCTTAAACAACCAATGTGTCCGCATGGCACGAAGGTTCTCGTTTAAGAGAATCGTTCCTTCTTCAAGATTTTTAACGCTGCTTTTTACATCGTCCGAAAGCGCAGTGTCGTTTGTAACGGTGTAAACAAGTCCTTCGGGATTGTTTACGCTTACTGCAAATTCATTCAAACTTTTCATTACAGTATTCAGGCTATCCGATACTTTTTCAAGATTGCTTATTGTGCTTTGTAATTGACGTGCGGTAACAGTATCCTTTAAAAGTACTCCTGCCAATCCATCGCCATTATTCAGGCCGGCGGCTAAGTGGTTTAGCTCAGCTATTATGCGATTCGCATTTTCAGCGGCTACACGAATGGAAAGTAAAGCCTGCCGGATATTTTCGGTGGAAGCAGAATCGTCGATGAGTTTTAAAATTCCACGATTCTTATTCAGCTTGGATGTGAACTTTCGAAGATCACCTGTTATCGCGGCAAGATTATCATTGGTTTCATTCAGCGTCCGGATCATTTCATCATTTTCAACCGGTTTCAGAGATTCAATCATATCACCGTCTTCAACTATTGGTGCGGCGCCGGATCCGGGGTTAATGTTAACCAGTTTATTCCCCATGAGCCCGTCAGTTCCTACGGATGCCAATGAATTTTTCCGGATGAACCTGCTGTTGTTTTTTCCAATAACCATGTACACCGTTACATTGGAATCATTTTCGATAACAACTTTATCAACTGTTCCGATATCAATTCCTGCATATCGAACATTGTTGCCTGCAATTAATCCGTTCACATTATAAAACTGTGAACTGATGAGAATGGTTTTGCTGAAGAGATCACGTTTGCTACCGATATAGTATAACGCCATGATGAGCACAGCAGTGCCAATGGTTACGAACAGACCAAGCCGGATGTTATTGGGGAGATCTTTTTTCATTCTGTATTTTCAAAAAATTGTTTCACTTTCTCATCGTTCATTTTTCGCAACTCATCGTAGGTTCCTTCAGCATAATTTTTCCCATCCACCAGGATAGCTACCCTGTTTGATGTTGTTTTGGCAACGTGCATGTCATGGCTGATAATAATGGATGAGGTATTATACTTTGTTTGCAACTCCATAATCAAGTCTACGATTTCGCGCCCGGTAATCGGATCAAGTCCGGTGGTGGGTTCATCATACAGAATAATTTCAGGTTTAAGAATCAGTGTTCTCGCAAGCCCGATCCGTTTTCGCATACCCCCGGACAAATCAGCAGGCATCATATCGATAGCATTTAACAATCCAACGTTTTCCAAAGCTTCTTCAATAAGATGGTCTGCTTCCTGCTTTTCAATATGCTCCAGGTGCCGGCGCATCGGGAACTCCAGGTTTTCACGCACCGTCATGGAATCATACAGTGCGCTGTTCTGAAATAAGAAACCGATTTTGACACGAATCTGATCCAGTTCCTCCTGGGAAAGTTCTGAAATTTCACTTCCCAGGACTTTTATAGAACCTGAATCCTGCAACATTAAACCCACCACGCATTTTATCAATACCGATTTGCCGGATCCGGATTTACCAAGCACTACCACGTTCTCACCTTTATTCAATACCAGGTTGAAATCGTTCAGCACATGGTTGCTTCCAAAGGATTTGTGTACATGCGATATTTCAATCACAGGTTCAGCTGGGGTATTTGTGGTTTGCTGCTTTCCCATTTTAATTTAAACCGAACAGATCGGTTACCTGTACCGCAATCAGATCCAATACAAATATAACCAAAGAGGAAATTACGACTGATGAATTTGCAGAATGTCCAACACCTTCAGTTCCCTTTTTTGAATTGTAGCCTTTATAACACCCGATAATTCCTATGGCAAAACCAAAGAAATAAGATTTTATAAATGCAGGTACGAAATCGGAGAAGTATAAAAATTCAAAAACCTGGTTGTAATATAAACGAAAACTTACCACATCTTTAATATTCACTCCAAGATATGATGCATACAATGCCAGTAAATCGGCTATCATTACCAGGACCGGCAACATCAATGTGGCTGCCATAACTCTTGTTACAACAAGGAATTTAAAAGGATTTGTACCCGATACTTCCATGGCATCTATTTGTTCTGTCACTTTCATGGAACCCAGTTCAGCGCCAATACTCGATCCTACTTTACCTGCACAGATCAGCGCTGTTAATACGGGCCCGATTTCCCGGATTACAGAAACAGCAACCATGGAAGGTAACCACGCTTCGGCTCCAAAATCTTCAAGTGTAGGCCGCGATTGAACAGTAAGCACCAGGCCCATGATGGCGGCAGTAAGCCCGACAAGCGGAATGGATTTGTACCCGATGATATAACATTGCCTAAAAAACTCATGCCACTCGAACCGGGGCCGTAATCCTTCCCTGAAAAATCGTCCCACGAAAGCGCTGATACCACCGGCTTCCTCTAAAAATGCCCTCCAATTACTGGTATTCAATTTTGCGGCTTATAAAAGTTAAGTGTCGAAATTTATACATAAAAAATATGTATCCGAAAAAATTTTGAAAATATTAATATTATTCCATCAGTGTTATGGTACCATTGAAATTCCTGTTGCTTTGCGGAAGAAACAGCACATAATAATAAACTCCTGGCGGAACTTTCTTTCCATGTTCTGATTTACCATCCCAACCTTTTCCGGGACTGCCTGATGAAAAAACTTCCAGACCCCAGCGGTTGAATACAGTTAAAGTAAATGGCTCCAGCAATCCATCTGCCTGAAAAACTTCGTTCAGGCCGTCCCCGTTAGGTGTAAAAATATTGGGAATGGTGAAAGGACAATCCGGCTGTGCATTTACAAATTCAGACCAGGAAGTTGATCCATATTGGTTCGTGAAAACAAGCGTTACTTCATGAAGTCCCGGACTATCGAAACAAACCAGCGGAGGATTTTGATCTGTTGAGGTTGCAGGTACACCGTTTTCAAAAGTCCATTCCCAGGTGCTGGCCAGGTAACTTTGTTCATTAAATGTAAAGCAGGGAATTGGACACAATGCGGTTGCGGTCAGAGAGAAATTACCGCAGGGAACAAGGTTCTGACAATACGTGGTATTGGATGTGGGCAGCGGATTAACAGCATAAGGAACAGGACTTATGTCCTCTGAAAAAACCGGTGCGAATTCAACCAGCAATGTATCGAACACGGAAAACTGTTCAGTTCTTGAACTTACATTAATAGTATTATTCAGGCATCCCATATCACCATTAGCATCCGTCTTAATAAACGGTGCAATCCGGAACTGGTTTGCGGGTCGCGCATCACCGGTCATGAGATAACCTCCGTCACTTGCCTGTGAACCGTGAAATAAATAATTCGTAAACTGTGGTGAGATGGTATAGTGTCGTGACCAGATTATATTTCCATCTGCATCCGTTTTTATCAGCAATGGATTTCGTTCATTGAACCCGCCTTCATCACCAAAAATTGCAAATGTATTTGCGTCCGATGGTGAAATATATCTCGCCTGTTCACCTTGAGCAGTTCCTAAATCATAAAATTTTGACTGCAACACATTAAGCTGCCCGTCCAGTTTCAGAAAAAAAATATCCCATTGTGTATTTATAAAATATGAATAACCAGTTACTGCTAAATTACCGGAGTGATCGGCGCAAATAGAAAGTGGTTCATCATCATATGTAGTAGTATAAATTTTCCTCTTGAGGAAATTGCCGTCTTCGTCAACGATGAATACAAAGACATTAGTAAATTGAACACCTGCTAACACCGCATTTCCCGTTACCGCAACTTTGTGATCGCTGGTAACTGTTAACGCCCTGGGGGCATGATCGATCAGCTCGGCGTATTGCTTCACCCATAAAAGTGTTCCTTCCGGATTTATTTTTGCGAGGATAGTCCCCCGGTGCCCGGTGCCCGGTACGGTATCATTACCACAGGTATAAATACTGCCATCGGCATCCTGTGCCATACAACCGGTTGTATTGCCTGCCTGCATCTCTATGCGCTGCGTCCATACCGTATTACCTGCCGCGTCTATACGAAGTACAGCATTTTGATAATCTCCTCCGGCCTTTCTCACGGAAAGTAATGCAACGCAACCATTATCCTGTTGAGGAATTAAATCCACAGGAAGGACATTGTACGATTCCTCGTAAAACCGCTCCCACTCAACGGTTCCGGCGCAACTCAGTTTTGTTATGCAACCAATTGTCTTACTGGAATAATAAATCGTTTGGGATAAATGAATCAAATAAAGACCGGTGCATATATGAAGATCGGTGCTGTAAATTAACAAAAAAAGCCTGAATGCAGGGTTTCATATCGGGACATAGTTATGCAGTTTTTTTCCCATATCGGGAATGAAAATATCATTGTTAAAGCTTCACAAATTTAAGAATCAGCAAATTAAAATATAACAGTGTAAATGGAATGGAGTTTGAAATATTTTGCAATACCTAATTTTACCAAAATGAGAAACCGATTATTATTATTGGTGATAAGCAGCCTTTTTTTTATGAGGCCAGCATTTGCCCAGTGTGTAGTCCCTGGGATCACCGCAGGAGCTTCGTTTAACAATACTGACCTGGATTTGAGTCCTGAACTCTCCACCGATCTCGATAAAGTGAATGGAGTGGAAGCTGGCCTATACCTTAGCTTTTCAACCGGCGCATTTTATATTAAACCAACCGCAGTTGCCAGTTTTTTAAAGGGAACGGTTACTACCCGGCCGACTGATGGAGCAAAACCCGTGGAATCAGATTTCCAACTGTCAACTCTTGAAACCCCGGTTATCATCGGGTTAAAAATTTTACCGGTTTTATCTGTGGAGGCAGGACCATCATGGAATTACCTTATTAGTTATACCGACAAGATAGAAGGAGTGAGCATCGATCTTGACCGTCACTCTTTCGGATACCGTGCAGGTTTGCGTGCGAACTTCTCCAGATTTGGCATTTTCGGTCATTATGGTGGTATTATCGACAGTAATGACGATACAGATTTTCATCTTAACCGGCCTTCAAGAATTGTTGTCGGACTGACATTCGATCTTGTTTCTTCAAAATAGATTTTATTTTATTATTCAGTGCATGAAGATTAAACCAATAAATAACAATAGACATGAAACGACTAACATGCATTTCCGCAATTATTATTTTATTCCTTTTCAGTTCTACTATTAAGGCCCAGGATTATAACATGGGCATTGGCCTTCGGCTTGGAGGCTACACCAGTGGATTTACTGTGAAAGGATTTATTAATGAAAGAGGCGCTCTCGAAGGAATCGCCGGTTTCGGGCACCATATGTTTGCAATCACTGGCATGTATGAACACCATTTCCCACTGACAGGCGTTAACGGCCTGAGCCTGTATGCTGGCGGCGGGGGGCATTTTGGATTCTTCACGCATGAAAGCGCTTATCTGGTTTATAAGCATAAGAACGAGCGAATTTATGTAGTGGACGAAGGACATACCGCCGTTGTACCTGGCGCAGATGGAGTATTTGGTATCGAATACAAATTCCAGGGAGCACCATTTACTGTTGGAGCAGACCTTAAACCCTTTGTTGATTTTTACGAAGGCGTTTCAGGGTATATGGATGGAGCACTGACTGCACGGTACGTGTTTTGAGAAATAGAAAGCGCCTGCCGGTTTATAATTGTGGAAAATTATTAATTCCAACTAACTTTAGTCTTGTCATTAAACCTGAAGGAAGATAAACGGCAGGCAGGGATTTCTTGAATCAGACAATTTGAGTAGTTTTTTTCTTGTTCCAATTTAATTCACGTTTTTACTACTTAATCCGGATGACTGCCGACTGCTGACTGCTGACTGCCAACTGCCGGCTGCCGACTGGTTGCAGACACATCAGCTTTTCCTATACTTTTACTTCTGTGATCATTTCCTTACAGCACAAATCTCCTTTCAACCTTCCTGTTATTGCTGCAGGTCTTGGGTTTTTCGTGGATGCATTCGACCTTTTTCTTTTCAGCATTTACAGGATACCAAGTCTCACAGAGCTTGGTCTCACGGGTATGGTGCTCAAATCAGAAGGTGAAAAATTGCTTGCCATACAGATGGCAGGTATGATGCTCGGCGGAATTCTGACCGGAATCATTGGTGATAAAAAGGGTAGGGTAGCTGTGCTATTCGGATCCATCCTGCTTTATTCACTGGCTAACATTGCCAATGCATTTGTTCACGACACCAATACCTATGCTGTTGTCCGTTTCCTGGCGGGAGTGGGACTTGCAGGTGAGTTAGGTGCTGGTATCACACTGGTAAGCGAGTCAATGACTATTGAAAGACGGGGGTATGGAACGATTCTCGTCGCGACGATGGGAGCACTGGGTGCGGTATGTGCAGGACTTGCCGGCGACCTGGTACATTGGCGTACCGCATTTCTTGTTGCCGGAATTGTTGGCTTACTCTTACTTTTTTTGCGAATGCGATCTATGGAATCGCAGATGTTCAGGAATGTTGTTGTGGAAGCGGGCAGAAAAAAAGGATCCTTACTTTACCTTTTTTCAAATAACAGAAGAGCGTTAAAATATTTTGCATGCATCCTGATGGGCGTCCCCATTTGGTTTAGCGTTGGATTGCTCATCACACTTTCGCCGGAGCTTGCCGGTGAATTTAAGATCGACGGCTGGCAGCTGACGAAAGCATTTACACTTTTCCAGGTCGGTATCACAGCTGGTGATCTTAGTAGTGGTATATTCAGCCAGCTATTCCGTACCAGGAAGAAAATATTATTATCATATATGTTGTTCGCGATAGCATCAACAATATATTTTTTTACAGGCTTCTCACAGGGAATGGGGAGTTATATTTCATGTTTCATGATGGGACTGGGTTGCGGATACCTGTCTGTTTTTGTAACTACCACCGCAGAACATTTCGGCACCAACCTGCGTGTACTGGTAACCGCAACCGTTACCAACTTTATGCGCGGTTCCGTAACATTGCTCATCCCATTTCATCTGTGGCTGGAAAATAAAATAAATTTTACCTTAACAGGAAGTTTGATAATCACTGGCAGCATCGTTTGGTTACTGGCAATTATCAGTGCGATGAGGTTATCGGAAACTTATGGAAAGGAACTGGATTATGTAGAATGAATTAAAAATTTAAAATTAGAAATTAAAAATTAAGGAATAATTTATTCTTTCCTGTATAAATAAGACTCACCTGTTAACAAGGGATTTTTTCCGGTTAATCCTTCGGGTGAAACAATAAGCGAAACATTATCAAAATAAACTTCCAGTATTTTTGGACTGATAGTGAATTCAAAATAATTATCACCTTCCTTCATCGGACTAAATTCGTGAATTCGTTCCGGACAAAGCTCAAATAATAATTCAATTTTCCCCGTCTTCTCTTCCAGCTCTATTTTTCCATCTGTGCCCAGCTTCAGGAAAGTTGCTTCACTCTTGCCTCCGATCCTTGCATAAATGTAAGACAGCAACATAGTATTGGATTCCTTAATTACAATGGTATAATTCCGGTTTTTAGTCTGTTCACTTTTCGCCATTTCAAATCCCGCTGCCGGTGGTCCGTCCGAAGTAAGTATCACTTTATTATCCTGCTGCGACCATTTTCCTTTTCCGGTCCGGTCAAGAGCGCCCTGCGAAAAGAAAAACTCGAACGTATTATCCTTTTTTAAAGTGATCACCGAAGCCGTTTCCATCACACCTTCCATATAATAAGTTCCTTCCAAAGAAACCTGTTGAGCAATTGCATTTGATATTAGCATCGGAATGAAAAGTAAATTTGTTAATCTCATAAATCAATTTGATCAATTGTAAATTTACAAAAAACAAATCATAATAAATCATTCCCCAAAACAAATCATAATAAATTATCATAATAGATCATAACAATCATAATAATCCATTAAAATAATTCCAAACTTAATTGATTATTATCATTCACCTTGTGAAACAAATCATAATTAAACTCCGGAAATTTACGTCCTTCCATATAACGCTTCACCGATAGTTTAAAAAGTTGTTTGATAGACTCAGCGATTTTTCCCTCGCCTTTCATTCGGGTACCAAAGCGGTTGTCGTTTACTTGTCCGCCATGACATGCCTGTATATGATGCCAGATTTTATCGGCGCCATCCGGGAATGTTTTATACAACCAGTCTTTGAATATATCTTTCACCGATCCGTTCAGTCGTACAAGTGTATAGCCTGCAGCAAGTGCACCATTGTCGGCGGCGGCTTTAATAAGTTCCGGAATTTCATCGCTGTTCAATCCAGGAATTATGGGTGCGGTCATCACACCAGTTGGTATTCCGGAATCATTCAGTTGCTTTACTACATTCAAACGATTATGTGCTGTTGCTGTTCGCGGCTCCATCAGCAATCGTAATTTTTCATCCAGTGATGTGATCGAAATCATGACATGTACCAGTTTTAATTTTGCCATTTCAGAAAGAATGTCCATGTCGCGCAAAATCAAACTGTTTTTGGTAATGATGCCTACCGGGTGACGGAATTCATAAAACACTTCGAGCAGACTTCTTGTAATTTTCATTTTTCGCTCTAATGGTTGGTAACAATCGGTGTTGCCCGATAGCATGGTAGGCTCCGGCTTATAATTTTTATTCTGAAACTGTTTTCTCAGCACCCTGGCAGCATCAGGCTTGGCAATAATTTTTTGTTCGAAATCAAGCCCTGCTGAAAAACCCCAGTACTGGTGTACATTCCGTGCGTAGCAGTAAACACAACCATGTTCACAGCCCTGGTATGGATTCAGTGAATAAACGAAGCTGAGGTCAGGACTATCGTTCCGGTTCAGCATCGCTTTAGGATGTTCCAGGAATACCTGTGTTTTTTGCTCCATTTCCGGCAGCTCGTCAATTCCTTCAATATGTTCCAGCACTCGCTCTGTTTTTTCGAAACGATTCTTCGTATTCAGCTGCGCTCCCCGGCCTTTGATCAGTTCCATATCAATGATTGTAATAGTGTCAAATAGTAATCCTTCAATATAATTAAGAAAAAGGATAAATGCAGGTACGGATTATAGATTCTTTTTAACGCGGAACGGATGTGTACGGATTACGGATTCTTTAATAACGCGGAACGGATGTACGGATTACAGATAGATTTTCAAAGTATGCGATCTGTAATCTGTACATCTGTTCCGCCGCGACTTGAATCCCTGCCTGCCTGCAGGTGCAATCCGTACCCATCCGTTCCGCCGCGACCTGAATCCGTACCTATTCGAAATCCTGCTCCATATTTGCCATAACAGTACTTTCTCTTATATTTACCCACGCACTGACCACAACGCATGGAGTCTATTGAACTGCAAAGGACTTTTTTTGAATTCCTTAAAAACCGCATTTCCGGTAATTTATCTCCTGTTGATGAAATTGCTGATTTACTGAATATCAGCAACGACAGCGCATATCGTCGTATCCGTGGCGAAAAAGAGTTGAGCCTTTCTGAACTGAAAACACTTTGTAATCATTTTGGCATCTCGGTCGATCATCTTTTGGGTATTGAAAGCGGGACGTTTTTATTCCGTGGACGTCTTGTTGATGGCCAACAAACAGGTATACGGGAATATCTTACCAACATGCTGACGGTCGTAGAGAATGCCCGCATTAATCCGGGTGTACGGTTTATGCTCGAGGCGAAAGATATCCTGCCGTTACATCATTTTATTATTCCGGAACTGGCTGCATTCAAACTTTTTTTCTGGTCGAAAACACTTTTCCGTGAAGATCAGACTCAAAAGAAATTTCGCCCTGAAGATTATGAAGGAGAATTGGTCGGGCTTGCTGAAAAAGTATCCAGTACATATATTCACATTGATGCAACAGAGATCTGGAATACCGAAACATTAAACAGCAGCCTGCGCCAGGTGAATTATCTCTGGCAGAGCGGTTACCTTAACGGGAAACCACATGCTCTGCACTTACTTGAACGCATGGGAGAAATGATCAATCACCTGGAAGCTGAAGCATCTGCCGGTGAAAAATTTCAACCTGGTTCTCAGCCGCAGGGACGACAGGATAATTTCCTGATGTACCATAACGATGTGCTAATGGGTCATAATACCATCATGGTGACAGGTAACGGATCAAGCCAGGTATACCTGAATCACAACATCATTAATTTTATGGGAACTTCCGATAAAACTTTTTGTGAATACACCGCAAAAACTTTTAACAACCTGATGCGAAAATCGACACTCATCAGTGTAACTAATGAAAAGGATCGCTCCCGTTTTTTTAATCACCTCCGCCAGGTAATTGAGTCGGAGATGAAAAAATTATAACCGGGTGCCTGCAACAGATTTTCTGTTTAATTATTCCTTTACCAACCGCTGAACGGTTCTTTCACCTTGCACGTTGCATTCTACGAAATATATACCAGCCTCAAGCATGTTAATATTCACTTCCCCGTTAAAAATTCCGGGATTACCGTGAATTGATTCTGAAACAACCATACGGCCTGTTATATCTGTAATAATTATTCGGATATCATTTTCGGTTTTCATATATCCTTTAAGCGTTACAGAAGCATGGGCTGGATTCGGGAATAAAGTAAATCCTGAGAATACGACGGATTCATCAAGTCCGGTCGAAGTGCTTGTTGTAAACGAATACTTCAGTGAATAATATCCCTGTGTGGTTCCGGTGGCACTTCTAACTCTCCAGTAATAAAGTGTAGTGGGATTAAGACCGTTGACTTGTTGCGTTGTGGTGAGTATTCCCGCTGTATTATAAACCATCGATTGGGTCGTAAATGTACTGGAAGTAGAAACCTGCAATGTATAATTGTCAGCTCCCGGAACAGGATCCCAGACGAAAACCGGGTTTATTGAAATTCCCGTAGCAACATCAGGTGGAAAGATCAGGACCGCCGCACCCGGTGCAGTTGTAAACGAAAAAACATTTGAATAAACACTTTCATGACCACCATTATTTGATTTAACTCTCCAGTAATATGTTGTCGCGCCAAGTATATCAGGTGAAAGTGAATAATTGATGCCCGCATTACGCCAGGTAGAAATGGAAGAAAAACCCGGATCGGTGCTGAACTCCAGGGTGTACATAACGGCACTGTTAACAGCTGACCACATAAAATTCTGCGTGTTGAGAATTCCGGCTGCACCATCTGCAGGTGATGTTAGTACCGGTGCATCAGGAATACTATCATTTACACCGTTGTGTGTGATGAACATTTCAATTTTTTGCAGGGGTACATCGTTGGCATCGCGTGGTGAGCTCACGATCGTATCAACCACATCCATACCGTTAGTAACGCGTCCGTATACTGTATAATCACCGTCAAGGAATGTTGCATTCGCTACACAGATGTAAAACTGTGAATTTGCACTATTGGTATCCACATCCCGCGCGGCTCCGATGATCCCGCGCAGGTGCCGGACCACACTGAATTCTGCATTTACCGTTACCTGCCAGGGTTGTCCCTGCCCCCAGGTTGAAATGGGTCCGTTTATACTATTCGGATCACCACCCTGGATAACAAATCCGGGAACCACACGATGGAATGCAGTGCTGTCGTAAAAATTATCATTCACCAGGCTGTCGAAATTTTGTACATGCATCGGTGCAATCAATGGGAACAGTTCAATATCGAATGTTCCCAGGTATGCTCCTGCCCGGTGAGTTTCAATAATGTATCGGGGCTTGTCAATTCCACCTTGTCCGTAAACAGTTTGAACCAGGAAAATCAGTAATGGAAGTAAGAGTATTTTTTTCATCATGCATGCTTATTAACAGTTTAAAGATAGGAAATCATTTGGTACCTTTACTCACTCAAACTCCGTCCATCGTATGAGCAAACGTAAGTTATTTATTGTTGAAGATGATCCCATGTTCGCTGAAATGCTGAAGGATTTTCTTACTTCACGACCCCAATGGGAAGTATATTATTTCGCTACCGGTGAAGATTGCATCAAACAGGCTTACCTGATGCCGGAAGTTGCAATTATCGATTATCATCTCGACGGACAAAAATCCCAGGGGATTAATGGTATTGAAACAATGGTGAAGCTCAAGAAAACTGCACCGGGATGTCATTGTGTTTTCCTTTCCGGACAACAACGTTATGGAGTTGCATTGCAAACGATTTCTCATGGTGCCGAAAGTTATATTTTCAAAGATGAAAATGCGTTTAAGGAAATCGGCAAAATCCTTGACGCAATTCCGGTAGATTAATTAGGTAACCTCTATAAATCTACTGCGATTTGCAACTTTTTTAAAATCCTCATCCCGACATTTCGTCGGGACGGCGATTTTAATCCGCCGCAGCGGACGCAAGCATTGTCTAAGCGATTTCCAGAGGTTCCCTAAGTATTTACTAACTGAAAGTTCTACAATTTTTTCATATAAATGCTTTTATTATTTTTACATCATACAGGCAATATAATGCCGGTAATTATTTTGGAAAAGCTTCAAAAAGAATTGGCCCGACTCATTATTTCTAGACGCAAAGAGCTGAATATTAAGCAAGAAGATCTATCAGTATTGGCAAAAACCGGTATTCGCACTATTCGTGATCTCGAGAAAGGCAAAGGGAACCCTTCCCTGAAAACCATAGAAACGATAATGTATGTGCTGGGAATCGAAATTGAAGTTCGTCGGAAGTAGGAGTTCGGATTCTTTGATTTCGCGGAACGGATGGGTACGCCATCCATCCGTTCCGCAGCGATTTGAATCTGTAAACCGCACCTCCACGGAGTCGAAAATTTCAGGCGTTCACCAACAGCCATTCTTTTGCGGGAACTACATCCACAAAATAGCGTGTTTCAAAATTGGTGACATCTGCGGCTTCGTTTACAATCCGCTTCACCGCGGTATTATTGAAATAATCCAAAGAAGTTACAATGGCCATCTTCTTCATGTAAGTCCCTAAAAGTTTTGGGTACCAGATTTCGGTAACCCAATCAATATCTGCCGGGTTTATAGCTTCCATCAGTTTCAAATTTCCCAGCCAGAATTCTATATTGTGTTCTTTAACAGCTTCTGCAGCAAAATTTAACGCATCCCGTAAATTCTCAGTTGATGCGTATCCTTTCCATCGCAAATGAATCAACTTATGCTCTGATTCGTGGTAAATACAAAGAAAATCCTTATCGTATAATATATCTTCTGCTATCATAGTCACACGAAAGTAGTAAGCAAATAAATTCGAAATTTCAACATTTGGTGAAGGCAATGAACAACTTCGTGTAGCATCCGGAAAAATGGGTAAACCGACCTGGCTGGGTTTAAGCTTTGGCTGTTTTTCAGATTTGCAGAATAAATTCTATAATCCAGCGCGTGCGTACGCCGTTTTTCGTCTTCCCGGACAATTCTGAACCTTAAATATAGCATATTTTGAGCGAAAATGTGTCGTGAATTTGTACTATTTGTCAACAGAACGGTGCTGTTAGCAGATCGCGCGGGCATTTCGTTACTTTGCAGGCTGAAATCTAATTTTGATGATTCGCACCCGTTTCGCACCCAGTCCGACAGGCCCATTACATATGGGTGGTGTTCGTACTGCGTTGTTCAATTACCTGTTTGCAAAAAAGCACGGCGGAAAATTTTTACTTCGGATTGAGGATACCGATCAGAACCGTTTTGTAGCGGGTGCTGAGCAATACATAATTGATGCATTGCATTGGTGCGGAATAAATCCTGATGAAGGTGTTGGTGCCGGCGGACCATTTGAGCCCTATCGTCAATCGGAGCGGAAAAACCTGGGCATTTATATGGAATATGCACTGAAACTGGTAAATGCAGGTCATGCTTATTATGCCTTCGATACGACCGAAGAACTGGAAGCCATGCGGAACCGGCTAAATAATGCCGGTAATGTTGCACCGCAGTATAATTCTGAAACCCGTGAATCGATGATCAACTCACTGACATTGAGCGAGCATGAGGTGAAATCGAGGCTGGACTCTGGTCAACCATCTGTTATCCGGTTGAAAGTACCTCCTGGTGAAGAAGTGACTTTTACCGACATCATCCGCGGTCCGGTTACGGTTAATTCCGGGTTGATCGACGATAAAGTGCTTCTTAAGTCCGACGGAATGCCAACATATCACCTGGCTCACATAGTCGATGATATCCTGATGAAAATAACTCACGCGATTCGCGGTGAAGAATGGCTCCCTTCCGCACCAGCGCACATACTTATATATAGGTACCTGGGTGAGGAAGCTACCATGCCGCAGTATGCACATCTTCCTTTATTATTGAAACCCGATGGAAATGGCAAGCTAAGCAAGCGTGATGGCGACCGGCTTGGTTTTCCTGTTTTTCCTTTAACATGGACGGATCCCGCAACAGGTGAAGTTTCATCAGGATATCGCGAGCGCGGATATTTTCCGGAAGCGTTTGTGAATATGCTGGCTTTACTCGGATGGAATCCCGGAACAGAAAAAGAAATTTTTTCCATGGACGAGCTGATTGCAGATTTTTCATTTGAACATGTACATAAAGCCGGTGCGCGATTCGATCCTGAAAAAGCAAAATGGTACAATGAACAATATCTGCGAAAGCAAACCGATGCGGTGCTTGCAAAAAATCTGAAATCTCTGATAAGGAATGAATTTAATTTTTCCGAAAATGATAAACGGATCAGTGACGATTATTTAATCCGCGTGGTGCAGCTGATAAAGGAGCGTGTGCAATTCGAAAATGAAATCGTATCAAAAGGAAAATATTTATTCGAAGCACCGGATACGCTGGACACTGCCGTCATGGAAAAAAAATGGAAGCCGCATTACCAGCAATTCTTCGAAGCTTGTATTCAGAAAATGGAAATGATGGAATCTTTTTCATCAGGTGAGATTGATGTATCCATAAAAGAAACAGCTGCAGCTTTCCAGTTGAAGCCGGGTGAGATCATGCAATTGCTGCGCGTTTTTGTAAGTGGCCAGGGAGCGGGTGTGGATTTGTTGGGTATGATGGAATTGCTGGGGAAAGATGAGGTGGTGCAACGGATGAAAAAAGCTTTGCAGATGATACCAGTGTAACGAATGTACGAATCGGCTTCACCGTACGAATCTACGAATATGTCAATTTGAACCATTCGTACATTCGTAGATTCGTAGCCCGAAGGGCATTCGTAAATTCGTTACACAAATTATTTTGATTTTAGAATTTATTATGGAAAAAAGTTTAAATTTTCTCGAAGAGATTGTCGCCGCAGATATTCAAAATTCCAAACACGGCGGACGTGTGTTAACGCGCTTCCCTCCGGAGCCGAACGGATATCTGCACATCGGACATTCCAAATCCATTTGCCTTAATTTCGGACTTGCAAAAGAATTCGGCGGAAAAACCAATCTGCGTTTTGATGATACAAATCCCGTAACGGAAGATACCGAATATGTGGAAAGTATAAAAGAAGATATCCGCTGGCTGGGTTTTGAATGGGAAAATGAATTGTATGCTTCCGATTATTTTGATCAGTTATATGAATTCGCTGTTAAGCTGATCAAAAAAGATTGCGCGTATGTTGACGATAGTTCCGCAGAAGAAATTGCGGCATCGAAAGGAACACCTACTGAACCCGGCAAACCCGGACCATTCCGCAGCCGTTCTGTAGAGGAGAATCTTGATCTTTTCGAACGGATGCGTAATGGTGAATTTAAGGAAGGATCAAAAGTGCTTCGCGCGAAAATCGATCTTGCCGCTCCGAACATGCACCTCCGTGACCCGATCATGTACCGGATCAAGTTCGCGCATCATCACCGCACCGGCGACAAGTGGTGTATTTACCCGATGTACGATTTCGCACATGGACAGAGTGATTCTATTGAAAAGATCACGCACTCGATTTGTACATTGGAATTTGAAGTTCACCGGCCGTTATACGAATGGTTCATTGAGAAGCTGGAAATATTTCCGTCACGCCAGTATGAATTCGCCAGGCTCAATCTGAATTACACCGTGATGAGCAAACGTAAATTGCTACAGCTGGTGAATGAAAAGCATGTGGATGGTTGGGACGATCCCCGCATGCCTACCATCAGCGCATTGCGTCGCCGTGGCTATACGCCGGCGAGCATTCACGTGTTTGCAGACAAAGTAGGAGTGGCGCGTCGCGAAAATATAATTGATGTGGGACTGCTGGAGTTCTGCATCCGTGAGGATCTTAATAAAACCGCTTTACGCGCGATGGTAGTTCTCGATCCTGTTAAGCTCATCATCGATAATTACCCGGAGGGAAAGACAGAAATTCTGCAGGGAGAAAATAATCCCGAAGCAGAAAATGGCGGTGGTGTACGTGAACTGCCGTTCAGCCGCGAACTCTGGATTGAACGTGAAGATTTTAAAGAAGTGCCGGAGAAAAAATATTTTCGTCTCGCACCGGGATTGCAGGTCCGGTTGAAGCACGCCTATATTATAAAGTGTGAATCGTTCGTTAAAGATGCTTCCGGAAAAGTGACAGAAATTCATTGCTCATATGTTCCTGAAAGCAGAAGTGGTCATGATACCAGTGGAATTATTGTAAAAGGAACGCTTCACTGGGTGGAAGCCAATGCTGCTTTCCCTGTTGAAGTACGTTTGTACGATCGTCTTTTCCGTGTGGAAGATCCTTCTTCTGAAGATGGAGACTTCAAGGATTACATCAATCCCGCTAGCCTGCATGTGATTCCAGCTGCATTTGCGGAACCTTCACTGAAGCAGGCAAAGGCAGGAGATAAATACCAGTTTCTGCGAAAAGGTTATTTCTGTGCCGACCGTAATTCAAAACCTGGAAAACCAGTCTTCAACCGGACCGTGACATTGAAGGATACCTGGGCAAAACAACATAAGGGTTAAACTTAATCGAAATGCAACCCACATTATTAATTGAAGGCATAGAGTGTTACTCTTATCATGGTTGCCTGGATGAGGAGGCCCGGATAGGAGGTAGGTACCGTGTTGATTTGTCTGTTTCCATGAATATGGACCGGGCGATAAAGTCAGATGAGTTATCGGGTACTGTCGATTATGTTACTGCAAATAAGGTGGTTAGAGATGAAATGGCGATTCGCAGCAAATTGATCGAGCATGTAGCAGGCAGGATCCTGATGGCATTACATCGTGCTTTCCCGGGTGAAAAGACCATTTCAGTGACGGTAACCAAATATAATCCTCCTGTAAATGCGTCACTTGAGAAGGCATCGATCACGCTTACAGAGACTTACCTTTAAATGAAACTTTGACCCTCACAGGTCGTAAACCCGCCGAAAGGGAAATTTCCCATTTATTTTATTAATTTCGCCTTCGCAAAAACCGGAAGGGTGAGGGGAATAAGCCGGTTGATTTAGCCTGAAGAAATAATAGGAATAAAAATATTGGTCGCGTGGTCCGCCGCGGTGGATTAGGCAGAATAAGATACGAATAAAAAATATTGGTCGCGTGGTCCGCCGCGGCGGATTAGGCAGAAGATCAAAAGAATAATAGGAATAAAAATATTGGTCGCGTGGCCGAGTGGTTAGGCAGAGGTCTGCAAAACCTTGTACAGCAGTTCAAATCTGCTCGCGACCTCAAAAGGGAATCAGAAATTGATTCCCTTTTTTTATTTGTACAACAGTTCACCCCGATAGCTATCGGGGCTGCTCGCGACCTCGGGAGAGCTGGTAATTTTTACCAGCTCTCTTTTTTTCTTAAAAATACAGTTGCGGTGATCTACCCACCCGCATCGGTTTTGATCAGTTTTTGCTTTTAAAGTGCAACGTTTCTATAAGCCTGTCGTTTACTATATTTGCAAAGCGTGAACCGGATAAAACAAATATTCAATTTATTTTTAGCTATTACTTTTCTTGTATTAGCATTTATGCCGTGCTCCGATAATTGTGATAAATCCGAACATAAAGTAAACACCACAATTCAGTCTGCCCAAGAACATCATCAGGAACACAGTGACTTTTGTTCACCATTTTGCACATGCTCTTGTTGCTCTACATCAATATCTATTACTGCAGCACAAAAATTCGAGATATTAAAATCCAATGAGAGCGTTCAATTAATTTTCGACTACTCGAATTTCTGCCATGCCATTTATTTTTCAATCTGGCAACCTCCTAAAATCAGCTAAATTCTTTTTATTTTTTTTAATGTCATCCTGTTTCTAAACAGGATGTGAATTAACAATGTTTGTCATTGTTAAAATATCTATTTAGCAAAACTATTTGAAGTCATGTTAAGCAAAACTATTGCATTCAGCATTAAGAATAAATTCATAATTGGAGTGATGACTCTGGCTCTTATAATTTGGGGAGCGTGGAGCGCAACAAGGTTACCTATTGATGCTTTACCAGATATCACCAATAACCAGGTTCAGATAATTACACTTTGTCCAACTCTTGCGGGACAGGAGGTAGAACAATTGGTTACTTATCCAATTGAACAGAGTATTGCAAACCTGCCCGATTTGGTAGAACTTAGAAGTATTTCGCGATTCGGGCTTTCAGTTATCACTGCGGTTTTTGAAGATAAGGTCGATATTTATTTTGCCCGGCAACTTATTAATGAGAAATTAAAAGAAGCTGAAGAAAATATTCCAAATGGTATAGGCACTCCTGAATTAGCTCCGGTCAGTACCGGGCTTGGTGAAGTTTACCAATATATTATTCATCCCAAAAAAGGAAGTGAGAATAAATATTCGGCTATGGATTTGCGAACAATGCAAGACTGGATTGTAGCTCGTCAATTGTACGGAACACCCGGAATCGCAGAAGTTAATAGTTTCGGCGGACAGTTAAAACAATACGAAGTTGCAATCAA
Source organism: Bacteroidia bacterium (assembly GCA_025450095.1). The sequence goes on along the minus strand of JANWID010000100.1, from coordinate 10,056 downwards.
TCCTGACCGCTTAATAGCGATGGGAATTACTATTCCTGAAATATTTTCGGCGCTTGAAAGAAATAATGAAAATACTGGTGGAGCCTATATTGATAAAAAACCTAACGCTTATTTCATTCGGGGTGTTGGGTTAATAAACTCTTTTGATGATATAAAAAGTATAGCCGTTAAGAATAATCCAAATGGAATTCCAATTCTTATAAAGGATGTTGCTGATGTGCGCTTTGGAAGTGCGGTACGATATGGGGCGCTTACTTTTAATGGACAGGTTGATGCAGTGGGTGGAGTGGTAATGATGCTTAAAGGAGCTAATAGTGCAGAAGTTGTGAATAAGGTTAAAGATAAAATGGCGATAATTCAAAAATCGCTACCCAATGATGTAATTATAGAACCATATCTTGACAGAACAGACCTTGTAAATCGCGCAATTTCGACTGTGGAAAAGAATCTTATTGAGGGAGCGCTTATTGTAGTGTTCGTTCTTGTATTGTTTCTTGGAAACTTCAGAGCAGGTTTAATTGTGGCCTCTGCAATACCTCTTTCCATGTTGTTCGCACTCGGTATGATGAATTTATTTGGAGTGAGTGCAAACCTGATGAGTTTGGGAGCCATTGATTTTGGATTAATAGTCGATGGCGCAGTAATTATTGTAGAAAGTATTTTTCACAGAATTACAACAACACGTCTGACAGAAAATAAGACGGAATTATCTCCAGTGCAAATGGACGAAACCGTTTTTGAAAGTGCAAAGAAGATGATGAATTCTGCAGCATTTGGGCAAATTATTATCCTGATAGTTTATTTACCTATTTTATCACTTGTTGGTATTGAAGGTAAAATGTTTGGTCCAATGGCTCAAACTGTATCTTTTGCAATATTGGGAGCATTTATTCTTTCGCTCACTTATATCCCAATGATTTCATCTGTTTTTCTGAGTAAAAAGGTAAACCATAAAGTAAATATTTCAGACAGAATGATGGCTAAGTTTCAAAAAATATATTCGCCTTTGCTCCAAAAAGCTATCAAGGCAAAAAGAATGGTCCTTGGAACTTCGCTTCTAATTTTTATTTTTTCAGTTGTAGTGTTTTCCAGGATGGGTGGAGAGTTTATACCTACTCTTAATGAAGGCGACTATGCTTTTCACTGTATTTTATCGCAAGGAACTTCATTGTCACAAAGTATTGAAACATCCATGCAAGCCTCCAGGATAATTAAGCAATTTGATGAAGTTAAAATGGTTGTGGGTAAAACAGGAAGTGCGGAGGTTCCAACAGACCCTATGCCTCCTGAAGCAAGCGATTTAATAATAATTCTTAAACAGCCAGGTGAATGGAAACGTAAAATTTCATACGAGGAACTTGCAGAAGAAATTGAAGAAAAACTAAGTGTTATACCCGGTGTATTTTTTGAAAAAAATCAACCTATTCAAATGCGGTTTAATGAACTGATGACTGGAATCCGCCAGGATGTAGCGGTAAAAATATTTGGTGAAAATATGGACACACTGTTGCATTATGCCAATAAGGTGAATTCAATTATTGCAAAAGTTCCAGGGGTTACTGAACCGAGTGTGGAACGGGTTGCCGGACTTCCACAAATTGTTATAAAGTATAATCGTGCACAAATTGCTGATTACGGGCTAAACATTGAAGATATTAACCATATTGTAAGTACCGCTTTTGCAGGAGGGCAGGCAGGTGTTGTTTTTGAAAATGAAAGAAAATTTGATTTAGTAGTGAGGTTGGATAGTACTTATAGAAATAATATAGATGATGTTTCCCAACTTTTCATACCAACTACAAAGGGATTACAGATACCGCTATCTCAAGTGGCAGAAATTAAAATGGAATTGGGCCCGGCACAGATTAGCAGGGAAGATGGTAAACGCAGAATTGTAATAGGATTCAATGTCAAAGACCGTGATGTCGCCAGCGCTGTGGAGGATATCCAGAGCGAGCTTTCCGGGAATATCAGTTTACCGGATGGTTATTATTTTACTTTTGGAGGAACTTTCGAAAATCTTGAAGCTGCATCTGCCCGCCTGATGCTTGCAGTTCCTGCTGCTCTAGCACTGATTTTTATTTTACTTTATTTCACGTTTAATTCAATCTCGCAGGCGATACTGATTTTTACAGCTATTCCTATGGCAGCTATAGGAGGTGTTTTTGCATTACTTATACGTGATATGCCATTCAGTATTTCAGCTGGTGTTGGATTTATTGCGCTTTTTGGTGTTGCGGTTTTGAATGGAATTGTCTTAATAAGCACCTTTAATCAATTAATGAATGAAGGAATGACTAATATTTATGAAAGAATTATGGAAGGGACTAAAATTCGGTTGCGCCCTGTTTTAATGACCGCCACAGTGGCATCACTCGGTTTCCTTCCAATGGCGTTATCTCACGGAGCGGGAGCTGAAGTCCAAAAACCCTTAGCCACGGTTGTTATAGGTGGGTTGATAACAGCAACACTGCTTACACTAATTGTGTTGCCTTTGCTGTATATTATATTCAGTTCCAAAAGTAAAATTTCGGGAACGGTCATTTCAATTTCAGTGATTTTACTATTTAATTTTCCAGATGGAGCTCATGCTCAATCTCCGGTTAGAAAATTGAATCTTGATGAGATGGTTAAAATTGCCGGTCAAAACAATCTAGAGTTTCAATCTTTGGAGTTGCAAAATAAATCTTACCTGAAACAGAAACAATCCTTCTTTGAATTACCAAAGACTGAAATTAATTATCGGTATGGACAATTTAACAGTATTAACGATGATAACAGTTTCGAGATTACACAAAAAATTCCCTTCCCAACATATTTTTCGGCACGGGCTGGGTTATATGAAGCGGAGCTTGATGCCAATTTATATAAAACCAAAGCATCTACTAATCGAATTTTATCCCAGATACGAATATCTTATTACAGTTTACAATACCTATTAAATGTAAAAACAAAACTTTTAACCCTTGATAGCCTTTATAATGATTTCAATAATATAGCCACACTTCGATACAAAACCGGGGAAACCAATAATTTGGAAAAACTGATGGTCGAATCACGACGGACTGAAGTTTTAATTCAATATAAGGAAGCAGAAAGCAACTACATTTCTGAATACAATTCATTAAAGGCACTCATCAACACAACCGAAGACTTTGAAATTGATAAAGAGCTCATTCCGGTGATAATAAATCCGGAGTACGATAGCCTGGCTCTTAACCAAAATCCTGAACTCCTGCAAATTTACCACGAAGTAATTATAGCATCTGAGAGTACATATTTGGAATCCTCCCAGGCACTACCAGAGTTCGAAGTAGGTTATTTTAATCAATCGATTACAGGTTACCAGGAGGTCGATGGAACTGCAACATATTTTGGAAAGGATGACCGGTTTACTGGTTATAGTTTAGGAATAAATATTCCACTTACTATTTTCAGTAATGTAAGGAAAGTGAAGTCAATGAAATTTCAACAGCAATCACTTGAAAAAGTTGCAGAAAACAGTAGATTGCAAATGGTAAATCGTTTGAAATCAGTTATTCAAAATTATAATCTGAGTCTTGAAAAGTATAATTCATACCGCACTTACCAGGACGGATTAACTCAATCGATTATCAATACGGCAACACTTGGGTACAAGAGTGGTGATATTAGTTACAGTGAATATGTAAATGCACTTCAAATGGCTACTGAGATGCAGTTGAAGTATTTGCAATCGGTACTTAATATTAATAAGGCAGCTGAAGAATTTAATTTATTAATGGGGAAATAACGATATTCATATGAACACAATTATCAAGAATAAACAAAGAACTACAATCAATATCTGGCATTTGGTTTACCTAATTTTTGTGGTGATGGTAGCTGGTTGTAATAGAAATGAAGAGAATGGAAGTATCAACCATGAAAAAAAGCTTGAACATTCAGAAGAATCCGGACACTCCGGATCGCACGAAACGAGCTTAACATTGGAACAAATTAAGACAATAGGAATCCAATTTGGTTCAATAGAGAGAAAACAGTTGACAGCTTCATTGAAAGCTAATGGAATTTTGAAAGTACCAAATCAGAATCGGGCTAACATAACTGCAATGGCCGGAGGAGTGATTAAATCTATTCTTGTTCAGCCAGGTAACACAGTAATAAAAGGCCAGGTAATTGCCACCCTTTCAGGTACTTCATTCATTACTATGCAGGAGGAGTACATTTCAATTAATTCTCAACTTCAATTATCGGAAATCGAGTTTAATCGCCAAAAAGAGTTGAGCGAAGGAAATGCTTCTGCATTGAAAACATATCAAAAAGCAGAAGCTGACCTCCGGATGCTTAGGGCGCGAAAAGAAAGCCTTCAAAAGCAATTAGAGCTGATTGGTTTAAATAGTTCAACTGTTTCGAATGGGAACATATCGTCTTTCGTGAATTTAACCAGTCCAATTAATGGTTCAGTAAGTGACGTGTTGGTGAATATCGGAACCTTCGTGGAAGCAAATAATCCTGTTGCCACTATTGTGGACAACTCTCAACTTCATGTTGATTTGTATGTGTATGAAAAGGATTTATTAAAACTCCATGAGGGACAAATTATTCATTTTACCCTTACTAATAATCCGGGAAAGGAATATGATGCAAAAATATATGGTATTGGAAACACCTTTGAGGCAAATACAAAAGCCGTCGCAGTACACGCACAGGTACTAGGAAACAAAGAAGGTTTAATCGATGGGATGAGTATTACCGCGTTGGTTAGTTTAAGTAGCGCCACGGTTGAATCGGTTCCAACCGAGGCAATTGTAAATCACGAAGGACAGGATTATATTTTTGTAGTTAGTTCTATGGATGATGAAAAATCAGGAACCTCACTAAAAGAAAATGATTCTGTACATTCGCATGAAGGTGAAAAGGGTGATTTAGAACATAGCCATAATGAAAATTCGAATGTTGATACTCATGCTGGCTCTGTAATATTTGAGCGAATTCCGGTTGTTAAAGGAACCACAGATATTGGTTATTCAGAAATCACTGTACTAAGTAAAATTCATCCTGATTCTAAAATCGTAATAAAGGGTGCATATTTTATTTTAGGAAAAATGACATATTCAGGTGAAGCACATGAACATTAATTTGAATACACATTAGAAACAAAATTAAATGGAACGCGGGTTATGCGCCTACCTGCCGCATCTTTACATTAAATCTTCTAATTGAAATTTTAGTTCATATTAGTTTTAAACTTCCAGAGTAACCAAGCGTCAGGCAGTTATTTACCGGATTTACGCGGATTTGTTAATAGAAAAAATAAATCCGCGATTTTTCCATTTAATCCGTCCAATCCGCGTTCCATTTTGTCTTGATCGGAATTTTTAAAACCACATGAAATAAACGAGACAAATAATCCCGGTTCCCAATATTACAAATACAGAAGTAAATTTACTTTTTATTTTAAATAAAGTCACAAGACAAATTGCAAATAGTATTAGTGTAAATGTATCTGTAATGGTAGCTCTGAAAAGTTGAATAGCTGTTAAAGAAATTAATCCAATAACTCCCGCAGTAACTCCATCCAGGAAATTATGCAAGGTTTTATTTTCAATTATTTTTTCCATCAGTCCATGACCGACTAATGTAAAGGCGAACGCAGGCAGGAATATGCCTACTGTTATTAGAATGGCACCCAGCCATCCGCCTCCGAAATATCCTACAAATGTGGAGAAGATTATAAGTGGTGCCGGTATTATTCCCGATAAGGCGATACCATCGAGAAATTGCTGATTGGAAAGCCATCCATAATTTACAACAGCATCCCGCTGTATAAATGGAATAACAGTATACGCACCTCCAAAAGTTAAAAGACCTCCTTTAAGTCCGGTAATGAATACCTGTAATACTGATGTATTTGTAACTGTTGAAGCTGATACATGAGTTGCAGCAACAGTTTGTACATTGAATGTTTCAGGAGATAGCAAAAACCCTCCTGCAATTAACACTGCCAATCCAATGATAGAAGCAATCATCCTTTGCCCTTTCATCCATAGCATGTATGCGGCACCTGCTGCTGGTAAGACAATATAAAAAGGCAAGCCGCAAAAATAAGCTATGAACGAACAGACAGCAATAATCAAAAGTTGTTTGTTAATGAGAACATGTTTGCCAATCCGGTGAATTGCCGAAAAAATAAGAGCGATCACAGCAACCTGAAATCCTACAAAAACAAATTGAAAAATAGTTGAAGTTATTCCTACATGAATATAAAAAAGTGTAAGCAACAACATGAGAATTACACCTGGTAACATAAATGCAAAACCCGCTAAGAAACCACCCCAGCGGCCTCCTGCAAGCATTCCAAAATAAACGCATAATTCATGTGCTTCCGGACCTGGTAAAACCTGGTAAACGGATAGTGCCCTGTTAAACTTTTCCTTTGATACCCATTTTTCTTCTTCCACCAGCTCTTGCCTGATCATGGCTATTTGAGCAACGGGTCCGCCCCAGGCGAGGCATCCGAATTTTAGAAAGCGAAGAAAAATCTGGGCTTTTGTTTGCCTGATGGTTTGAGGTGCTGATGTATTCATACTTTCAAATCAGGATTCCAGGTGTGACGTTCATCAGAAACATATTTCGCCCAACTGTATAGCGCATCATAAATTTTCATTCCAACACGGAGCATCTCATGGTCATCGCGGATATTATGGGATAGACCAGCTGATATAGCCCACAACCCTGCTGCCTGCGGTGCCAGATCAAAACGGTCCGTATCGGCACCGCGTACAATTATTGCAAGTGTGTTTAACGCCCGATCTTTGAGCTTATGCTTTTTTATGATGGTATCGAATGTGCAATATTCTCCGTCATGTGAATATTCCACTTTCGGGATATCAAAAGGAACAGCGTTAAACTCCTTGGCCTTTTCTAAAACTTTATCTGTTGGAACGTAGATAAATTCTGCATCCGTATCAACAAAATTTTTAATCAGCCACGGACAGGCAATCCGGTCGATTTTAGGACGCTCCCTGGTAATCCATTTCATGAATAATGAATTTTTAAGGTTATTAAATATAAAAAGTGTTTTTATGGAAAAGTTTGAATTCAATAAAGTGAATATAGCAATTTTAATTGAATTGTTCTACTTTTCGCATTACCTGCTATACCCGAAGAATTTTGTTAAAATGGGTAGTTACTTGTGTGTTTAAAAAAAATACGACGCGGAAAAATTAACACAGAGGCACGGAGATACAGAGGTACACGGAGGTGTTCCTGATTTAAATTTAAGCTCTCCGTGAAACTCGGTGTCTCAGTGTCTCTGTGGTTATTAGACCCGACCGGGTGACTTCCAGCATTTCCATTTATCCACTTTTGGGATATTAACTACAATTGATTTTGCTAACTTTACCACAACAAAATCTCATGAAAGACTTCAAAGCTTATTTCATCATCACCGCTACTCCTGCCGATATATATGCTGCACTGACCAATCCATTAACAATGGAGCTATGGACCGGTGAAGAAGCTGAAATGTCAACCCAGCCGGACTCGGAATTTTCACTATGGGGTGGAAGCATTGTTGGGAAAAACCTGGAATTTGAAACGGATAAGAAAATTGTACAGCAATGGTATTTTGGAGACCAGGAAGAACCATCTATTGTCACAATAAAATTACATCCGCACAAACAGGGCACATCAGTAGAACTTCGCCATACCAACATTCCCGATTCCGATTTTGAAGATATCGTTGAAGGATGGAATGAAAATTATTTTGGGGAGCTTGCTGCTTTTTACGAAGAGTAGGGGAACCTTTTTTATGGGTATCTAACCTCTTCATTATGTGATTTCAGTATGACAGGAACGCGCCACTTCAGAGCAACTTTTAGAAGCAATACCAGGTGACAAGAAACCAAACCCCAGAGGGGCGAAAGTTTGGTAGAAAATAATTGTCTATTCTAATACTCCCGCACTGTCGACAATAAAAAAAAACGAACACATCTGGCTGGAGGAGGAATCGAAAACAAAAACTTTCCCCAGTATGTTCACGTCGTTCCTTCCGCCAGGTGTTTGCCAATCCTTTCATAATTTTTCTGCGGAAGAGATTAATACCGATCCATTTTTTCTACCAAACTTTCGCCCTTACAGGGCTACAATTTATGTTATTCAATTTTTGAATTTCATCATACTTACCTGTATATTGAATAACACTTAACATTTATTGATTAATGAATAAGGAACTAAGATTGAACAATATTAATTTTTACTGTAGTGATGCCAGGCATGGTGTCCGAACGAATACTGTCAAAATGAAACCGCCAATGAGGTTGTAACAAAAGTATTTACTTTTTCGGCCTCGCCGTCCTTTAAAAAAATCTCATCTTCCGACTGCAACGATCTTCCCTCGATTCTCCAGATCGCATTGCTTCGTATTTTGTAATCGATGTTGAGTGAGTATCCCAAAGTCTGAAATCCATTTTCTGTTCCAGTGGAAATGATTACTTCATCTTCATCCAGGTAATATTCACCCCTTGCGGTCGCTGACCAACGGTCGTTGAAATTATACATCACAAGTATTACAGGACTATACCAACTGTAATAATCGCTGCTACCCTTTTCCTGTTGTTCCATTCCATAATCAAAACCAGCTATAACATGAAACGCATCCGTAAAGTGAATTATACCATACAGATTATGAAAATACCGCATTTGCTTAACTGAATCTGGTTTATCATTTCCTATAAAAGTACTGTAGTTTACAACCACTTTTGAATTGGGTGAAAACGTAACCTGGGTGCCAAAGGCTGGTGAATCATTTCCATCGGGACGTTGTATATGTTGCCATCCGTTGAGTACCAGGCCAGACAAAAACCATTTGGTATTGTCGGAGGTGTAAGAGATTTTGGCGCCACATTCATAGTAAGGAGAATTTTCTGCCGACATAGTTCTTGTTAAAGCCTGGCAATCTTTTGAAACTGCGCTTTCAAATCCAATGTGCGAACCAAATATACCGCCGTCAATCCATAAGTTTTTTTCTTTGAAATTTTCACACCCGCATTTGCCTCATAAATATTCTTTAATACACCGGGTTCGGCAGCGTAGTTGGCATTCATGTAAGTTCCTGCTGCGAGCGCCAGGTTTCCGTGCACTCTTTCAGTGCTGTAAGCAGCCTTAACAAATCCCAGGTTTAAATTAAATTCATTATGACGGTTGTGGCTATACATAAATGATGGCCTGTTGTGATTATCGGGTTCATTGAAATCATAACAATAATACACTTCAGCGTATGCGGAAAATGACAAGTTCGATTTGGACGTGTCCAGTTGCGCCATTGCAAAAACTGGTAAAAGTAATAAAAACGCGAAAGCTACTTTCATAAAAATAATTTTATCCGGCCAAAGCTAATATTAGTTTTAATATGTTTAATGTTCGGAGTCAAAAATCAGACAAATACCCGGTTAGCCTGATCGCGCGATGATGATTCTGCTTTTCCTCCCGCGGTAGATGCTTCACTTCAAAAGCTTTTTAAGCAAAAGTCCACATATCCAATTCGCGCCATTTAGATTCTAGAATTCCTCCCACAACTTACTTTGTCCAGTTTCAATAAAATTCTACTGCGGGAGGGTTGAGGGGAATTGAAATGTGGCGCTGAATAAATCAGCGCCACATTTCAATTATTAAATTAATTTGTGTGCCGACTTTGTCGGCGCACAAAAATATCTTGAATTCCAGAAGGAGGCGGCTGAATTTTTCAGCCGCCTCCTTCTGGAATTCTCATCGCCTCCCGCACTATAATTTTGCCAGGGACACGAAAACATCATTGCGGGAGCCTGCCTGCCGCAGTTTATCAAATTATTAAAAGTTTCCTTCAGCTCAAGTTTCAACACAAAAAATCATAGAAATCAAGCAGCAGGCAGGGAATTGCAGGAACAAAATGGTTCGACTTGGTGCTCTTCGTATCCGCGTGAGTCGCCGGCAGGTGGGGAATTGCATTAACATAGTGGACCGGATGGGCGCTTCTATGCAAAAAATTTAATTCATTACAAGTAAATTAACAACAAATGTCCGGACAGCCAACAT
>JANWID010000099.1 GCA_025450095.1 Bacteroidia bacterium | reverse complement strand
GCCATTTTCGAAACAGTTTTATTGGGCGACAGCCCGAGCGAGATAGGCAGCCCCGTTTCCCGGATGATGCGTTGCCGCAGCTGCGTGGTCCACTTCAGGCTACCGTAATATTTATCCATCCCGGTGATATCGATGTAGTGCTCATCGATGCTTGCCTTTTCATAGAGCGGGGCATCTTCGTGAATGATATCGGTGACCATGTTGGAGTATTTGCTGTACATTTCCATATCACCGCGTACAATAATGGCGTCGGGACAAAGCATACGTGCCATTCGCATGGGCATGGCCGAGCTCACGCCATATTTGCGTGCCTCGTAGCTGCAGCTGGCAACCACAGCGCGGTCGGAATTACCGCCAATGAGAATAGGTTTCCCGACCAGGGCGCTGTTGCGCAAACGCTCTACCGAAACAAAAAATGAATCGAGGTCCAGGTGGATGATGTTCCGGGATGCTGAAAACATATTAAAATACGGCCGGGTCAGAATGATTTATACCGCGATGATCTCCCGGGCCGGCATATATGTTCGCCCGGCGGGATAAATCAAAATCAAATTTTAATTGATGCTTACGGGAGCCGGAAAGGGTTTTTAACCCCGCATCGGAAATCCGGATGATGGACGGCAGCACAATTCTGCGCAGGCCGGGGTCGGATGGAACAGAAATAATCATGATATTTTTACAATCAATTTGCAGATTACAATATAATCATTATATTTGCATGATCATTCCGATTATGAAAAAAAATAAATAAAAAGTGGGCAGGGGATTACAGATACAAGGTCCGTAACGGAAGCGGATTTGATTACAGATTCTGGTTAATAGTGTTTAATCTGTAATCATATCCCTTCTGTTTCTCAAAGAATCTGTAATCCCCCTGCCCATACAAGGTCGTAGCGGAAGCGGATTTGATTACAGATTATGGTTAATAGTGTTTAATCTGTAATCATATCCCTTCTGTTTCTCAAAGAATCTGTAATCCCCTGCCCATACAAGGTCGTAGCGGAAGCGGATTTGATTACAGATTCTGGTTAATAGTGTTTAATCTGTAATCATATCCCTTCTGTTTCTCAAAGAATCTGTAATCCCCTGCCCACCTAATTACTAATAACCAACAAACATGTACTTCGCATCCAACATCAAACTACTCCGCAAAAGGAGAAATCGCACACAGGATGTGGTATCCGGCGAACTTGGTTTCAGCCGCTCCACACTGAACAGTTATGAAAACGGCATCGTGGTTAACCCTACCATCGAGGCGCTGATCGGCTTTTCAAAATACTTCAGGGTTTCCATCGACACACTGATCAAGATAGACCTGGAAAAACTTTCGGAAAGCCAGCTGTCGGAAATTGAACGGGGATACGATGTGTATCTCACCGGTGGTAAACTACGGGTTCTTGCCAGTACTATCGACAGCATGAACCGGGAGAATATTGAAGTGGTACCACTGAAAGCAAAGGCAGGTTATACGGCAGGCTATAACGATCCTGAATTCATCAGCGCACTGCCAACTTTCCAGTTACCGTTCCTTTCAAATGAAAAAAAATTCAGGGCATTCCAGATCGATGGCGATTCGATGTTACCTATCCCCCATGGCTCCTGGATCATTGCTCAATTTGTGCAGGACTGGCGTGATGTGCGTGACGGGAGTGCTTATATTGTAGTCACACGTGATGAAGGTATTGTTTTCAAAATCGTATACAACCAGTCCAGGAAACATAAGAACTTCCTGTTGCGCTCCCTGAATAAATCCTATGAGCCATTTGAAGTTCCCGTGAACGAAGTCCTGGAAATCTGGAAATTCATCAACTTCATCAGCAGTGAACTCCCCGAACCCGAATCTACCCAGGATCAGCTTAGCAAAATGGTGATGCAGCTTCAAAGCGATATTTCAGAAATAAAAGCATCAGCGGGGAAAGTGAAAAAACGATAGGTATGCAATTGGGGTTCGATAGGGATACATTTGGGATTCTGAAGGAAGAAAAAAATGTCTCCCCATTGAATCCCTATCGTCTGCACATAGTATTTAATCTAGATCTTGACTTTTAAATTTTCCTCCAATACTTTTACCAATACAAATTTTATTTCATTTTTCACTTTTAAAACCTTTTCGTTATGGACACTTTTGAGTTTGAACAACAGAGAATTTACAAAGCAGCACATGAAATCGGTAAATTAGTTTGGGACATGGTTGCAAAATGGGATTGGTTTGCTCGTGATACTATGGGTAAACAACTGGTCAGAAGCGCTGATTCCATTTCATTTAATTATTGTGAAGGCCGTGGACGATATTTTTACAGAGATCGCAGATTATTCTGCTACTATTCCCGGGGTTCCACTTTTGAAACCTTTGAAAATCTTTTAAAAGCTCACGAACAGAATCTTATTACCCTGGAGGAATTCGAATCAAACAAGAAAAAAATCAAAGACTTTTCTGTCCGATTGAACAATTACATCGCTACTCCCAATACCAAAATTCTAGAAAAAAGCCTACCGCATAATAAGGACTTAAGTAATAATCACGAAAATTTTAATATCTAATATATTTTTATTCAATATAATAAAGGTATTAGAGTTCGATTCATTCTTAATTGATGTTAATTGGACTCCTGTTAACTTTTGGCTGTTTCACCAATCATAATTCTAATTTTCGAAATTGACTTATTTTCACTTTTACTAGTTGAATATCAATTGATTATACATACAATCCTACAGAATCCCCCCTCGGATACCTATTGAAACCCAATAGCCATCCTATCCCATATCATTGAAACCCAGGATCTCCCCATTGAATCCCTATAGTCTCCCTATCGCAATCCTATTGAAACCCACAGCCTCCCCATTGAATCCCCATTAAATTTCGCCAATAACCCAGTATTTTCGCGGGTTTCAGGCACATTTAAAGGCCTTTACTTTACCAAATAGGGTTAAACCGTTCACCCCTCAAAACCCCCGAATCGCCAAAATAAACGGCATTTTGACCCACCGCAGAGCCTTATTGGTAGTAAGCGCCGCAGAAAAGGGAAAATCCCGGTGCCCCAAGCAAAAACAACGGGCATTAATTATGCGACTGCTGAAACTAAAAAACGAACCAACCATGAAAACGAAATGTTGCCATACGCGTCACATTCAGGTTGTGGATAAGAAAAATGTTTGTCTTAATTCACAATGTGAAAACTATCTCGGCCAGGTAACATGCTACCGGGAGTTCAACAAATTGAGGAATTCTGTCACCATTACCGTATTCGCGTTTAGTATGCTGTTTACGTTCAATGATTACAGCAATGCAAGTAAAACATATATTGATATAACTTCCGACATGACCGTTCCTCCAACACCGTTGACGGTAGAAAACCTGAAGAAGGAAATTGAAAGTAATGAAATCATATGTGCACCCGAAGTATTCGCTCAAATGATGCTTGAATCAGGAAACCTTTCCTCCTTCCTTCTGAAACGTGCCAACAACATGTTAGGAATGCGTTACCCGGCAAAACGTGGTACAAGGGCTTGCGGTATATTCCTTCCTGCACAGGACACCATCATCATGGGTACACAGAATGAATTGAGAAAATTTGCTGCTCAAAATAACTACGCGGTATATGCTACCTGGCAGGATGCTGTTGCAGATTATAAAATGTGGCAGGAAAGTAACTTCAAAATGAATGATCGTTACCTTGAATTCCTTGGTAAAGTATACGCAGAAGATTCACTGTATGTATCCAAGATCCGTAAGATGGCTGCCAATGAACTGGCACTTGCTAATGCAGAATAAAAGTCGCTAATCCATCTTCACAAACCTGCCGGTGAAAGTTTGCAGGTCCGTGATTAGCCTGATAAAATAAATACCATTTTCCAACCGGGACACGTTAACAGCGGTCCCGGTTTTGTATTTTCCGGACATCACCATAGTTCCCCTGGAGTCAGTAATTTGAATTTCCGCACTATCATATAGCCACGGCATTTCTATAAAAAGCTGGCTGGATACCGGGTTTGGATACAGTTGTAATGCATATGAATTCTTGATTTCTGCATTTCCCACACTATATACCAGGCAGGAAGGAAAATTATCATTATCGAACCAGTTTCTCACCCGTTGCACATCTGCAATATTTCGTGCAATGGAAGTTGTGAATCCGTTTGGAGCAGTTGTGTCACGCGTAAATACATAGGCAAAATCGATGTTAAGCTCACCACCGGCTTCCAGCGAAACCGGACCGGAACTCGCGACATATTTTCTTTCTTCAGGAACATTGCCGCTAACAGCTTCCGTCCAGCCGGCTCCATAAGGGGTACCGCTAAACATAAAATTGGTTGGCGGAGCCGAAGCATCTCTTCCATCGCTGCCATAAGTTAAATGAATTCCATCTAGCCAGATGCTTTGCATATATCGGTAATGATCGAGATCACTTACCGGATTTGAGGTGGGTCCCTGACCATCCGCACTAATAAAATGGTTCATAGTTGTCCTTTCACCTGGTTCATCTGTAACTCCATCCAGATTATTGTCAATTCCATCATTTGCGTCAGCTTCCATTCCTTTCAACACTACTATATTTTGCATAGGAGGATTTAATCCATATCCTTCCAGACCTTCATCATCATTATCACCATTATAGGCGAAACCTGCTCCCAAAATGGAATCACACCCCATATAGTTATCAGTAAAATTTCCGATTACTGAACTGTTCCATAATCCCAGGTAAACGTTGCTGTAATCATTGCTACTGCGGTTGATGATTCTGTAATGGTAGAGCGTAGTTCTGTTAAGAACAATGTTTGAATCAGCTATTCCAGGACAGGAATATGCATAAGCGCTGCCATGAACTTCAACGCCTAAACTATTTGGACCTGTATTTTCATGGGGTGCCAGCGAATCATTGAACATCCAGAAAAGCATCTGGTCACCTTTTATCAATGGATAATCGCCATCGTAAGGATTGTAAAGACTATCGTTATTAAAATCTACAAACGGAGCTTTCTCATCTGTGATTATTCCACTCCCTTTAGCAGGCCAATCCAGAATTGCATATGGGACAGGATATGTTCCATTACTCACGGAACCATTTAAATAATTGGTGTTGAATTCTTCTATTTGCCATTTATAGACATCATACATTTTATCGAAAAGAAGGCAACTGGCCGTATCAAAAGGTTGGGATATTCCGCTAATAGGTCCGGGCCAGTAATCAGTTCCTGTTTGCCGGTAACTCTGTGCGGCTACATGTAAATTACCTCCCTGATCCAGACCTCCAATCCATAATGCAGCTGCATAACTTGCATGTTTACCGGAGCCTTTCGGAACTTCGTATGCATTGTTCTGGCTGTGAGGATCCCAATGCATATCACCTCGGTTCATTATTAAAGTATTAACATCATTAATATTTAATTCTTTCGAATTGTATATGGTGGGTGATAATAAAGGTGGAACCTGGTAATAATCCAAATTAATTTCCTTCAATGCTCCGGTTGGTGAAATAGAAGACAGTGGTAAATACCAAAAATGATCCTGGCTGTCAATTTCCAGATCATACGAAAATGAAGCACCCGGTAATGATTGAGCGAGATAGAAAATATTGTAGGAATCAGGATTTATTTCAAATATTGCTGATCCGAAGTTTATCATAAAGAACACATGGCCATCGCTGTTTTTGGCAAATTGAATTTTACCACTTGTTGTAATTTCAATTAACGAGCTATAAAAGTCGTTCACCAATTTCTTAACATTACCCGATGAATCGATGTAATAAATTTTACTATCCAGAGTACAAAACCATATTCTTCCAATACCGTCTTCAATAATATCGAAAATGTCATTTTGCTGAATAATGGAATTTGAGCTACTGTATGATTGCCACAAAGTACCATCATACTTTGATAATCCTTGTTTGGTAGCGAACCATATTGAACCATCAGATGCAATCTGAATCCGGCGAATTGTATCATTCACCAATCCAGAATTTCCTGTATTAAAATTAACCCAGGCTGATCCATCATATTTTGATACTCCGCTATCCGTTCCAAACCAGGCAATATTTGAATTGACAGCTAAACATTTTACAAGGTTAGATGCAATACCGGAATTTGATGTATTATATGTCGTCCACGTACTTCCATCATAAAATGTAGCGCCGGAATTACTTCCTGTCCAATAATTACCGGTAAGATCAAATTCAATTGCCATTATGGAATCGCCTGGAAGTCCCGAATTGACTGAATTGTATACCGTCCATGTAATACCGTCAAAACGACCAAGACCGATGGAGCTAAAGGCAATCCATTTATTCCCGGCGCTATCAATATTTAATTGATTTCTCAGTTGCAATTCCGAGTTTGTATAGCCCGGAGGCAAATCATAGTTGGTTAAAAATGACTGGGCACGTCCTTCCAATGCTGATAAAAAAATGATAATTAAAAAATATCTCATTTGAAAAATATTTTAATAAAGTTAAAATATTTTTATCACAAAAAGAAAGGAACCCTTTTGGAGTTCCTTTACTTTTTTCAGCCTTTTGAAGCTTTCTTTGCTTTCTTCTCTGCCCTTTTTTCTTTCAGGGTTTTGGTAGGAGCTTTCTTGGCTTCTTTCTTTACAGTTTTTTCCTTCGACATAATAACAGGTTTTAACGTGGTGAAATTATGAAAAAGAAAACTATTATACAGCGATGTGCATTACCATTTTTTGAAAATGAAAAATGCAGCCAGCATGATCAGCATAAATCCAACCAGGTGATTCCACGCCAGCCTGTCGGTTTTAAACACAAATACCGCGAACACAACGAACACAACCAGTGAAACTACTTCCTGGATCAGCTTCAGGTGAACCAGGTTAAAGGGTCCGCCGTTTCCCTGATATCCAATCCGGTTTGCAGGTACCTGGAAACAATATTCAAAAAATGCGATCCCCCAGCTTATCAGGATCACCCCGATAATACCCATCCGCGCCAGCGAAGGTAATTTGTAAAACTGGAGATGCCCGTACCAGGCAAGGGTCATGAAACAGTTGGCGATAACCAGTAACCCGATTGATGCAATTCCTTTTAGCATGTTTTCACTTTTTGCAAAGATGAAAAATGCTCTTGTTATTACAACCTACCCGGCAAGTCAGTTTCTAAACATTTGTAATTTCTTCCTGCGCGGCTTTTTTTCCTTCGAAAAAGTGATAATAAAGTATCAGGCTTAGACCACCGAAAAGAAAAATCATGGAAAAGTAAGCTACTTCTTCCATTAACCGGGTCGTTTCGGCGAGAATGTTACCAGTCAGGATACCCAATGCAATTCCAACCAGGAACATCCCTATCCGCATAGACGCTTTTGATTTCCTGACGGCAGCTCTCCGGGGCTGGAATAATGCGGGATCTGCTCCTTTCTCAATCATGAAGAGCCGTTCTTTATGACGGGTTGTAAAATATATATAAAGCACTCCGAAAGTGCAGAGAAACATAGTAATGGGGATCAGGATTTCCTCGTTCATAATGTTAGCTTTTAAAACTGTTTAAATGATTATTTTTTAGGTAGGATGCTGCCTGATGAAAGCTGGTTACAAAATTTTTGATTATTTTTCTGTAACCGGATTCCAACACACGTTGTCAAAAGGTATGAAATGTCGTATCGCGATGATGCTTATTATATTGAAAGGGTATTGCAGCATGGCGATTCTCAAGCCTTTGCCGGCCTTATAAATAAGCATAAAACCATGGCATTTAATATAGCACTTCGCATTACGGGAAACCGGGAAGATGCCGAAGAGGTCGCCCAGGATGCTTTTGTGAAGCTCTACCATTCCCTGAATCAATTCCGCGGTGATGCCAAATTCACCACCTGGTTTTTCAGGATCGTGTATAACCTGGGCCTGACCAAAGTCCGTAAAAAGAGCTTATTTTCTGGTTCTACTGATGACGAAGATTTTTCAGAACCTGCTGAGGGATCATTCACAATGCAAACAGATCAGTATTACGGAAAAGAAAAGAAACAATTTGTCAATGCTGCCCTATCGGCACTCGATGATGGCGACCGGTTACTGGTTACGCTATATTATATGGATGATCAGCCTGTAGATGCCATTTCGGAAATAACAGGATTAACACAAAGCAACGTGAAAGTTAAGCTGTTTCGTGCAAGAAAAAAGCTGCACGATACGCTTCAGAGAAACCTGAAAGATGAACTTCATTCTATACTGTAATGAATACCGGATTTTACAAATATTATTTTCATTTATTAACTTTGGAAAACAATGACTAACCTACCTGATAAAAACTCCGATCCACTCCGGAAAATTTTGAACCATGAAATGCTGGAGCAACCTTCTGTTAATTTCACAGGATCGGTTATGAATTCGCTGGGACTGGCTCCCGCAATTTCAACCATCAAATATGAACCGGTTATTACCTTACGGGGATGGATACTGATCAGCATTATTTTTATCACCATTTGCCTGCTTGGTCTTTTTGGAGGTAATAATTCGGGAGGTTTTGCCGGCCTGGAACGTTTCGGTGAAACAATAAGCTATAGCACCTCGCTGTTCCTAAATCTGGTTACCAGTCCTTTTGCATTGATCTTATCTGTATCGGCATTTGCAATTATGCTTTTGTTCGCTGCCGATGGATGGTACCGTCATAGCCGCCTTCATGTAACCTGAATGGTATGAATCCGAAAACTGCAATTATTTTCGGTGCAACAGGACTCGTGGGCAGTTATGTATTACAGGAATTACTTTCTGATGAACGTTATAACCGGTTGGTGATCTTTACCCGCAAGCATTTGGGTACTGGTAATCCGAAAGTGATTGAATTTTTAACCGGTCTTGAAAACAGGGAATCATTTGAGAACAATCTTTCCGGCGACGAAATATATTGTTGCATCGGTACCACCATCCGTAAAGCAGGTTCACAAGCCGCATTTAAAAAAGTAGACTATGATATTCCGGTCATGATCGGAACCGCGGCGAAGAAACATAATATTTCCAGCATGATGGTTATTTCATCAATTGGTGCTGACGCGGCAAGCAGTAATTTTTATTTAAGAACCAAGGGTGAAATGGAACAAACTATCCGTTCACTTGGTATACCGCGTCTTCATATATTCCGGCCTTCTATGCTTCTTGGCCCACGAAAAGAATTACGTCCTGCAGAAGTATCCGGAAAAATTATGATGCAAGTGCTTTCATTCCTTCTTATCGGTCCATTAAAAAAGTACAGGGCAGTACACGCACAAACTGTGGCAAGAGCGATGATTAATGTTGCAAATAGTAACCTTACCGGCGATATTTTTGAATCTCCTGAAATTGCAGAGCTGGGGAAATGAAAAATGCCTGTCCGGATAAAGAACAGGCATTTATATTTCACCAATGAATTTTTACCGGACTTTGCTGATTTTTTGTGGAGCTAATACGGTTCCCGGTGTGGATATTCTGAGAAGATAAATTCCTTCATTCCAATTTGAAGTGGGGATCACCATTTGACCCGATAATTCCAAATTGTACTTCAAAACCTCCCGACCTGAAATATCAGTAACGAGTATTTCTGCATCTGAACCGGTTACTCCCTCCGGTAAACGCACTTCAATAAAATCACTGAATGGATTCGGATAAACTGAAATCATGTTTTGTGAAACCGGCAATTCAGCAGCGCCCAATGGACCTTCTGAAATTTCAAATTTATCGAAACCACCTTCCAATGGATTACTGGTACCCGGTTTATCACTCAATGATATCTCAACGGTCATGGTTGTGGATAATGAAATGTAATCAAGAATCCGGAAGTTCCGGGCAAACCAACTGGAATTGGTGGGTAACGTATCTGTAATTGTTTCTACAATGACCGTTGATGCTCCATTTGAAATACTGATAAACATAGTGTCATTTGCAACAGGATTGGAAGTAAGCTGCTCAAAAAACCACCTTTCGTAATTTAGATACGGATCAGTATAGGAAGTAAGATTCATTACCGGTGAAGTCAATGTAACGGTACCATCATCTACATCATCAAAATTGGGCGATCCGCCACCATTACCTGTGATAAAGCATCGATCGGAACAATCACCGGAGGCATCAAATTCAGGATTTGCTTCGGTTCCAGAAAAAATAGTACCCATTGGTTCTTCACGTACCCACGCCCCGGTAGT
>JANWID010000098.1 GCA_025450095.1 Bacteroidia bacterium | reverse complement strand
GGTAAAGGAACCATTCAGATACCAGTTGAGTACCGGGGGTTCACCGGTATTTGCAGTATTGGCTGTAAATGTTACAGATTGATCAGGACAAAGTGAGTCAGTTGTGGAAGCAATCAGAGTAACCTCTGGATGCAGCCAGGGAAGGATATGAAAAATAATGGTATCCGAAGTTTCAGGCGGGCAACCGGTGGACGGAGTAACCACTGTATAAACTGACATATATCCGCTTGGATTCGCTGCATTAAAAAGCGGACTGTTACCACCTGAAGTGGATCCATTCAGGTACCACTGGTATGTCGGGTTAGCTCCTCCATTTAATATTGCGCAATTGAAATTACATATTTGTTGCGGGCACAAAAAATCAACCGGGTTACTGGTCAGCGTTAGCTGTGGCGCCGGTTGCGAACTGATTACAACCGGGTAGGGTGGAGAGAATACAGTATCGATTAGAGCACAAGGTGCATTGGAAATCATTGTTACCGTGACAATGTCCCCGTTGTTTATTGATGCAGGTGTAAATGATGCACTGTTTGTTCCGGCAGGATTACCATTCACCTCCCACTGATAAATGGGAGCGTTTCCTGGCAAAGTTGATAAGGCATTGAATGCAATATTGGATCCCTGGCAAATCATCCCCGAAGGAAATTGTTGTACGGTTACCGTCGGAGTTTGTGTGGCTGGTCCGTTGGTTACATAAATAGAATAAATTTCGTTGATGATTTTAGCAGGACATCCATTGTCTGTAATGGTGATAAAAAACTGATAAGGTACAGTGCTTGACATTCCACAAACAGGAGTCCAGCAAAATTGTGATGTTACGCTGGACGCTCCGGAAACTGCTGCAATATTACCGCAAGGATTCACCAGGGTGCTATCCAGCAATGGTCCTGATGCTGTAAGATAAAGACTATCGCCATCAGCATCCGTAGCAGTAACGTTGAAACAAAGTGTTTGTCCTTCTCCTATGGTAAAAGAGTTGCCTGCAGGTGATGAAATGGCAGGAAGCGCATTGGGAGTGCATGGTATAGCAATAAATTGCAGATCACGTCTGATTGCAGAAATCTGTATCCCGTTCCGGTATTCACGAATTTCGATAGCTGCAACAAAAAATCCCTGTAATGGAATAAAATAATTAGTCAGACCTGAGATCGGATCAATGCTGGCATAACTACCCGCACCAAAAACATTTGTCAAGGAATAACCCGGCGTATATACGATTTCCGGAATCGGTAATACATAAGGATTGTTATCAAATTGTGGATCGGGTGAGGGATTTGACTGACCGGAATAACCATTATATGGAATTACAAATGAATAAGCCAGCGAATCACCATCCGGATCATATGCATTATTTACAATGGAAACAGTATCACCGGTGCATATGTATGGAACACTCACATCGGTGATCTGGGGCGTGGAGTTGATAATGCCAGGTGGTATATAAGCATAATAGCTCATTCCGGCCGCACCTGGCAGATCAAGATTTACAATATTGCCATTCCTGCAGCATCGTTCAACAAGCAGGTGATAACCGTCAGAATTATCCGGTAATAGTACGGTGGCTTCATATTCGCCACGTTCTATACATGCAGATGCTGTGAAATTACAATTGATGTTTCCCGGATCAGAAGTTACAAATGTGGAATTATATAAGGTCAGCATTTCGGTTCCTACCCAATCGAGCGGACCTCCATTAGGGCCGGCATATATTCCCAGGTACATGTTCTGATCGAGAGGAGCAGGCATTATTGTAGAATCACAATACCTGTATACAATTAGGTGAACCAGATAAAAGGTGCCACCGGGTCCGGTCCCATCATACACATAAGTAAGCTCTCCTCCCATTAAGTGAGTAGCTTTCGATTGTTGAAAGGGGAATAGGTTCAGAAACAAAAGTAACGCGAAACCAGCCTTCCAGTACTTAGGGCACATCATAAAGGTTTGAAAACGACAGGCCTAAGGTACAATTTAATAGTCCATGAATTGTCACAGAATAGTAAATAGAAACATATGATAATCAACTAAATGAATGGCCTAAAGGGCTGTATTTCAGGAATAGGTATCCTCTTCATTAAATGATCCTTGTGGCTTTTGTTCGGTTTTGGATTTGAATTTTTTAAAAAGTTGTTTCAGCTTATCCACATATTTCAAAGCGTCACCACCGAATATTCCGGATGCAAAAGAGGTACCCATCAGGGTTGCGGCGGTACGTACCAGGGTATTGCTCTTTTTGAAAACCAATTGAGAAATAACGAAGCCTATTAATGCTTCGATGCCGCGGGTTTTGATCATTGTTGAAAGCTCAGAATCGTTCTTCACTGTTCCGAAAGCATTCTTCAACAGGTTTATCGGTTTCATAGCTGTGGAAAAATCACGGATCTTGGAATTAAGCCTTTGTTCCGCGATTTGCCTTTCCACGGTCAGCCGCTCAATTTCTGATCGGAGATCAGCATGTGATTGAATAGTCTTTGTCATATCAGTTAGAATAAATCACACGGATGATATTGTCGGTGAGTGAGCCTTTAAGCCATTTATCTTTAGTAAGCAGGATGATGATACTGAAAATAGCGTACAATCCTGCTACCAGGAGGAAACCGGTATACATACTATCAAAGAATGATGAAAGGTAAAGTGCCAGTGCAAGGCTGGCAAAAAGCAAAACGAGCGCTGCAAAAATTCCAAGAACAATATTAATAATAGCAATGGAAGCGATTTCAGCTCCTTTTTCAGCAGCTTTCATACGGTATAGATCTACCGTTGTGCCCATATACGATTTTACTTCATTAAGTATTTCATCAAGCTCGGGCTTATTTTTTTGTGTTGTTTCATCCATGGTTGTTCCCGTTGTTAAACGTTAGTTTTCTTTTCCGAAACCTTATCTAACACCTCTTCCGCTTTTTCAAGAAGTCCGTCGGCCAGCTTTCTTGCTGAATCGGTGATTTTTTTCCTCGTTTCTGCATGTTTATCTGATGATAATAACATCCCGATTGCAACTCCGGCAGCCGCACCCGCGAGCAGTGCATAGAGCATATTGGTTCCTTTTCCCATGTTAATTAGGTTTAAAATGAATTTACTATAAAAATAATCAAATTTATCGTTCGAAGTTCATGACTAACATCATTCAGCTCAGGGTATAGAATTCAGTTTTCTCGGTGTTATGCGCTCTAATCACTCCCACGCTGATCAGATTTACAAGGATTCCGGTGGCTCTTCTCCTGGAAATATTTACAAGTTTGCAATACTGATTGAGAGTGATCCTGCCATGTTTTGACAAATGATCGAGGAGCGCTTTCTCTTTAGTGGAATAGGTGACCAGTGTCTGCTCACCAGCGCTTTCCCTTTTCAGTACATCCAACACCACTTTACTTGCAAGAAGCGATTGATCTTTGACACGGATATACGCCCACCATTTACCATCATCACCAAGTGCGTAATAAGGTTTATTTTCTCCTTTCGGGATATCCACTTCCAGAACTGTTTTTTTTCCCACCTGCCATTCTGAAATTGTGATCGGAATTTCAGGCCTGCAGAAAAATGCAGCGGCTTTTTCCAGGATATATTTTTCTTCTTCAGCTGAAATTCCATGAATGGTACGGTTATCATTTACTCCAATAAGTAGTTTTCCGCCTCTGTGATTTGCAAATGCCACCATGGTCTTGGCAATTTTGGATTCGCTGTTAACCTCTTTCTTATAGTCGAGGCTTTCATCTTCGCCTTTGTCGAGTAGTTTCCTAATAGGAAAGGGAGGTATGACTGTAGTTTCTTTGACTTTCATGGTTGTAAAACAAATCCTGTCGCAAAATCTGTTCCTCAGGAATATTTGGAATGAATTTCAAGCAATAACAAGCCCATAAAACCAGCCAGTGCATCCAATGCTTTTGTGATTTTCCATTTCTTTTTGTTTCGTTTCTCAACCTTATTGGAAACAGCACGGATCTGGAGACAGGGAATATTTTCCATCCGACAAGCATAAAAAAATGCAGCACCTTCCATGGATTCCATTACGGGTCCATAACGCCGAAAAGCTTTTTGTGCAGATGCATTCGTACCGTGCACCAATTGCACCGTGATTGCTTTCACGGCGGGAATGGCCTTAAGACTTTCCGGTTTCAGCTTATTATCTGACTTCAATAAACCATTTGCATATGGCTTTTCATTTTTGTGCTTAAGTCCTGCCTCAAATACATCCCGGTAAATAGTACCATCTTCAATCCCAAAATCAGCGAATCGATCCTCAGTTATATTTACCACACGTACCGGAACTATAACAGGATCCAGGGAACCGCATATTCCTACATTGATCGCCAGGTCATAGTTCTTTCCGGACAGCGCTTTTGTAAGATGAAAAGTTGTTGCAGTAATTCCTATTCCGGTTATAAGCAGATCCATCTCGAATGTTATGGATTTTTCAAGTGTAATAAGATTGCCTTTCCTCGCATTCTTAACATTTTTCGACAAGAATGCAGCTTCCGGAACCGTTGCCGCTACAATAAGTAGTTTAAACATATATACAGATCGAAATGAAACTTCCGGTGGAAGGTGTTATAACGGCATTTATTACCTTTGCTAAAATACTAAAATAAAGTGCGTTAAAACTCAGCGCATTGTATCTAACAGCGTGATATGTTATTTGTTACCAGGAAAGAACGATTCAATGCCGCCCACCGCCTTTTCAGGCCGGAATGGGATGATCAAAAGAACCTTGAGGTTTTTGGAAAATGTTCCAATCCCAACTGGCATGGCCATAATTATGAACTTTTTGTTACTATTAAGGGTGAACCTGATAATCAGACCGGGTTTGTGATGGACCTTAAAAAGCTTAGTGAAATTATTAAGCTGAAAGTTACCGATAAACTGGATCACAGGAATATTAACCTGGATGTGGATTTTATGAAGGACAAAATTCCCTCCACCGAAGTACTAGCTTATTCTATCTGGATGGAACTGGAACAGGAAATAATGAAAACAGGTTGCATCCTGCATTGTGTTAAACTTTATGAAACGGAAAATAATTTTGTTGAATATTTTGGAAAATAAAAAATTGAGATGAGCAGCGAAAAACACGGCGATATGTTTGAAGATAACAGCATGGATGGTTATCTCAAAATTGATAAATACAATCCGGAAAAAATAAAATTGTTATCAGATGCATATCGTGTCATTTTGCACGAAGTAGGTGAGGATGCCACTCGCGAAGGACTTGAAAAAACTCCGGAACGTGTTGCAAAAGCCATTCAGTTTCTCACACACGGTTACGATCTTGATCCCAACGAAATATTAATGTCAGCACGCTTCCGGGAAGATTACCAGCAGATGGTCATCGTTAAGGATATTGAAATTTATTCCTTATGTGAACACCATATGCTACCGTTTTTTGGTAAGGCACACGTTGCGTATATTCCGGATAAATATATTGTAGGACTCAGTAAGATCCCGCGGGTTGTGGATGCCTATGCACGACGATTACAGGTACAGGAACGTTTAACTACACAAATCCGCGACTGTATCCAGGAAACTCTGAACCCATTGGGTGTTGCGGTAGTAATTGAAGCTCATCATTTATGCATGCAGATGCGGGGAATTCAAAAACAGAACTCCGTTACCACCACATCCGCATTTCACGGGGAATTTGAAAATGACCGCACACGGAGCGACTTTATAAGCCTGATAGGAAAACGGTATATCTGATTTAAAGTAATACCTTCCAGAATATTAAACTAATCTAAGCGAACATAAATAAAGTTTTATCTAAAATAATCATCCCATGAAAGCATTCGTATTTCCAGGACAGGGCTCACAGTTTCCGGGTATGGGAAAAGAGCTTTATGAAAGCTCGGCGGTAGCAAAAAAGATATTTGAAAATGCCAACGAAATACTTGGATTCAGGATCACCGACATGATGTTTAACGGCACGGATGAAGATCTCAAACAAACCAATGTAACGCAACCTGCGATTTTTTTACATTCTGTTGCGGTTGTCGCAGATCTAGGAGATTCATTCCATCCTGAAATGGTAGCAGGACATTCGCTCGGTGAATTTTCTTCACTGGTTGCCAATAAAACGCTTTCATTTGAAGATGCTTTGAAGCTGGTAGTTATACGTGCTAATGCCATGCAGCAAGCTTGTCTGTTACAGCAATCAACCATGGCTGCAATTCTGGGATTGGATGACGCAGCAGTAGAAGACATTTGTGCTAAAATTCCAGGAACCGTTGTTCCCGCGAATTATAATTGTCCTGGTCAAATTGTTATTTCAGGTACAATCGAAGCAGTTAAAGAAGCCTGTGAAAAATTAACTGAAGCCGGAGCTAAAAGAGCACTTCTTTTGAATGTAGGTGGGGCATTTCATTCTCCCCTGATGGAGCCTGCACGACAGAATCTCGCTGCAGCTATTGATTCTACAAAATTTTCAAATCCCATTTGCCCTGTTTACCAAAACGTAAATGCATTACCTGCATCCGAACTTGATACTATAAGGAAAAACCTGGTTGCTCAGCTTACAGCACCTGTACGTTGGACTCAGACTATTCAACACATGATCACCGATGGCGCCAGTGTATTCACAGAACTGGGTCCTGGTAAAGTGTTGCAGGGTCTTATTAAGAAAATCAACAGGGAAGCAGCAGTTGCTTCTGTTTAAAAATTTCACGCAAATTTTATAATCATAATTTCATAAATCAGTAAAAATATTTTCAATGGAAAAAGTTCAGGAATATATCTCAGGAAACAAAGACCGGTTTTTAAACGAGCTGATGGAGCTGCTTCGGATTCCCTCGGTAAGTGCGGATTCAAAATTTAAAAGTGATTTGCAGAAAGCAGCCGAGTACATCCGGAAGAACCTGGAAGCTGCCGGTGCTGAAAAGGTAGAAATTTGTCCTACTAAAGGTCATCCCATTGTATATGGTGAAAAAATTATCGATCCGAAAGCCCCAACGGTGCTGGTGTATGGTCATTATGATGTACAACCGCCCGATCCGCTGGACCTGTGGACTTCACCTCCTTTCGAACCGGTGATTAAGGATGAAAAAATTTATGCCCGTGGTTCCTGTGATGATAAAGGACAGGTATTCATGCATATCAAAGCTTTTGAAAGTATGATGAAAAATAATTCTCTTACCTGTAATGTAAAATTCCTGATTGAAGGTGAAGAAGAAGTAGGAAGTGTTAACCTGGGTGAGTTCGTGAGAAACAATAAAGAACGGCTGAAAGCCGATGTGATCCTGATTTCTGATACAAGCATGATTGCGAATGATACACCGTCAATAACAGTAGCATTACGCGGACTGAGTTATGTTGAAGTGGAAGTTACCGGGCCCAACCGTGATTTACATTCCGGTGTTTACGGAGGTGCTGTTGCAAATCCTATCCAGGTTCTATGTGAAATGATTGCCTCCATGAAGAATAAAAATAATCACATAACCATCCCCGGGTTTTATGACGAAGTGGTGGAAGTGTCGAAAACCGAACGGACTGAAATGGCAAAAGCTCCTTTCAATGAGCAGGAATATAAAAGAGAACTGGGAATTGATGATGTACTTGGAGAGACCGGGTATTCGACTCCGGAACGTACTGCAATCCGTCCAAGCTTTGAACTGAATGGAATCTGGGGCGGATCTACCGGTGAAGGAGCTAAAACGGTGCTACCGTCTAAGGCCTATGCGAAAATATCAATGCGTTTGGTGCCCAACCAGGAATCATCTAAAATAACTGCACTGTTTGAAAAACATTTTACCTCTATTGCACCAAAGTCGGTGAAGGTAAAAGTCACTCCGCATCATGGAGGTGAACCTGTTGTTACTCCAACTGATTCTGTTGCTTACCTGGCAGCCAGCAAAGCTATGGAACATGCCTTCGGAAAAAAACCAATCCCGACCCGTGAAGGCGGTTCCATTCCGATTGTTGCATTATTTGAAAGAGAGCTTGGTTTAAAATCGGTATTGATGGGATTCGGACTTAATTCGGATAACATTCATAGTCCCAATGAGCATTATGGCATTTTTAATTTCATGAAAGGCATTGAAACCATTCCACTATTCTTTAAATACTATGCGGAGAGCATGACAAAGTAAGACGCTTGCCCGACTGCAGGCGGGGGATTACAGATTCTTTATATACCCGGAATCGGATGTACAGATTACAGATACCGCGCAGGATTTACCCGCCTGCCGGCGAGGCAGGCAATCCGGCGAAAAAAAATGAGTGGATTTTTAATCCCACCTTAGGAAAATTTTGAAATGGAAAACGGCAGGCAGAAGTATCTTACTTAACTGTGATTTTACGGGAGTGAATTCCGGAGCTACCGAAGACTTGTAAAATATACATTCCAGGGGCCGCCGTAAAGCCCGCCAGATCTGATTTCATCATGCCATTTGAAATATCAACTGTAGTATGGTACAAAGTTTTCCCATCCAAAGCTGTTATACTGATATCATAGTTTCCTTCTTCAGGAAATTCTACTGTAATTTTATTTCCCTGAAATGCAGGGTTCGGGTAAACTGAAAAACTTTCCACAGGCTCAAAGCTGATACTCACATTTTGTGAATACGTGAAATGCCCGTCGTAATCCGTTTGTTTTAACCGGTAGTAGCTTTTCCCTTTCAGAGGATGAAAGTCAGTCATTCCATACGAGTTCGGGTTATTGCTTGTACCTGCACCGCTAACGGTTCCCAAAATTTCAAACTGCAAGCCGTTTTGGCTTCGCTCTACAGTGAAAAAATCGTTATTGATTTCTGTTTGAGTTTTCCAGGTTAAAATGACCTGTTCTCCTGATTTTTTTGCCAGGAATTCCATGAGTTCAATGGGCAGTGGAGACGCAAGCGCAGAGAGTGTCCACCATGTATTAAATGAGGACTGAATATTGGCAAGGGTTGTCACTGCAGTAGGATTTGATTGAATCCCGGCAGGTAAAAACCATCCCTGGCTAACAGGCTCCCATAACTGAGCACGTGGTGAAATAATTCCGGCGCCTTCAGAAGGTACATATGAAAATAAAAGATTGGCTCCTGCTGCTCCCGGTACGGACATATTCCAGAACCGGTCCACAGTCTGCAAACTGTTGTTAACACCATTCAGATCTCTCACATGGGTTACAGTAGGAGGGTAGGGCAAATTGGCAGCATTGGTCCGGTAAGTACCTATTGAAATCCTTCCTGCATTACCGGAAGTCTGCTGGAACATGAATGGAATATAGTTCGAAACATCGTATCCAAACGGAATGGTATAGGAGCCATTAGCAGTGATGTTCCATCTTACGACTCCCGATCCGTCTTCTGTTTCACTCCTGATGAAACCGTTGGTGCGGCTTGCAGTGGCACCGGTTTCCAGGTTGATCGGCAATCCTCCTGAAGCTGTGTTATGGTTATTATCAAGATTAAATTCTCCTTCTGTTAATATCAATGCGGTTCGGATATGCACTTCATCAGCTGTCTCGGGATAAACCCAGGTACTACCAGCGGCTCCTGTGAAATTGATTTCAAGATTTCCATATTGTTGGTTGGTAGTGGTTGCAATTCCATTAGGGACCCCTGTTACTACAGAAGTGGAAGTACCATAATACTCTACTGTAGAATTGGCATTCAGGTAATAATTCACTCTGTTCAAAGCCGAAATAAATCCATTGATAGACGAAGCAGTAAGGCTACTGCCTGAGTATAGTCCGCCGGTATGGCTGGTGCGGTAACGTCCCCCGCTATTCACTGTAACCTGCGAGTAATAATTTGCCTGCTGGCGGGCAGAGAGAATTTTATCACCCATATCAAGAGTTCCGTTTATGGTCAGGGCGTTATGTATGGTCGCAGTGGCACTCGATACCGAGGTCATCTGGAAACCGCTGGAGCTTGAAGATGCATTCACTGTTGTACCGGCTGAAATCGTCTGGCGTACATGCTGAATGTTATGTGTGGATGTACTTCTGGAAAATATTGTTGTACCGGACCGGTTGAAATAGATATGACCGAATACCCATGTAGCCGAGAGATTGTTTGCATGTGTGATTATCGCCGATCCTGACAAGGTTACATTTGGACTATAAAAAGTAAGTGTATGTTCTGCCGGCCCTGTACCATTATCAAAATTGAGAGTTCCTGCTGATTGACTGAAATCGCCATTTACAACTACTTTAATAGTATCATCAATAGTTGCTGCCCTTGAATGAAAATTAAAGGTACCTCCGGTCTGATTGTAATTTCCATCAATATTCATGGTAGCATTTCCGGTGAGCCATTTGAGATTCATAATTCCACTACTGATATTGACATTTCCATCAATGTCGTATGTGGCGGTGCCATCTCTTGTAGATAAAAACGTTTGCCCACCGGTAATATTGATATCACCCTGGACGGTCGATACAATATTGTGTGCATCCTTGCCATTTGTGGAAGCATTGTCACATACAAAAAATACATTTCCTCCGGAAACATTGAAATTTCCTACAATTGAAACGGATTCATCTCCTCCGGCTCTACTGGAAAGGAAGTATGCATTCGGATAATTTCCTGAAACAGTAAAGCTGCCACCAACAAACATATCTAATAAGGCATCATTGTTACCGTCATAAGATATCAGTTCCACAAGATCGGTATTCGCCTCCCAGGTAATATTAAAATTATTGATGCAGTTAACTGTTAACAAGGTATTGGAAGATGTTTTCAGGCTGAATAGTTTCACTTCCCCGCCCTGAAAATCGAAATCTTCAAATGTGAAATCCGCAGTGGCCAGGGCAGGTGATGTAGTATGATCCAATCCATAGAAATAACCGTTGTCAATTATTAGTGTTTCTCCGACAGTCAGCACTATGTCGCCTTCACCCAGGGTGTGAAAGTAAGTTCCATTGGTGACGCTGAGTGTTCCGTTTACAGTAATATCGGTCAGTTCCGAATTCGATGAATTATGCTGACCATTGAATTGATTTCCCGTTCCCGTAATTTGTAAATTTCGTCCACAATTTACTGCTACCTGCCCGTTTGTGTTGGCAGCAAAAAAATCCCCGTTAGATAATAGTATATCACGCCCTGTAGTCAGATCAAGTGCTTCAGTATAGCCGCCTATGTTGATCAGGTATAATATCTGCGCATTGTTATTTACAATCAGGTCCTGGCCGATATTAAACTGGTTGATTCCAGAAAAACTGCCACTGATCAACGACAAAGTACCCGTTGCTGTTATATTTAAATTGTCAGTATTATAAATAAACGCACCGCTTCCGGAATTTACAAAGTTTACATATCCTGGAGTTCCGGAAATATTTGTATTGCCTCCAATATTCAATGTAAATGGTGAGTTTGTTCCTGACAAAAAGTCAATACTACCTCCTGTTATATTCAGATCACCGGTTGTTGTCATGGAAACAGCAGCAGGGTTACCTGAACTGATTATGAGTCCGAAATTATCGTTGAGAGTAACATTACCAAGAGATGTCCAGCTTAAAGTACCGGTGCAACTGCTCATAATTGTTGTCTGAGTTCCACCGGTACCATTGTCGGTGAAATTACCGGTTACAAATGTAAAATTGCGATTGGTACCAGAACAGGCAATCAGGTTACCGGTTCCGCTCAGAGACACATCCTGTAATGTTAATGATGTTGACATCCCGGTACCATCATCCATAACGACAGTTCCACTGGTAATAGTAATATTTCCCAGAACCCGTGCAGGAGCAAAATATCCGTCCTGCTGCCAGGTTCCTGCGACATTAAATATTATGTTTCCAAGAGTGCTGCTTATGAGAGAAGCCAGAGGAACATTGAGATCATACCATTGATTAAAAACCAGGTTGCTGGTAGCAGCGAAATTTTCAGTACCTGCAAAAACAGTTGTTGCACCACTTGAAGTATTATTATGTCTATAGGTACCTGTACCTGTAATGACGAAATTTCCGGTTATCGTAATTGCATTGGTTGCGGTCAGATCACCACCTGTTGTTATGGTAACATTCCCTGTGGATCCGGCAACGTCCATTGTTACTGAATGACTGATCTGCACATCCATGTTGCAGGCCGGTACCTGTCCTGTAGACCATGTTGAACCGGATGACCAGTTACCATTACTAACCGATGTAACAGTTAATCCAGTACCATCACTTGAAAGTGTACCATGGTTGACTCCACCACCCGCTGCATCTCCTGTAATTGTTCCTGTACCACCTGTCCTCAGAATATTACCTGAACTTCCTGCAGCAAGACCCCTCACCTGGATGCCGCTTATAGTCATCCGGTCTGCCTTGTTCGTACCGGTACAGGTATAGGTGATTGTAATTGTGTTGTTGGTAACAACTATTGCAGCCGGGCTATTGATATTCCTGCCAGTTGTAACTGCAACAGTTCCGGTTCCTGCTAAAAACTCAAAATTGGCTGGTGCAGACAAAATAATCGTAGCTCCCGCCTGAACAGCAAAATCACCATTACTGCCTTCAATGATTACAATATTACTGATTGTAGTGAATGCACCCGGTGTATTGTTCACGCAAAGCCCTGCGGCTGGTGTAACTGTAACGGCAGCCTGGGAATGGCTATACCATACCACAAGAAATAAAACCAAAATGTGCTGTACTAACGGTTTTAGCCGGTACATAACCAGGACTGAATTAGGTCAGAATACTTCAAATGACAACTCCTGTTCTCACTTCTTTAATAAGTATTGCAGGAAGTAATTTTTTACTCTAAGAATGCCAGCGGAGTTAATCAAAAGATCATAAAAACTTACAAAAAACTTACCTGATTTAAATCAAAAAATTAACGTTCTAAATTGAAATGCAATATGTTGATCTAAGAAATACCTTACAATTCTGAAAATGGACTTTATGATGAATGATTACGAATGAAATTTCGCGGTTTTTAAGTCTGGAAAAAAGACTTAAACTTTTTGTTTTTTTAGAATTCCTGATTATTTTTTTTTCATTTCCTGAATTTGGTAAAAATGTAAGATTTCAAATCTTTTTTCTGTTAAAACAGGTGTAAACCCATCATCTGATCCTTCTTAAAATTTATCTGAATTTTATATTTATTGTTCTGAACACCAGCGCAATACTAGGTATTTTTATCAGGTTATTTTTGTCGATCCGGGTAAGGATCAGGATGTAAGAAAATTTCCATTTTCGGATATCTGTTGTTCCTTGATTTATGTATTAAGGTACAAGTATTTGAACAACTTAACCTTATTGAACACGAGTGAACGTAATGTTCATTCACAATAACATGATTATGGAAAGAAGAATATTCACGGGCATGGTGTCTTTAATTGCAGCATGCTCATTGTTTTTGAATACCGGTTATGCGGCTTCAGTGATAACGCCTGCAACAGGCGGTACCTGTTTGAACATAACACCGGGAGCCTATAAGGTGTTGTCAAATATCACAATTACAGAAGGTGTGGCAACAGATTTCGGAATACAGGCAGCTGCGACATTTATTCTTTCAGCGCCTGCGGGAACGGAATTTCGTCCTGGAATCGGATCTGTCGTATATACTGCAGGTCGTGATATTATTTCAGCAACAATGGTAGTAACCAATTCCACTATCACGGTTACGTTGAATATCCCGACAAATGGTAACGTAGATATGTTCCGTATCCGGAATGTCGAAGCGCGTTCGCTGGTTGCTTATGCATCGGGTAATATTTTACGAACCCTGGCAGGAGGTACCGCAGTTATTGCAGGTGATGCCCCGGGTGCAGGCGTGAATCATGGAACGCTTACCACATCAGGTACCGGAGCCATATTTACTTCCGTATCGAATGGAAACTGGTCGAGCGGTGCAACCTGGTCAGGTGGTGTAGCACCCAGTTGTGGAGATAATGTTGTAATTAATAACTCTGTTACTTCTGATATTCCGGTAAGTATAGGTGACCTGACGATCAACACCGGTGGTAATATGATTTCCACAAACGCCGTAACTGTTGCCGGATCCTTCAATATGGTTGGCACCGGGATATATACTCACAACAATATTGCGGCAGCT
>JANWID010000097.1 GCA_025450095.1 Bacteroidia bacterium | reverse complement strand
TACGTTTTCACTGACTCGGTACGTTTCTGCGAGAGATTCATGTTGTAGTCATCTTTGCCTACATCATCGGTGTGCCCTTCTATTGTGAGATTTGCTTCAGGATACCTCTTCAGAATTTCTGCGAGCTCATCCAATTGAACCAGCGAAGCTACCTTTAGCTTGTCGCTGTTATTCTCAAAAAATATCTTACTCGCGATCTGAGTTATTTTTTTGATGTCCTCTTTTTTCATCTCAGGACAGCCTCTGTTTGCAAGTGTGCCTACTACTAATGGACAACGATCTACATTGTCGGCAATGCTATCTCCGTCTGTATCCGGGCAACACTTCATAGCGGCAGTTCCGGCCGAATCAGGGCAGGCATCGTCTTCATTGAGCACGCCGTCTTTATCCTTATCCATCGGACATCCTGTAATGTCTACTTTGTATTCCGGTTTTGTATCCGGGCACTTATCAATATTGTCCGGAACGCTGTCAAGATCAGTATCGGCACAGCCTTTAAATTGAACTAAGCCTTTTATATCTGGACAATCATCATCTTTATCTGCAACGCCGTCATTGTCTTTATCGGGACATCCTTTTAAGGATGCGCTTCCTGAATCATTCGGACAGGCATCGATATAGTCAGCTACACCATCGCCGTCTTTATCAATAGGACATCCGTTAACATCGACTTTTGCCTCTTTAGGAGTACCGGGACATTTATCTTTTCTATCAGCTACACCATCTCCATCGGCATCCTTCTTATTCCCGAAGTTAAATGTGAACCCGACACTGTGCTGCAGGAAGACGTCGTTCGATTCACCAACTACGCCATCTTTATCATCGGCACCTGAATAGAGAAATGTTTCCTGAATTTGGAACATAACAGATTCGTTTAGCCTGAAATTAAACCCGGCCCCTGCAGAGGGGGCGGCAAAATCCGTCTTACTCTTATCGCCTGTTGGATTAACCGAGAACATCAAAAGTCCGCCACCAACAAATAAGTAAGGACGAACAACGGCATCGGGACCGGTTATGTTAAAGCGAAGGTTTAAAGTGCCGGTTGAAATACCGGAAAAGAAACTCCCTTCTGTACTATTGTGGCCAATTTCTCCTTTCGTTACAAGCAGGTTAAGATCGAAATGCGATCCTATATAACGTGAAAATGAAATTCCACCAAAACCGTAAAAGGCCTGGTTAGTTCTGTAAAAGTCATTTCCAAGATCGCCATTGTATTGCATAGACCCCCCATGCAACCCTATGTTCCATTTCTTATCGGCAGTTTGTGAGAATGCAAAATTTGCAAGAGCAAAGCATAAACAAAGTAAAATTATTTTTTTCATTTGAGTTTTGGTTTGGATTAGACTGCGAATATCCCTGACATGAAGTGTATTTGAATTACACAATTATCAAAAAGAGTTACACAATTATTTGCAGCCTATTTCATACCCTCGTTATTAAAAAAATGAATTTCCATGGGGTCATGGAATAAAGATTTACCTGAAATAAATTTTGAAAATTAAATGCGAATAGAATTACATCCTATCCATATACCACGTCAGTTCTTTTTCCATTTTTTTATAGCGGAAAATAGTTGTGATTATTTTTTGCAGACGCATGAATGCCGTTTCACTTTTTACGACATAGTCAAAAGCCCTGTGGTGCATGCAGTTTATGGCGACATCAATCTTATCCTGGGATGATAACATGATGACCGGAATATCAGGATGTGAAGCCTTTATTTTATCCAATGTATCCATTCCGTTCATAGCGGTTTTGTCAATGCCATCCAGATGATAATCCAAAACGATTACATCCGGACTTTTAAACAAACTATTAATACAAAGTTCGCCTGTGGCAAATGTCTCGATTACAAAATCGGCATGCTGAAGGAATTCGATTTCCAGTGATTTCAGGAATACTGCATCATCATCGACCAGAAATAGTTTTATTTTATTTTCATCCTTCATTGTTCTTTGGTTTTTATCAAATTATATTCCTCTTCCAGTTCTTTACATGCCTGGTCACATACATTTTCAAGTTGTAAAACCAACTCCTGCATTCCATCAGCCTGTTGCTGAATTCCTGCATATTCCTGTATTTTTTTTGCCATATTTTCGAAGTCGGAACTTATTCCCATTATTGAAAAAGATGGAATCATTTTGTGTACTGCCGAATACAATGAACTCCAATCTTTATCATGAAAGCTTTGTTTCATTGCCTTTATTAGAGGCGGAGTTTGTTCTAAATAAACGGAGATCATTTCCAACATCAGGGCAGGATTTGATTTAGTCCTGTGAATCAAATAATCCAGGTCAATACATCTTGATTTCTTGCCAGGATCGATTTCATTCTCTTTAATTATTTTATTTTTCTCATGTACTGGCTTTTTTCCGAGTCCGACGATTTTGCTGTACAATAGTCTTTCGTCCACTGGTTTTGCTATGTAATCATTCATCCCAACTAATCTGCATTTAGCGAGATCAACAGTAGTTACATCGGCAGTTAAAGCGATAATTGGAATTTTTGAATTCATTTTATTTCGAATGTATTCCGTGGCTTCGAATCCATTCATTTCGGGCATTTGCAAATCCATCAAAATGATATCATAGGATTTATTTTTTAATTTTTCGATGGCTAATTTTCCATTAGCAACAATATCGCACTCAAAGCCGAAATCGTCTAATAGTGTTTTCATCAAAAGTTGATTGAGTGCAATATCCTCAACCACCAGGATTTTTATATTTTTTATTTCAGTATCTAATTCGACAAGACCTGTTTCTAATTCGGCTTCAGCTTTAGTTTTTTGAAAACTTAGTATAAAGCTAAACATTGAGCCCTCATCGATTTTACTTTTGACAGTAATAACTCCACCCTGTGGTTCCACCAGTTGTTTAACAATGGCCAATCCCAACCCGGTTCCCCCATACAATCGTGAAGTCCCGCTCGATGCCTGTTGAAAATTTTCAAATA
Source organism: Bacteroidia bacterium (assembly GCA_025450095.1). The sequence continues at coordinate 3,623 of JANWID010000097.1, read as the reverse complement.
TATTTTTGATTTTATTTTCAGCTATGCCAATCCCGGTATCGGCAACTGAAAATTCGATCGTTGCTGACTCTTCGTCTTCGCTTACCAGGCGCACAGTTACTGTAATCTTACCCGTATTTGTAAACTTTACAGCATTACTAACCAGGTTTAAAATAATCTGATGAAGGCGAACAGGGTCACCAACCAATACTTCAGGAATTTTTTTGTCGTATATTTTAATCAACTCAAGATTTTTCTCCTGAATTTTTGTTTCGAACAAATGAAGCATGGCGGCAATTGACAATTCCATTTTGAATGGCGTTTGTTCAAATGTCATTTTCCCGGCATCTACTTTTGCCAGATCGAGAATATCGTTGATGAGGACGATTAGGGAATCTCCGCTCATCTTGATTGCGGTTAGATACTCCTTTTGTTTTGAGGTTAGATCTGTTTTTAATACCACCTTAGTAAATCCGATAATCGCATTCATCGGCGTACGAATTTCATGGCTCATGTTTGAAAGGAATTGCTGCTTGGCTTTCACGGCGCTCTCTGCAATTCTTGTGGCGCTTTCGGCTTTGCTTTTTGCATCCTCTGCAATTCCGGTTGCCAGCTCTGCGAAGACTTTTGCTTCTATCAATTCCTTTTCAATTCTCTTTTGCTCGGTAATAACTCTTGCGACCACAACTGCGCCGAGTACGTTTCCTCTATCATCTTTATAAACGGATCCATTAAACAGAACATCGGTAAATTTGCCATCCTTAATCGTAAGCGGGTAATCAGCTACAAAACCTTTTTCAAAAACCTGTTCATATCCCTGGCGGGCCTTTTCCGGGTCAGTAAAATAATTTGAAAAATCCGTGCCGATTAAATTTTCACGGCTTGTCTCTGTTATATTTAATGAAGCGTTGTTCATGTCGGATATTTTACCTTCAGAACTAATTGCAAACAGAGGGTCCAGGCTTGCTTCTATTAAACTCCTGGCGTATTGTGATTCCTTCGTTTTAACTTCCATGATTTATACCTATAATTATTTATCCTAATTGATTTATTCTGTTCGATCCTGATTCCACCGGTATTCCAATCTCTTCAATCGGAGTCCGCCTCTTATCCTTCAACTTCTTAAAATGAGATGGGGACAATCCGGTAACTTTTTTAAATTGATTGGACAAATGCGCAACGCTGCTATAATTCATCTTCCAGGCTATTTCCGAAATGTTTTGCTCCCCGTAAATAATCAATTCCTTTATCTTTTCAATCTTATGCGCGATGATAAACTGTTCGATAGTAGTTCCCTGTACTTCTGAAAATAGATTCGACAGGTATGTATAATTGTGATCAAGTTTTTCGATCAGGTAATCGGAGAATTTTATTTTTATTACTTCTTCCGAATCATGGATCATTTCAATAATTATCTTTTTTATCTTTTCAATTAAAATGGATTTCTTATCATCCATTAATTCCAGCCCCGACCGGTGCAAAACAATTTTCATTTGCTCTCGCTGATCAGGAGTTATGTTCTCCATGATATCAACTTCCCCTAATTCAACGACTATGAAATGCAGCCCGAGTTCCCTCAATGCCTCTTTCACCGCCAATTTGCAGCGGTTGCTGACCATATATTTGATGTAGATCTTCAAAAAACTGCTCTTAGTTGCAAAGAATGGTCAAATATCCACCCTGATTAACCATTTTCTGTTACATAACTTCAAGCAAATGTTACATAATTCACGCTGTTGAAAAGGATGAAATACCATGATTTAGTGAGAGAGAGATATTGAGCCACGCCATTATCTCAAAACACTGTTACGGAGGCACAGAGTTTCACAGGGGGGATATAAAATTTATCGAAGAGAATTTTGCAAGCCGGATTAAACGTGCCTGGTATAGCCGTCATCCACCCTCTGTAAATTATGCAACATATTTCCATAGTTATATAACATGGTATTTTTTTTCAATGGTTCCTTTGCAAATTATTATCCATCAATATAAACCTTATAAAATAACATAAACCCATTTATTATGAAAAACTACCTTCTTATTGCAAGCGCGATATTAATACTCTCGGCATGTAACAGACAAGAGCTTGCCGATTCAAACAGAGACAGAGATTCGCTTCTGGCAGTTGTAAATGAACGCGACTCATTCATTAATGATTTCATTGTTTCCTTCAACGAAATTGAAAATAACCTTGACGATGTTGCGGCCAAGCAGCAGATTATTGCTGTCAATTCCGATAAGGCAAATGAAATAAAAGCGTCGCAAAAGTCGCGTATCAATGCGGAGATTGCATCTATCAATAACCTGATGGAGCAAAACAGGAAACAGATTAAGGAACTTAATCAAAGGGTTAAGAATTCAACAAGTAAGAATGAGAAATTGGAAAAACTGATCGCAGCACTGAATGACCAGATAATCAAGAAGGACGTTGAACTCGCTGATCTGAATACAAGATTGAATGCCCTCGATGCCCAGGTCGCAACGCTGGAGATTTCAGTTGATACTCTTACCAATCAAAATGTCGCACAGGCTCAAACTATTGTAGATAAGAATACAGCCTTGCATACCGCCTATTACGTAATTGGTAAATCAAGCGAATTGCAGGATGCGAAAATAATTGACAGAAAAGGAGGCCTGCTCGGCATTGGAAAGACTTCCCAGCTCAGCCAGGATTTTGACAATAGCAAATTTACAAGGATTGATTATACTCAAACGAATAGCATTGCTATAGACGGCGATATGAAAATCATCACAAGCCATCCATCAGGATCTTATACTCTTGAAACAGATGGTAAGGATAAGGACATGGTTAAAAATATAGTAATTACAAATTCCGAAATGTTTTGGAGCGCCTCAAAATATCTTGTAGTAATAAAAGATTAATTGAAGTATGTATGACTTTCATAGTAGGCCTCAAGACCATCAAGGGTCTTGAGGTTTTTTCGAGAAGCCACCTCACCGAAATTATCTCTTTAATTCAAAGAGGGCATTTGAATTAAATGGTTTTAGTTTTATCAATGACATGAATGGATTGGATAGAATGAAAATAATTAATCCCGCAATCAAAGTTAAAGTGTATGCTGAGAAGCAATCTTTAAAGCTGAGCGAAAAGGCAATTATTAAAACGGAAAAAGCAAGCAACTTTCTCACGGAAATCGCGGATGCTTTTTTATTTATTGCCGAATTTATCCGGGAAACATTTTCACGCAATTTTGAATTTAAAGAATTCCTGCGGCAGTGTTTTCAGATTGGATATAAATCATTGCCACTTGTTTCCATCACAGGAGCAATTATGGGATTAGTACTTACCATCCAATCGCGGCCCGTACTGGTTGATTTCGGAGCGGTAACAATGCTCCCGGGAATGGTTGCCGTATCGCTGATTCGTGAAATGGGTCCGGTGATTACCGGCCTGATCTGCGCAGGAAAAATTGGTTCCGGAATGGGTGCCGAGTTAGGCTCAATGAAAGTTACAGAACAGATAGATGCAATGGAGGTTTCCTCAACGAACCCCATCCGATTTTTAGTAGTCACTCGTGTTTTAGCTGCGACATTCATGATTCCAATATTAATACTTTATGCAGATACTCTGGGCATTTTGGGAAGCTGGGCAGGCGCCAATATTAAAGGTGATGTAAGTTTTG
>JANWID010000096.1 GCA_025450095.1 Bacteroidia bacterium | reverse complement strand
GACCGCGAAAGCCAAAGTAAATTCATGATGTTTAAGGGACAACGCAATCATGGAGATGAGGCCATACAAAAAGCACAGGATTATATTGAAAGCCGCGTTGAGGAAAAAATAACGATCGATGAGCTTGCCAGTAAAACGGCAATGGGACGCAGAAGCTTTGAACGCAGGTTTAAAACTGCAACCGGAAATTCCGTACTTGAATATGTGCAACGCGTAAAAATTGAAGCAGCTAAACGCAGCCTGGAGTCAGGAAAGAAAAATGTTAATGAAGTTATGTTCGATGTCGGCTATACCGATACCAAAGCCTTTCGGGATCTTTTCCGTAAAATTACCGGTCTGACACCGCTCGAGTACCGGAATAAATACACTAAAATTGTCCTTCAGCCATCTGAAAACCTGGTGTGAAGTACGATTTTCATTTTGGCAATGCTACCCCACAAGCCCCAGACCAACAGGTTTAACGTTAAGTTTTTGTGAAGTCTCGCACAATTACCTACATTTAGCATCAATTACAACAGTTAAATGGAATCAGCACGTGCTTTCAAAGTGCTTTTGATCTTCCTCTTTTTCGGGTGCGGGATTTCAAACGGTCAATATACTTTCATCAGGAATTTATCCAATGGTTTGAACGGGATCTACGGTGGCGCATTTGCCCGGGCAACGAACGGAGATTATTTATTTAACGCCTCAATCAATAACAATAACCTGGTTTTACTCCGAACCGATTCCAATGGAATAAAAATTTATGAAACGCTTATTTCCCAACTCCCATACAATAAAGTAATGATCACTGATACGATTCAAAACGGTGATTTTTTTCTTCACATAGTAAACGATCAGTCTTTTACTTCACAACCTGCTGCATCCGTTATAACAGATAGTGCAGGCAACCCGGCTTCCATTAAAAAACATTATCTCCCCGGCTTTTCAAAATTCACAGTAGCCGCTTCATCGCCATCGGGAGGTATTTTCCTGGGAGGAGGAATTTTTGATGGCAACGGAACGGATACCGATATGCTACTTTCCAGGTTTGATTCCAGTGCAGAATCTCAATGGACCATCTCCGTCAGCATGCCGGGCGCCCAGGTTATTTCAACTATTTCACCAACATATAATGGTGGATGCCTGATAACCGGCACCGACAGCTCCGGAGTCAATCGTTATGTTATCCGTTTTTCCGCAACAGGACTTGTTCAGTACGCTAAAAGTTTTACAAGCGCAAATAACGCTGAATTACGACCTGTAAAAATTCACGCGATAGATTCTTTAAAAGATTACATGACAGCCGATCATTATAGAATATTACCAACTCCAGAATTGGAATCCTGTATCATAATAAAACTTAATGCAACTGGTTTGGTCACTTACCAAAAAGCATTTAAAAGTGTAAATAATAACACTTCACTCTTTTCACCACAAAACTGGATGTACCAGGATCCTTCAGGCTATGTCAATTTATTGGGATGGTCGAAATTTTATAATTCCGGACCGGGTGTTTACTATGATTCTCCTTATTACCTGAAACTAAACTCGACATTCGGATTATTAAGTTCGAAAAGCATGCCGCTGTTTAATTGCGAAACTTCTATTGTTGATGTACTTCGCGCTACACCGAACGAATATGTACAGGTCCTTTCCGTAAAATATCATTCGGGTTCACAGATTGAAGACGCCACCACATTCTGGAAATTTGATTCCGCTGTTAACGGCTGTATGAACACGACCCCGATAACAACCTACGATACCACTTTTACCATGCTGGACTTTGATCCATTTAACACGACGCTAATTTCGCATACCATGACGGATTCTGTTTTTGCTCTTCAGGGAACTATCCCATGTAATTACAGCGTGTTCTCTTGCATCCCTGCCGGTGAAAATGAAATTGAAACCCCGGAAACTCTTTTAGCTTACCCTAACCCCGCTACTGAAATATTACACCTGGATATTTCCGCGAACATACTCAGGAAAATGCAATACCGCATTTATACAATACAAGGTAAAGAAATTGCTTCGGGAAATTCAACTAATGGCGAAATTGATATTTCGCCACTCACACCACAAGCTTATTTTTTGAAGCTCTATTCCGAAAGTGAAACACGTAGTTGCTTCTTTATTAAAAGCGATAAATAAGAAAGTATTTTAATTGCGTCCGTTTACAACAGCCGGATTTCCCATTTTACCTGTCTGGTAATCATTATAACACTTCCTGATTTCTGCTTCGCTGTTCATCACAAATGGTCCGTACGCAAATACCGGTTCATTGTGTGGTTTACCGCCGAGGAGCAGAATCTCGGCATCCTGGGCACTGAAAAGATTTACAAGGTTTTTACCACGTTCATACAAAACTACCTGGTTAGTTTTAACCTGGGTGCGGCCTTCGGTCTCAATATTCCCTTTAATCACATATACAAAGGCGTTATGTGAGGCGTCGACGGGAACTTCCAGCTTGCAGCCTGCCTGCATATGAATATGAAAATAAAAAACGGGGAAGAGTGTTTCGATTTTCGATTTGCTTCCGGAAAAATCACCCAGCACAGCTTTGGCAGTAAAATCTTTCCCTTTTATTTCGGACATTTTTTCAGGTTTGAATACCGCCGCCGAAGGATCAATGAATTTGTATTTTGAGGGAGAATTCAACCAGATCTGGAATCCATGATAAACTCCGCCGCTATCAAACAGCTTCTGACCGGTTTCTTCCATATGTATTGCTCCTCTTCCTGAATTAAACATCATAAAATCACCTTTAGAAATCTGGAAATCGTAATTCAGGCTGTCGCGATGATGACCGCTACCCTCAAGAAAATAGGTGGTGGGAATTATTCCGGCGTGGGGATGCGCATCAACCCGCAGTGGCTTGTCATTAGGATTCACTTTTACCGGGCCGAATTCATCAAAGAATACATACGGGGAAACATAATCGTTATGGTCGCCAGCGAAAGCCCGGAGCACCGGTAAAGTTCCAACTAATGTTTTATCCGTATCGAGGACACGATAAACTTTACGCCCGGTATTTGTTTCGAATATCCCGGAAGTTGCCTGTAGTAATTCGGGTACTGCTACTGTTGCACCTATTATTGCCGAGCCTTTGATGAATTTTCTGCGGGTCATGATTTGAATGATTTATCCTACTAACAATTGCTTTATATAAAAGTTTCGATTATCAAATTTACTAAAAAAGTCAGAGACGTCAGTGGGCAGTCGGCAATAAATAATAGCGCTCAATGTCGCTGTGAAAAATAAACACGGAGGCACAGAGACACGGAGTTGCACGGAGGTGTCTGATTTAAACTAATCGCTCTATGGTCTTGAATTAAAACAGTCCCGACCCGGCTTATGGAATTTTTTGCAGAATTCGCAAAAAGCGTTACAACGAATTGCATTTTTTGCTTGTATAGGTCTCCTGATAATTGATAGTAATGAATATGACTTACTTTTTTCTGTCATCAATTTTTAGAAAGATATTCCGCGTTTAAATCAATTAATCGTCCGGAATTCAATTTTATCTTAAGATAAAGCTGGTATAATTTGGAGTCACGAATTGATTAACAGAATAAGCTACAAAATACACCTTAAGGTGTATAGTCTATCCGTTCAAAGGGTTTTAGCTTTAATACAGATTATTTAAACAGGTTATCCCACATTTTATCTTAAAACAAATACAACATGAAACATGCAACACAAAATTTAATGATAATAAGCATGGCTGGAATGATGATGATTTTCACTTCATGCTCCACTATAACCTATACCATTAAAAATAAAGATCAGGTTGCTAATAAACTCCGGCATGAAAGTGAAAAGCTTCCATTTAAAATGCATCCGACCGATCTCGATGCGCCCTTTCCTTCTGAAAGGGGAGAAGTTTATCTGAACGGAAACCTGGGGAATAGCATCGGGCTTGCGGCAGGTCTGGCGCTCTCGGATAAAACATATATGGTCGCCCGGTACAGTGCATTTGATGCCTCCGAATCAGGCCCTTCGGGAAGCACTTACTTTGACGCAGATTATTATTATACAGACTTCAATGGGACCTATTATGGTGACACTACCATTCAGGCTTATTATCAAAGTGACTTTTACCTTACTTCAGGATCATTTGACCTCGGTTTTGGCCGGTACAAACATCTTAACAAAAATTTCATGAGCGAATTCTCTTTCGGCGGAAGTACTGGAAAAATCACCAACGAATTTGACTATTCGATTTTGGGTGACAATGTAACATTCAGCGAAAAAAGGAAATATTGTTCTGTTTTTTTACAGAATGATATAGGGTGGGTTAGCAAACATTTTGAAACCAGTATTTCCGGCAGATTCAACAGTTACTTTTTTATGGAAAGATCATTTAAAATGGAAATGGCCTATGATGTCTCAGACTACCAGAAGACCGCTTTCTCTTTTGAAGGTGCTTTCCGGATTGCATTGGGGTGGAAATTTCTGAAACCTTATTTTGAAGTCGCGGGAACAATTCCAATTGCAAGTCCTGAAATTGAATGGATGCCTGTGATGGTGAAAGGCGGTTTGATTTCGCGATTCTGAAATCACATAGGTGACTTCGATTTGATAAATTGATATATCTTTTATTGCTTAAAGTTGTTTTACTTGTCGCTGTGAAAAAAACACGTAGGCACAGAGGTACACAGGGATATCGAATTTAAACAAATCTCTCTGTGGCCCTCTGTGCCTCTGTGTCTCTGTGTAAAATAAACCCGGCCTGATCAACCCGATCTGATTAACTCATAAATGTTTTTTACGCCGGTAGTAAAATACGGAATTCGGATCCGATACCTTCTTCTGTTTTCACTTCAATATTTCCGCCATGCGCCTGCACCACATCATAACTTAAGCTTAATCCTAACCCGGTTCCCTGGCCTGTGGGCTTAGTGGTAAAAAATGGCTGAAAAATTTTATCGACAATATGCCGAGGTATTCCATTTCCGTTATCCCGAATGCTGATCTCCACTCTTCCATTTACTTTTTTAGTACTCACGACTACAGTTGGTTCATAATTTTCTGTTCGTTTTTTTTGTGAAACGGCATAACATGCATTGTTGGTAAGGTTCAGGATGACTCTTCCCATATCCTGTTGCACCAGGCTAATGGGTCTGATGCTTTTATCATAATCTGTTTTTATAACAGCATTAAAACTTTTTTCCTTTGCACGCAGTCCGTGATATGCGAGCTTCAGATATTCATCGGTAAGTTCATTAATATCTGTAAGTTGCTTTTCACCGGTATTCTGCCGGCTGTGGAGTAACATACTTTTAACAATATTATCGGCACGTTTCCCGTGATGGTTTATCTTTTCAAGATTGACCCGCAGACTTTTCAAATCATCTTTTATTTCTGCCGTTTTATTGTTCTCGAGCATATCTTCAATTTCATCCAACAGGTCATTGCTGAGTTCTGAAAAATTATTAACGAAATTGAGCGGGTTCTGAATTTCATGAGCGATCCCCGCAGTAAGCTCACCGAGTGAAGCCATTTTTTCGGATTGAATGAGTTGTGTTTGCGCTGCTTTCAGTTCCTGGATGGAGTTTTCTGCACGCTGTCGCTGGTGTTCCACCATTTCTTTTTCCTTAGCGATTTCTTCAGCTTGTTTTCGTGTAAGACGGAAACGGTTATACAACGCAAATGAAAAAATCAACACTAACAGAAACCCAACTGTTACTGCAAGTGAAATAATCCGTTGCCGTTCATTTTTTTGGGAACTGAGCAAGAGTTCCTGTTCCTGTTGTTGTTCCCTGCTTTCGGTTTCATAAAGTGAAATTCGCGAAGCTTGTCCTAATTGGTCGAGGGAATCCTTAAGCGCGCGGTGTTCACGCAGATAACTATATGCTTGTGGATAACGATTCATGGAAGCCAGCAATTCGGCGATATCGGAAAGATATTTCAGGATCAGTTTGGAATAATTTTCTCCTCTAACTTTAGCAAGAGCAATTTCCATGGATGCCAGTGCTTTCTCCGGTTGTTTTTGCGCCTGGTAATACAATGACATGCAATAGTCATATTCAATATCACCATTGCCGTTCCATATACTATATGAGCGGTTCCTAAGCAATGATGCCGATTGATCGAGATAAATTTTCGCGCTGTCGGCATTTCCCAGATGAAGATAAATATTCGCCATTTCAATATTGTTGATCAGCACGAATACTTCACCCAAAGTAGCACGGATCCGTTGCATGTCCTTGCATATTTTCAGCGCGGTCTGATAATCGCCTTCGGCCTTAGCAACCAGCATTGTTTGACGTTCATGAAATGAAAAAGCTATGACTGGTATTTTTGAAAGAGATATACTTTCAGGATACTCCAGAAGTTTCTTCGCATAGCCAATGTTTCCCCATTCCATATATTTTTCAGCAAGGACACTTTGCATGAGAAAATATCCCGCTTCATTATCCCACGATTTCCAGTTTTCTCCGGCCCGGGAATAATACTCAATAGATTTTTCATAATTACCGGCTATGAGATAATAATTCGCAATTCCATGAAAGCAAGATCCAAGATTCTGATACGGACCGTTTTTCTCATAATATGCAAGTCGGTCACGGTAGAAACGCAACTTCTTTTCATATTGATGTGTCAGGTTATAGAAAAGACGCATCGTAGCTAATGGCGAATAATGGTCCAGCACTTGTTTCTCCTCATCGAGTTCCCGGATACAGTTTAAAAATAACTTTTCCGCATTCAGCGTATCCTTTTTTTCATATGCCTGCAACCCGTTATAAAAAGAAAGATAGGCCAAACCGTGTTTATAGTTGATCTTTTCAGATATAGCAATGGCCTCCTTTAAAAGTATCTTGGTATTTTTGAAGTTGCCCATGTCGGCCTCCAGGAACGCTAAACGTATCAGTCCGTCGGCCTGAACGTCTGGTGCTGCAGTAAGAACTTTGATCACCAGGCTGTCATCAAGCAGTATCCTGGTAAATGAATCAACACTTAAATAAAGGGAATGAGCCGTTAAAAGTTCTTTTGATGCATCATCGAGTGAACTTTTCTCTAAAAACTTTTGAAGCTCTTCTTTGGAATAAACTTTCTGTGTTTTCCCTTTGAATGCGCAAAGCATCTAAAAAATGAAGGAATTTATTGTTAACTTGTATCTCCGGAGCATCCTGATGCACATCTTAATCCGTGAAATAAAATTCATCTCTGACATGGCTGCAATTGCGTTCCACATCCGCATAGCAGTAGTACTAACGCTTTCCGGCTAAAAATAGTGATAATTTACATCGGAACGGCAAAGTGGTTTTGGACATCGGGATCTACACCATGAAAGTGGCGCTGTTAAATCTCGTGATAATCAGTGAAAATCAAAGGTCCGTACCAGATCCCGGTTTGGAGCAAGTGAATGACAGCTAACGCAGCCACTCCCTTTGTTCGAAACCGAGAAAGACACTGCGCCATTGGTATCATATTCTGCCCATAACCAACCTCCACCTGCATTTGTGTTTGAAGGAGCTTTTTTTATGACAGCATATAAATCCAGGTTGCCACCGCCGGTATAAACCTCTTTTACAAGGATGGAACCTTCCGGGAAAGTACTTCCGGATGGAAGCTCGCCGGTGCTGTCAAGAACAGCCAGTGCAATGCTGTTAAACCGAAGTTTAAAGAAGCCATGGGGGCTGGCTGAATCCGGTGGAAGTATACTGCCACCCTGGTAAAAAGTATACCCGGAAGCCGTAACCTCCGTAAAAAGTGCCTCATCAGCATTTGGTGCAGGCGGCTCATCATCATCGTCACTCTTGCAGGAATGAATAACCCCAGCCGTTATAAAAATTGATATCAAACCCAAAATTAATTTCCTGGATGGCAGGAAGCTGAATTGAATGCAATTGTCTTTCATAACTTCTTATTTCTATCAAATATAAATAAAGGAAACCGGTTAAACAACCCATAACTCTGACTAACAATCCTTCCTGAACTGGTTGCACCTGTAATATAACAGGTGTTTTGGTTTCGGTATAAAAGCGCTGTTTCGTCTGATACCGGATCAAACACGATCAATAAGTGCCAGAATGCAGGTTACGATAACATTAACAGCGATAGTCAGACTTGTATAAAATGGTAAATTTTGGGTTTGCAGGGTATGCTTCCAGTGATGTAATTTTACATCAAAGCAGTAATTTTTCTGATTTCTGATCGCTTTCAAATGAAACTATTCAGCCTACTTTTGTCAGCTTTTTCTTTTTTATTATGAAGTAATGATTGTGCGTTTTGATGATCCATCCGTGAAAGATTTGCCTGAACAGGCAGAACTTTCCGGAGGATTATCTATTGATCAGTTTTCTAAATTTAGGGATCAATCAGACTGTACATAAATAATGAATAACAAATAACACTTATTGAGTAATGAATAGGGATTTGAATAGTATAGATTTTTAACTTTTTCAATAATCAAAATATGTTAAGTGTTATTCAATCAGACTGGACCCAATCGCTAATACATGACTTGAGGCAGTCTAAGTATATTTTTAAGAGGTTCCAAAAAAAATGCCCCCGGTACTCAACCAGGGGCACTGAACTACAATTAATATCAACAAAAAATTACCACATTTCTCAAATCAATTTCTTTAACAGGAAATATATTGAAAAGGAATTCTGTTATGTTATTGGCTAAAATCATACCGTTACAGAATCATGGGGGATTCTTTGTCAAAACAAAAATGTCTGAGGATTTAATTACTCAATTAAATCTATAAATCAGGTAAAACTTCCTCACCTGGGAACTGCGCACCATTCGTATCGTTGTTCTGTAACCGGCTTGCCGAAAAAATCTGAATTCTTTTCTTCAATCAGCTTAAATCCTGACTGGTTGTATAAACTGGCTGCGATTGTTAGTTCACTCGTTGTCCATAGAAATGCGTGATGGTAATTCATTTCTGCAAGCGCATTCATAAATTCCTGCATCAGCCATTTTCCAAGACCTATTCCCCTTGCTTCCGGTATTACAATAAAATAGCGAAGTTGTGCGCTGGCCGATCCCCGGTGTTGCAGCAAAAGAAAAGCACATATACCGGAGCTGTTTTCACATATCCACAATCGGTCACGGGTTTCATCAAAAGCTTCATAAAATTCATAAAGACCTTTCGCAACATAGGCCTCGAATCCTGTTCCATAACCATACTCATCCCTGTAAAGGCGTCCATGCAGGTGAATCACGGTTCCCAAATCTCCGGGTTGAAATATATGCCGGACCGTTATCTTATTTTGAAACCCGGGAATCAATGAAGTAATAATGATTGAAAATACCGGAGTTAAATTTCATAAGGATTTTCCTACGTCAGTTGATTGATCTTTTGAAATGCCATACGGAACACTTCAGCACCGGCATTTGCCATTGCGGTGGTAAAGCCGTATGTAATTTCTTTCTTACCTTCTTTCAATTGCTGAAAAACAGCGTCAATAAATTCACTAACGGGTGGCGCCATATCATGCAATCCTTTTCCACCGAGGTCTGTATTCAGTGCCGGCGGGATGAGCTCTATCACCTCAATATTTCCTGCTTCCAGTAATGTCCGCAATGATTGTGTATAAGAATGAATGAACGCTTTTGTTGCAGCATAAACCGGTGTTTTCACCAATGGCACAAACGACAATCCGGAACTTACATTAATGATTGTGGTAATTGAAGGGTTGTTCATAAACAATGATATCAGGTGTAACGGTGCATCCACATTGATCGAAATTTCTTCTTTGGCTCTTTCATAAAAATGTTCATCATTCAACTGCATCCAATTCTGTATCCCTGCATTGTTCACCAAAACATTCAGATCGGGATGTTCGTCCGAAATCCAGCGGTAAAGCTCTTCGCGATCGCGTACTGAAGTCAGGTCATACTGCTTTGTTATAAGGTCCGGCAATTTGTTCATAGCCTCCTGCATTGCCGGCTGACGACGACTGCACGCTATAACGGTATTGCCTTCCTTAATAAATCGTTCTGCCATTCCGAATCCGATCCCTGTTGCACCACCTGTGATCAGTATTTTGTTACCCGATAATTTCATATAAAACCCGTTAAAATGATAAAATAATAATCGTAAATTACTTAGTCTTTAAGACTATAAACGATGCTCTGAAAATCTGTTTTGAACTTCTCTTTGTTTTCCGCGAGAGCCCATGAAAGCACTTTATAATAAGTTGATTTTGTTTCAACAATTCCTACCAGGTAAAAAATTTCAGCCTTGGCATCCTTGTCATAATAGCTGGCATCACATTCCACAAAATTGATATCTCCTTTAGAAGTATAGACCGGTTTCGAAATTTTTCGTTTTTCCTCTTCCGAAAGGAAGTCTTTGATAAAATCGTCATAAAATTCATTGATAGAAGCATATTTCAAATCTGCCAATGCCATTTCATCTTTGCTGTCGACAATAACAAAACCATAGACATCTTTCACCGCGTTTTTATACTGAATAGTAGCCGAGCTATTGATGCCAATAGTGCGGCTCATGTAATCAGGAAGGCTTATATAAAACACCTGGCCCGCTTTGTATTCGGTCATTTTGGTTTGTGCTATTGCATTTCCTGCAAACAGCACGGTGAATAAAATAATTGAAATCTGGATCCGGTTCATAAATGTGAATTTTTTAGGGTTAATCAGAAACAGGAAATTAATTGAAAAAGTCCGCAATGGAACTTTTCCTCCAGGAGTTGTTGTAAAGATTTTGTGAACATTGAGCTCATGCAGACATACAACCCCCGGATTCAATCAAATATCGGAAAAAGGAATTAAATAAAAAAACGTGGTTCGGCTCCGCTCACCATGACCCTGGTTCGACTCCGCTTACTATGACTGCGTAAGGTCACGGTGAGCGGAGCCGAACCGTGACTCAGACATAAAAAAAACCCCGGTTTTTACCGGGGTTGAATTCCAAACACAAAACTTCAATTGATTACAACAATTTTTTCACGAAGCACTTTAGTGCCTGATATCACTTCAAGGAAATAATTTCCTGATGCCAGCGACATGACAACCTGTTGATTAGGTGTATATTCATTATCCAAAATGCATTGCCCGGTCAGCGTATATACCTTAAGTTGAAACGATTCTTCCATCCCGTTTATATAGATTGGATTGCCGGATTGCACCGGGTTGGGGTACAAATTCAGACTGCCAGGATTGATTTGCTGCAGTCCGGTAGGTTCTGTATATTTTTTTATTAATCCGTTCGATCCGCAAACATATCCGGTAGTTCCGGAAAAGGAAATGGAATTTAGAAATACATTGGGACCGTATGCACCGCTTGCTACTGCATATTCAAGTGTCCATGTCAGACCACCATCCGATGTACCAAATATTTCTCCCATATTGGAAAGTAAATGGCCTTCGAGCGGAGAAATAAAATCATAATCCTGTATGCCATATTGTACCTGTGATACCGGCAGCGTATCCCATGTTAAACCGCCATCAAACGTTCTGAAAAGGACAGTTGAATACTGACCTGTACAATAAACAACATTTGAATTCACCACATCCAGCTGTTGCATGCTGCTGGTTGTAAAAAATGGAAATGTGGCAGAAAGAACTGTATTCCAGGTCTGACCTCCGTCAGAAGTTTTCATCACAACTGCATTCGGAGCAGTTTGCCCACAGGCATAGCCGTTAGCCATATCTGTAAAGCCAATATCTTTAATTACAAATCCGGGAGTCGAGGTTGTCCAGTTGGCTCCGCCATCAGTAGTTCTGTAAAGAAATGTTTCATCACTTGCATAACCGCTTACAGGGTCGGTGAAGGATAAGGATGTAACCGGGTTTGGCTGGCTGGGATCAGGAGTAACTACATTCCAAATGGTACCGTTATCCGTTGTTTTCAAAACTACCTGGGTATTATTTGTGGTGCCTCCCGCATATCCGTTATTGATATCTGTAAAAAACAGGTCGGTTAATTCATATGTGACGGAACCGTTACTAATCGTTATGGAATCCCAGGTTGCACCTCCGTCGTTGGTTCGCATAATAAAGGATCCTCCGGAGAATAAATGACCCGTGATTACACTCGTGGCAGGATCGGGAGTGGCGGATTTTGTGAAAAAATTGTATTCATCAAAACGAACCATGCTCCACTGCGCCGATAATATGAAAGGCGTACTCACAAACAGGAATATGTAAAATAATTTTTTCATCGCTTTTGATTTTTAGTTTGATGTTTATAATCCCTTCGCTTTACATTCAAATTTGGTCTTTCTTAATTAAATAGCTGTTATGAATTCCGGCGGATTGCTTATGAATTTCACCATGAAAAGGTAAAGGATTGATTTTCAGGCTTAAATTGTGACAATTTTATCTCGTTACTTATGAAAATTCACAAGCTGCTGGCTCAATTCCGACGGCGAAAACCCGGTTTTGTTCTTTATGAACAGACTGAAGTTTGCCGGGCTGTCGAAACCCAGCTGGAAAGCGATTTCTTTTTGGGAGGAACTTTCGAAGAGCAACAATCTTTTTGCTTCCAACAATAACCGGTTATGAATTACCTGGAGTGGACTAAGTCCTAGAAATTTTTTTGTGACAAGAGCCAGTTTTTTTTCATGTGTATTCAATGCTGCAGCATATCGTGTTACCTGGTGATTTTCGTGGAATTGCTGTTCAAGAAGCTGGCGGAATTCAAACAACATTTTACGGTCTGTAGCTAGCATACTGTTTTCCTCAGCGGGTTTTCCATCCAAAAGTCCGAGCAGCAGCGCCTGCAAATAATGCAACGCGATCTCGTGACTGGTTGCTGTTTGCTGCACACCTGCATCACCGATCAGATCCACCAATACTTCACATTTTTGAAATCTGGCAGCATCCGATTCAAAAATAATTGCGGGAATGTTGCTGAAAAAATGTTGTTGCAATAACATACGAAGTTGCATGGAAAACAAAACTTCTTCACCAAACTGGAGCAATCGTCCTACAGCCTCTGGTTCGCGCTTCAACAAATGAATCTGTTGGGGAAAAACAATGTAGCAACTCTTGCCTTTAACAGGAAGGTCGATAAAATCGATAAGCTGGCTACCGCCTCCATTTTCGAAAAAGAAAATTTCAAAATAAGTATGACGGTGTTCCCTTGTAAAATCATAAGGATTTTTATGCTCGATCCTTCTTACCTGTACCGGGGCGGTATTGTAACCAAGGGAATGAACCGGCAGGGAAGCTGAAGTCATTTTATTGTTTATTTAACTGAAACTATTTTCCGGATAAGACTCTGATTTCAATTGTTATTTAACATCTGCACTTTCAAAATTACGAATTCACGGATTTGTAATCGCAATTATGTTGAACTTTTTCCCCAGATTACCCGTTTTAAATTTTACTGAATTTCTTCACATTGGGAATGATGTATAAAAGAATGTGTTGGCACGGTTTTTCACTTAGCACGGTTATGATTTTCTCCTATGAAAATTCATCACTACTTTGAAAAACCAGGTGTTGAGGTCAATTTCCATTAAGGATGTTAATCGAAGCAATACTTTAAAGAAAAACAATACTATCAAAAAAAAGTCGGCAGGTTCCCTGAAGCCCACCATGCCTATGCTGGCAACACTGACCGATGGTCCTTTTGATGATGAAAATTTTTTGTTTGAAATAAAATATGATGGGTACCGGGCAACCGCAATTATTTTTAACAACCGGGTAGAATTATATTCCAGGAACTTAAAATCATTTAATTCAGCATATCCCGGAATTGTTAAAGCGCTTCAGGGCATAGACGAAACCGTTATTCTTGACGGGGAAATAGTTGCAGAAAACAGCAAGGGCATTTCCGATTTTCAATTGTTGCAGAACAATGAAAATACTTCTGAAAAAATGACCCTGAAATATTATGTATTCGACCTGTTGCATCTGAATGGTCATGATTTATTTGACCTGCCGCTGGTGGACCGTAAAAATCTATTGAAGTTGGTTCTTGAGAATTCCAAAAAGCTGAAAAATATTTTTTATTCCAAACATACTCTGAAAAAAGGAATTTCATTTTATGATTTTGCCCGGAAAAAACATCTGGAAGGTATTATGGCAAAAGAGATCAACAGTCCTTATTACCCGGGACGAAGATCCGGAAACTGGCTCAAGATAAAAATTTCCCTGCAGCAGGAGTTGATCATCATCGGCATGACCGCACCCAAAGGTTCGCGTGGTTTTTTTGGTTCGTTGCTATTGGGTTATTATGATCGTGGAAGGCTTAAATATGCAGGTAATTGCGGTACTGGTTTCACGGAAACAACTCTTGCCATGATCCATAAAAAAGCAAAGAAATATTTTACACAGGTATCTCCGCTCCACGACCGCATTCCTGTTGCCGGTAGTGTACAATGGATGAAACCGGTGTTGGTATGCCAGGTTAAATTTACGGAGTGGACCCGATCGGGCAGTCTGCGTCATCCTGTATATCTTGGATTACGAAATGATAAAAAAGCTACCTCGATCATACGGGAAAAACCATCGTTTCATCATGGCTAAAGTTCACAATAATATTCATAAGCACATTTCGGTCAGCACACCGAAAAAATCGAGACCGGTGATTATCAAAAAGGACAAAAGCACTTTAACGTCATTGCCTGATTATGATCTTAAAATCGGGAAGAACACACTGCACCTTACTAACCAGCACAAAATATACTGGCCGAAGGAAAAATATACTAAAGGAGATCTGCTCAGTTATTATAACCAGGTTGCTGATTTTATTTTACCATACATTGAGGATCGTCCGCAATCGATGCATCGTTTTCCTAACGGAATTAAAGGTCCTTCATTTTTTCATAAGGATATTGGATCGCAGGTCGTCCCCGGTTGGCTTAAAACCAAAGATGTATATTCCACATCAAATAAAGAATCTATCCGGTATCTTATCTGTAATGATAAGGCGACACTTTTATATATGGCTAACCTGGGATGCATTGAAATTAATCCCTGGAGCTCCAGAATCTTCAAGCTGGATAATCCCGACTGGATGGTAATTGATCTCGATCCGGTGAATATTGGATTTGAGGCAGTCGTCAAAACCGCACGCATGGTAAAAAATGTGCTCGACCGCCTGGAGCTCACGGCATGCATTAAAACTTCAGGAGCTACCGGTCTGCATATATACGTTCCTTTGGCTGCCGCATACGATTATAGCACGGTCAAAACTTTTGCGCACCTTATAGCCAGCATGGTAAATGAAAAGTTGCCGGACATCACCAGCATTGTCCGGATGCCGGCCAAACGAAATAAAAAAGTTTATATCGATTATCTTCAGAATAATAAAGGACAAACTATCGCTGCACCCTATTCCGTTCGTCCAAAACCCGGGGCAACGGTATCTACACCTTTGAAATGGAGCGAACTTACATCACGACTGAATCCGGAAAACTTTACAATGAAAAATATGATGAAGCGACTCGATAAAGTAGGTGACCTCTGGCTTCCTGTTATCGGGAAAGGTGAAAATATTCTGAACGCCCTTAAGCTCTTACAGGATAAATCCTGAATTTTCTCAGGAAGCTTTTTTTCGTTTTGTCAGACTTGCTTTCAGAGCATCCATCAGGTCATCACTAGCAGCGTGAACAAGTTTAAGCTTCGGAGGCCGTTTGTATTTTCCTTTCGCTTTAGCGCGGATAATGCTCAGCAGCTTCGAAGTATAAGTATCCTTGTAGCGTGATATATTAAATTTGGTGGTGAGATGACCGATGAGCTTCAATGCCATGGTGAGCTCGGTTGATTTTCCTTTTGCAACCGGTGGTGCTTTGATTTCCTTTACATCACGAATCTCTTCTTCAAACCGGATCCTGTTCAACACAATTACTTTCCCGAAAGGTTTTATGATTGCCAGTGCTTCCTTATTCCGGAAAACGAAAGTGGCTACTCCCACTTTCTTCGATTGAATAAGCGCATCTCTTAAAATCCCATACGACTTGGAAGCATTTTTATCAGGCTCCAGGTAATAAGGCTGTTCGTAATAAATACTGTCGATATCACTTTCCATAACAAAACTCTGGATATCGATCGTCTGGGTTTTCTCTGCATCAGCATTTACAAAATCTTCCGGGTCGAGAACAACATAACGGTTGTTCAGCAAATAGCCCTTAACTATATCCTCGTATTTAACTTCCTTACCGGTTTTTTCATTCACACGTTTAAACCTGATCGAAGACAAATCCTTTGAATCAAGCATATCAAGATCAAGAGAGCTGTCGGTAACTGCGGAAAATATTTTTACCGGTATGTTCACCAACCCGAAGCTGATGGATCCGGTCCATAATGAGCGTGGCATGTCTTTGAGTTTTTTATTAACAGTTGAAAAATTTGTGCCAGCTATGATGATCCCTAAAAGTATTTGATTGGGGAATTTATTCAACATTTTCTTAAATAACATGGTTTGAATTACATCCGGACCGTGGAATAATCCAGCGGAATTGTTTTTGCAAGTACATGAGCAGGGAATTTTTTGCAAGAAAAGTATCAGGACTTATTATGGAGAAAACTATAAAAACCGAACTGGAAAAAGGTTCACTGACAGCGGGCACTAATATCAGCTACTGGACCGATTCTGCGCGACCAAAGCCATTTCCAACAGCCGGCCAGGATCATATAACCGATGTGGTAATAGTTGGCGCCGGTAATTCCGGATTGCATATCGCTTACCAATTGCTAAAGGAAGGAAAATCTGTAACCGTTGTTGAAGATGGATATATTGGTAGTGGTGAAACAGGTCGTTCCAGCGCTCACCTGACTGCAGTACTTGACAACAGATATTTTGAGCTGGAAAAACTTTACGGAAAAAAGAATGCACGACTCATTGCCGAAAGTCATATGCAGGCAATTGGCACAATCGAAAACATAATTAAAAATGAATCTATCGATTGTGATTTTCAAAGGGTAAGCGGTATTCTTTTTCTTCATCCGACAGATTCACCGGAAACACTTTCAAAAGAATTGGAAGCGGCAACTGATGCGGGACTCGATGTGATTTATCATGATACAACTCCGGGAATTAATGGCAAGGGTCCCTGTCTTGAATTCACCAGCCAGGCAAAATATCACCCTATGAAATTTATCATGGGACTGAGTGCGTCCATTATTGCGATGGGAGGTAAAATTTTTTGCAACACGCATGCTGATGTCATTGATGAAAATGGAATTACCACCCGGGATGGTATCCGCATATCGGCGAAACATATTGTGGTGGCAACAAACTCTCCGGTAAACAACAAATACCTGATGCATTTGCGTCAGTATGCGTACCGGACA
This sequence comes from Bacteroidia bacterium, assembly GCA_025450095.1. Next base: position 15,794 of record JANWID010000096.1, on the reverse strand, counting down.
TACCTTGTTGCGGCATGCATTGAAAAAAATGCAGTTCCTGATTTCCTGTACTGGGATACCGGTGATCAGTCAGGATCTTCATACGATGCTTATCATTATGTACGCACACAACCTTACAGTGATACGCATGATCTGGTGATCTGCGGAGGTGAGGATCATCCGACAGGTCTTATCGATGTCACTGAAAATCCGGATGAGGAATCAAGGTACCATGCACTTGAAAAATGGCTGCGGGAAAATTTTCCTGTGAATGAAGTTATGTACAATTGGTCGGGACAGGTTTTGTATTCGTTTGACAGACTTGGTTACATCGGGCGCAACCCGCTCGACAAGGGCAACATTTATATTGTAACCGGTGATTGCGGAAACGGATTAACATATGGATCCATTGCAGGTTTGCTGATCACAGACCTTATTCTTGGTAATAAAAATGAATATGAATCCATTTACAAGCCTTCACGATTCCGTTTGAAAGCCGGTAAAACTTTTATTGAGGAAGTCGCGACCGGCCTGGTGGACTATCTGAAATCAAAACCCCGTAATCCAGATGAAAGTATAGATGATCTGGATCCTGGCGACGGAAAGATTATCCGGATCGACGGAAAGAAATACGGAGTGTTCCGGTCTTTTGATCACAACTTTCATATCGTGGATGCGGAATGCACGCACCTGGGTTGTATAATTAAATGGAATGGAGATGAGCAAAGCTGGGATTGCCCATGCCACGGCAGCCGTTTTACAAGTACCGGTGAAGTCATTAACGGTCCCGCCAATGTGAACCTCCACTTTTATAAAATACCGGAATCAGAATTTAATAGTCTAAAATCAAACATACCACATTAATATGACATTCTTTCTAAGAAGCGATGCAGTACTGCATCCGGAAAACTACCATGAACTTTACGAGTGGGCCCGGAAATGGAATATTACCATTGAAGAACTCGGGCGCGCCATTGTTGAAACAGGCACAACCAATATACGTGCACTACGTGAACATATCCGCAGGAACAGGAATTCCCGCCCTGTAGTGAATATGTATTCCGGAAACCAGGGTATTGCCATCTCCAGGTAATACCAAACCTCGGAGTGATGGATGTGCGGGTGAACCGGGTCATTAAAAAAATCAAGGGTCAACAGTTACGTCTTGCTTTAGCGGAAAGCGTTACTTGTGGTCTTATTGCCAGCAGGTTGGGATGCATTAAGGACGTTTCCCGTTTTTTTATGGGATCGGTAATATGTTATCACAGTGACGTAAAACGAAATCTCCTGTCTGTACCATCGGTAATGCTTAAAAAATATTCTGCAGAATCCATGCAGGTAACCAGCACGCTGGCCAAAAATCTGTACCAGGTGATTGAAGCGGATATATACGGTGCCGTTACAGGAGTTGCTGCTGCAGATCCCACAACAAGGCATCCGGCAGGAACTATTTTCCTCTGTGTATTACGGGAGAAAAAAATGCTAAAGCTTGTTAAACATTTTCGTGGAAATCCTTTTGCTATCCGAAGAAAAGCATTTCTGGAAATGATGATGCTGGTTGAAAAACTTCTATAAAGTATATTGAAAGCATGCAGTCATGGTTCGACTCTGCTCACCATGACTGCAGGTTGAAGCCTACAGATTCTTCATTTCCTGTCAACTTCAATTTCCTCCAGGTTATAATTACCGTTGTGAACAACAAGATCAAAGCTTTTCACAAATTTAAATAACTCTTTCCAGGAAATTGGCGACTTGAATTTTCGTACCATAACTTTATTATCCAAAACGGCCTTTTCATCGGCATCGATTATTTTTGCATAAAGAGTTATCAGGGGAGTTTCACCGGAAATAAAAATTTTTAATGCTACCGGTTCAAACCGGTTGATATCCATTCCGGGAATCAGTGATACAAAAGAACTGATGCTTTCATTATCATAAAATTCCAGCGAAGCATTGCCAGTCAGATCGTGCCCTTGAGTTTCAAAAGGCTGGGATGTCTTTTCCATTTATTATTTGATGTATGATAAATTAATTTAAAGAAACCCCCGGATATCACTACGACACTATGAATAAGTATAGCGATACCGGAGGCTCTTTTAAAAATTAGGTGTTAGAGTACTGCGATTTGTTCCTGCGGGAACGAGAAGCTGAACGACGAGATTGCCCGGAACGTTCGTAATCGCGTTCACGACGACTCCCGTTATCCATTCCGTATTCTTCGCGCTCATCATCATCACGATTACGACGTGAACTTTCATAACGATTTCCTTCGTTACGACCATAATCACGCTCTTCCGGATAACCTCTTTCAAATTGGTCACCCTGACGTCCCATCCGGCTTTCACCATAACGTTCTTCTTCTGAACGGTATGTTCCCTGGCCACGATAATCTCCATAACCACGTCCGTAATCTTCTTCTCTGCCGCGATAATTTTCACGGCCGTACGGACCAAAAGGTTCATTACTCATCATGCCACGGTTGCCCTGATCAAAACGACCTCCGTAATTTGGATTACTTCCGTAGGAACTCCCGAAAGATCCGCCATAATTGGATGACTGGTTCCATGGTTGTTCGTAACCGTAGCGGCCATGATATTCTTCCCGGCCATATGGTGTTCCGTATCCTGTATATTGTCCGGGATTGTACTGGGTGCCGTAGCCAGACTCCTGACCATAACGGTTGCCCTGAAATTGTCTGCCCGGATTGTATTGATTTCCATATCCGGAATAACGCTCAGGTCCATATGGTCCAAACTGTCCTCCGTAACGGCCATATTGAGATCGCTCACCATACTGTGATTCCTGCTCGTAACCGCGGTCATATTGCGAACCATATTGTCCCTGACCATACTGCGAACGTTGTTGGTTTCGTGGATCGTACTGACCATATTCCGAATAAGGATCATAACCATATCTTCCACTTTCCTGTGATCTGTAATCCTGTTCGGGATATTGATAACGGGATCCCTGGAATTGTTGTGATCCCTGGCTTTGTCCGTATTGTCCACTCTGACCGTAGCCCTGAGTGCCTTGCCTGTACTGATCACTTTGTCCATAGTTCTGAGAACCTTGCCTGTACTGGTCACTCTGACCATAATTCTGAGAGCCCCTGGATTGATCACTCTGACCATAGTTTTGAGAACCTTGTTCGGATTGGCCCTGACCGTAGTTTTGTGAACCTCCATATTGATTGCCATACTGTGACTGACGCCCTTTTTCACTCTGGCTATACGAGCCGGATCGCTGATCCTCATCCTGGTTGCGAAGTTCTTCATTTCCATAAGCGGTATTATCTGAAGAACGGGTTGAAGTTTTTCCACTTTGACCGGACTGTGATCCTGACATTCCGGAAGTTGATTCGTAAGTTTCTTTTTTAGTCTCCTGCCCCGAACTCAGACCTGTTGTTTGTTTTTCAGCGCTCCCTGTTTTCATTGTCTCACTGGATTCGGTTGTGTCATTGGTGTCGTACGACTCGGAAGATTCCTGATTGTACAGGCTTCCATAACCGGATTTTTTCTCATCCGTGTCCTTCTTGTTTTTGTTTTGTGACATTTTAATAAATTTTTAAATGATGAATAAGGTAATATCATATGAAATCCCTGATGATCTTTTTTACTGCCCGGCATATTTACTACAGGGCGGTCGAAAAGAATTACAGAGGTTCCATGAAAACATTTTCTCAAAAAATAATGCCACGACGTTATCATAAAATAAACGTCTCATATTCACAGCAGAATAATTTACCCCATTTAGTGTAATTGTAGAATTAACTTCCCGTTAGGGAAATATGTGCTACTACCTGGATCCATCTGGATTTTTTCAATTGAAAATGTGTGGTATAGCGAAAAATATTTCCCGAAATATTTCGGGGTTGCGAATTTTTTTTCCCAAAATATTTGCAGCAGCTATTGAAACCATTGGTATTCTGCTCTGGCATAATTTTTACAAACAGACATGCTTGTGGACGGTTCGTGTGCAATTAATTATTGCAAGTGTTATAACCGTTATAATAAACCGGAAATTAAATTCAAAAATATTTAAAAATGAAAACATTTAAAATAAAGGCGCAATGGCTGATTTCATTACTGATAGCGGTTGTTCCGTTTGTAATAAATGCACAAACCAACAATAAGAAAGATGCTCAGGATCGCAACGAAGTTAAGTTCGCTGATGCAAGTGACGCAAATTTGCTTGTTGATGCATTCAGCAGTGGTATGATGGAAATCCGGCTTGCTGAAAGCATTAAGGCGCGTACCGTGATGGAGGATGTGAAGAAAATAGCGGCTACAATGATCAGTACGCATACCGACATGAACAACCGGATCCGCCAAATAGCTACAAACAAGAAAATTTCTCTTCCTACAGAACTTACAAAAAGCCAGGCTGATGACCTGGAAGCATTCAATAAAAAGTCTGCTGTTGATGTAAATGAAGAATATGTGGATATGCTGGTTGCTTCACATAAAAAATCAGTCGATTTATATGAAAAAGGAACGAAGGCTGAAGATGCCGATATCCGTGCGTTGTTTGTAAAAGGGCTACCCATTGTAAGAGAACATCTTCAAATGGCTACCAGCCTGGACGAAAAAATGAATCAAATGGACAAGGAGCAACGCCGGTCCGATATGAATTAATTTCTCAATACAGTTCTCTCCCCCCAAAATAGGTTGCTGCCTGCTCTTTATGCAGGTAGCAACACTTTTCTTTTAAGGAGAATTTTCATTTTTACTTCATCATAAATTTTTTAATACTATTCTCCCATGACTGTAAAATCCAGGCAAACTAATATTGCGAAGAGTGGTGAAAAGGATAAAGTCAAATTTCAATCTCATTTAAGTAAACCCTATATCCGCAGTAGCTATAAAGGCACCGATAAGCTGAAAAATAAAGTTGCTATCATTACCGGCGGTGACAGCGGTATTGGACGGGCGGTCGCATTGCATTATGCGAGAGAGGGTGCCGATGTTGCCATTGTTTATCTCGAAAGCGATGACGACGCAAAAGAGACAGCCCGGTTGGTAAAGGAAGAAGGACAGGATTGCCAGCTGTTCCGTGGTGACATAAGTTTAGAATCATTTTGCAGGAAAGTTGTTTATGATACTTACCAGTATTTTGGAAGGCTCGATATTCTTGTCAACAATGCAGGTACCCACGAAGAATCACCGGATATTTCCTCCATTACCCAGGAACAGTTGTTACGTACATTCTCCGTAAATATTTTTTCTTTTTTTTATTTTTCGATTGCCGCTCTCGAGGTAATGAAATCGGGAAGCGTAATCATCAACACGGCTTCCGTGGTTGCCTATCGTGGCAGTGAACACCTTGTTGATTATTCATCTTCAAAAGGAGCTATTGTAACATTCACCCGTTCGCTTGCCGAAAGTCTTGCCGACCGTGAGATAAGAGTTAATGGCGTGGCTCCCGGACCAATATGGACACCGTTAGTAGTTTATTCGTTTGATGCAGATCATCTTGAAAAATTCGGACAGGATACTCCTATGGGGCGGGCGGGATATCCGCAGGAAGTAGCTCCCGCTTATGTGTGGCTCGCCTGCGAAGAAAGTTCCTACATCACCGGCCAGATGATTCATATCAATGGCGGAGATATTATTAATGGATGAAAGCAAACCTGAAGGCAGAAACTCGGCGGAACGGATGGGTACGGATTACAGATTCAGGCCCTCGCGGAACGGATGTACGGATTACAGATTCAGATCGTCGCGGAACGGATGTACGGACTACGGATTCCAATTCATTTTGATGTATCTGTAATCCGTACATCCGGTCCGGGATATCAAAGAATCCGTAATCCGTACCCATCCGTTCCGCGCAAATAATGAATTCGTATCTACTGTATGTTAAAAGGAAAAGTCCGGCGCTTCATACTTCCTACTAAACGTCCGGCACCATTAACTATATAAAGATCTTTTGTGATGTAGAGATAATTGAACTGCTTGTCGTAGAACATACCTATGTAATACTTTTTATTTGACTGCGCCATAACTCCTGCCATGTAAAGTTTTTTGTTATCAACTTTTACCAGGTTATTCCGGATAGTGACATAATAATTCCCTTCCGGATCATTTTTAAAATAAACATCAAATGCAATATATTTTTCGTCGAGCACCGGAAGTTCTTTTGGAGGAAGCTTCACGGAAGCAACAGGTATTTCAAGATTGAAATCAGTTTTTGGAGGAATGCTCTTGCCGATCATTTGTGCGTGTGCACTGTTCCATCCGGATGCAATGGCAACCAGTCGGGCATCCTTTTCCGGATGCGTAACGGAAGGCTCAAAATTGGTTGTATAATTCATTGCCGCTTGCGCTTCGACTAGTCTTGCGCCCATTTTTCTCAATACAAAACCTGAAAACTCATCAGCTTCCAACTCTATATCAGGCCGGCTGGTACTATTCAGCAACGTATGTCCGTTTAAATGATGACCAACTTCATGTGCAAGAATGCTGACTGCAGCCCACCTGCTTCCTGTTGATTTATTTACCTGGCTAATGAACCGATCATTGTATAAAATATACCGTGTTCCTTTATAAACTACTGCGGCTGCGTTCGGTATGTTTGCGGAACGAACTTCAAAATTTGGTTTCAAACCAACAATGGCTACGATGTTGCGGATGATTGCGTAAGCACTATCCTTTGTTTGGTATTCCTTTATGTGTCCCTTTAGTTCTTCCCCATAATAACTACAACTAAAAAGGGTATTATCCAGGATATTTGTGGTTTCCTGGGAAAAGCCGGCATTCAGGATTAAACAAAACAATAAACATAAAAGTATTCTCATTGCTGGCTATGGCACAAAAAACAAGCCATTAACCCTTCGAAACACCTATATTTAAAGGCGTTTCACGGATTTTTATGTTTTTTTATACGAATCCCCGCACCAAATACCATCATATCAATTAATTTCATTTCGCTGGTGTTATAAAACCAACTGGCGATATACAGATCGTTGGTATTACACTGTAAAAATGTAGTGTACTCCCATTTTGAACCGGAAGGATGCCAGTTGATATCTCCATCGAGAAACGGACCATAACGGATTGAAGAATTCCACCAGTAATAATTTTTATCATAACGGTCAGGCCATATTACATAAATATTTTTCCCGATATTAAAATTTACAAAGAACCCACCACTGAGTCCGAGTGAAATTTCAGGCATCGGTTTAATTCTGAAAATACTTGTTGAAGCCAGCATGTTTACCGTCCATATATTTCCATATCGGGGAGGCGTATATACGGCTGTTATTTCCAGTCCAATTCGTTTACGGGGCTGCATATGAATTCCTGTAGAAAGCATACCGAAACCACCGGCATAGGTGATCACAGCACCATCGGGTTGGTACCATTTTACCGGCTGCCGCATATGCTGCGAATATGCCGGGCTAATAAAAAGGAACAAAAGTGCAGCTAAACTTAGGTTCCGTTTCGTTGTTTGGGTATATTTCAACATAAGCGTAATAACCATTTCCGGGACTGCATGTATTTAGATACCAAATACCATCATTGAATGGCTGGGCAAGCGCAAAATTGTGGCGATGTCCGTTCGCACTAAAAATGGTGCTTTGGGTATTTCGGATTATTTGTTTGTAACCTTCCGCCAGTGCAGGATCAAAATCTACATTGTCCGGTGGTACATGCGACATGAAAATAACATGATTGTAATTTTCTTCATCCACCAGTTATTGTTCCATCCAGTTTAGATCGGGAACGGATCCGTTGAAATTGAATTCACGGCTATTGGTATTATGAATTACGAATCTTATTCCGTTCCCTGTGAACGAATAATTCAACGGGCCATAAATGTCTTTGTATATTTCATTCCCATTGGCCAGGCAATCATGATTGCCAATAACAGTAATAAACGGAGGATATAAACGAACAAGCTGCTCGCACACCCATTCGTACTCATGCGCAACTGAAAATTCGACCAGGTCACCTGCCACAAAGACCGCATCGAGATCAGGTACCTGGTTAATAGCTTCCACCATTTCTTCCAGCTCATCGTAATAGCGTTGCGGATCACCGGTAAAAATCACACGAAGTGTGTCTTTCCAGGGAAGTTTTTGAAGTTGTTCGATATTGAATGCTGTGGCTGCTTTTGGAGGTGCATCGTAACGGTTAGTCTCGTAAATATTATAATCGAAACGTTCACACGACTGCAGTAAAATAATGCAGATTGCTATAACAATACGTATGACTGATTTGTAATTAACCATTTTCATAATGCGGAGTATCTACGGGTTTTGACTCGGGTGAACCTTTTTGTCTGAGCCATATTGAAAGTAAAACGATAGCAGCCACGGCCAGGAATTCGCTCTGCCAGTTTTGAAATGACTCAAACCAGAACCTCGGATTAGTAATATAATCACCGGCACTCTCTGTTGCCATTCCTTCCTGAATTTGTATTTCATTATAATATTTCATGCTTCCATAAAAATGAATTGAAAAGGAAAATAAAAACAACACTGCGAAAGCAATTGTCAGTGAATGGTTATACAGTTTTAATATCCAGCCACCTTTCCGGACAGGCCATGGAGCTCCCGGACGTTTAACTGGGTCCCTGTCCACTTCTTCTTTCTTATCGAGATCTTTTGATTCAGCAGAACCCATTTGCCTTAAAAAAATGGTGAAATAAATATAGAAAGCCATCTGCAAAAATTCACTCTCCCAGTTTTCAAAAGTTGACTGGAGGAAATGGCCGCTGTTTATATACTGTATTGATGATATTGCTGACGCACCCGCTTCTTCCCGCTCCTCATTATAAACTTTAAGTCCGGTGATAAACTGACCGAAAACAAAAAACAGCATCAACGTAAGCATGACAATGCTCAGGCTGTTCCGGTAAAGGAAAGAATGTTTACTATTGTTTGTCATGCTGAATCAGGGGTAGCAAAACAAAATGCGAAACCGTAAAGTTCCGCATATTATTTAAGTTTTTGAAATTATTAATATTTACCAGGCAACAAGGCCTGCGGCGAAATCCGGTAGCCCTGGTGTAGTACTTACGGGAGCCAGGCCTCCTAGCAATGTTCTGCGAAAACCGGTAATGTTATGTGACATGGAATTTAAATTGTAAACATAGTAATTGTTACTGGCAACGCAGATATCAATTGGTGCATCACCTGTGGAAACAGTTGCAGGGTTTACAAGATAAATAAATCCCCAGGGAGAAACATAATATGTAGAAATATTATCACTACCCGTATTCGTTATGTAAGCGAAACGTTCATATTTTGTTAATCCAACCCAGCAGGATGCTGTCTGGTTATTGGCCACAGCACCGTTTGCCGAAACAAGATTACCAGAATTCACACCTCCGTAAGAAGTGACTGTGCTTGCTCCAGGCAAACCCATGCCGGCATTCGAAACTATCAAATGGTTGCGTGCAATTGAAAAACCAAAAGGTGTAACTCCTGTTGCAGCAAAAGAAATATCAGCTGTCGCAACACCGTTCGCATCCACTTCAAATGAAGTGATCATATTGGTCATTTTCTCTGTAACATATAGGTATTCTCCATTTGGACTGAATGCGATTTGCGCGGCACCAGCACCAGCGGCGCTCAACGAAAGATTGGTTCCCGGTATTTCAGTCAGATCACCATTCTGATCTACGGAGTATCCGTTGATATCCGCAGATCCTGCATTTACAACATAAACAAAATGTCTCCATACGCAAACACTGACAGGATTTGTTCCTCCTGAACCTTCAGTATCCATTAAAGTAAGACTACCATCGTTATGCACTTTAAAAGATGATATTGAATTATCACCTGCATTGACGGCAAACAGCCATTCATTATTCCTGGAAAGTGCCAATGCGCCTTGTGAACCTAATGCAACGTTACTTCCGGCTCCACCAGATGCAACAACGCCAGTGTAAGTTAAGGAGCCATCCATATTCTGATGGAACATATGAATCTGGTTAGTTCCCGCTTCATTTCCTTCGGTATATAAATAACCTGTAAGGCTGATCCGGTCATTTGGATTTGCAAGATCTGTTTCATCGGGGTTTGTTCCGCGTTCTGTGAAATCGGGTACCTGAGTACCATCCTGCGGAGTGCTGATCAAATCATCTTCTTTTTTACATGACGAAAATACAGCCAGCGTGCAAATCGCCACCATTCCTAAAAATTTAACTGTTTTACTCATTTTAATGGTTTTTGATTTAATTAAACATTTATTTTATTTTACATACCTTCATTTGGTAGATTTTTTTCATCCATTTCCATCATTTTTTTCGCTTTGGCAACATCATCATCGGTAATGAACGAGCTACGCTTGTCTTCGTCCGCTGCATTTGCCATTGAACCGTCGAACATGAGTTTTTGCATATACTCCGGCTTTGCGCCATTAATCATTTCATGAACAGTTTTAGCATAAAAATCCCGTGCGGATTTTACATCTTTCTTTCCGGTAATTATATCATTAGCCAGATTAAGCGCCAGGAAGTTTGCTTCTTCCTTATCGCACCGTGCTGAAATTTCACCGTTTGTCCGATTACAAACAATACTGCCATCGAATATTGCGAGGTCATCGAATTTTTCAGGAGGTACCCGGTATTCAATAAACTGCTGCATTACATCAGCATGTTGCATTGGAAATTCATGATTCACTTCCTTTCCAAAAACTATCGTTTTTTTCCATGGTCCGTTGTTTTTCCACATCATCATAGAAGCAGTTTTTTCTGTAGGTTCTCCATACTTTTTCTTCATCATCATGGCGGCCATGCGGGATGCTTTTGACCATCCCTGCATATCATCATCAGAAGTTGAAAATGCAAATCCATTTTCACTGGCATTTGCTGATCCGGTAAGAGTGTGCTTGGTAGCTATAGCTCCTGTAATTGCTATCACCCATATTAATAATATAACCCGAAGTTTCATTGTATTTGTTGTTAAGGTTATTTGATTTACAGTGTTCGTCGTATATTTCATAAGTAGCGGTATTGGTTAAAAATGTCTGGCTGTTATTTTAATTATTGTTGCTATTTCGCATATCTTTTTAGACTGTTAACCACAATTCACATTTAGTATGGTTATCCGGCATACCCCATGGTTTTTACAGTAGGCAGTTTTGTTCCGGTCTCCTGACCCGGATTTATTTTCATCAGTTTGCTTTCCGAATTTCTCTTTTCATGCAGTGTTTGCATCAGGATCAGCTTTGCTTGCTGAAGACCCAGTTCACCGGCCACCACGTGTAGCGAACCATATGCAGCAATTTCATAATGTATGATTTTCTGTGCTGCACTTATTATTCCGGTATCTCTGACAATAGCCACAATCTCCTTCATCGATTCGGCAGCTTCCTTTAATATTCCCTCCATGGCAAGGCTTTTTTTTGCCTTGGGGAAACATCCTAAAAGTCGGAACAGGTGTTCTGACCGGAGGATTTGCTCCTTAATAAAAAATAATTGCTCGTAAAAATAGGTTACGAGCATTTCTGAAGTAGATCGTTTTATCATTTTCGGTAATGACTGTGCAATCGCATTTTCGCACCAGTACATTTCCCTCAACTCGTCTTCAAATAATTTCCGAAAAGCAAGATTTCCTGAAGCAACTTTTTGCTTAAAAATATTGTTATGTTCCGTTCTTTTCATGTTTTTGTTTTTCCATACTCCTCATCCTTCTTTACAAAAAAGCCCGGAAAACCCCCTTAAGGATTTTCCAGGCCAGTTCTACTTAGCGATTGCCGCTTTTACCGCGATCGCCACGTTGGGTATCAAGATCTTCATCATCGCGATCTATATCGTCTTCTTTTTTCGACCCGGGACGGGTGCTTTGAGTACGATCATCATCACGACGAGGGGTTCCTGCTGATTTTTCGGCATCCGAACGTCCGCGTTGTTCCATTGGGGTGTTTTCCTTTGTAGAACTTTCCCTGTCTTTGTTTTTCTCCTGGTTAGTTGCCATGATTTTTTGAATTTAAAGATTAATAATTAGTTAATAATGAAAGTGATTTTCACATTTCCCGGGCATATGCCCATATGGAATTTCACATATGACAATTAAAAAACTGTGCCAGCCACGTCTGAAGTATGACTAACTGCCGTGAATAAATGTTGCCTGGAATCTCACGAACCTTTTAAACTGCCATGTTCTTATAACAGGGTGTTTTATGCCGGAGTATTGGGTTAAAAAATTTCCGGAGTCAGATATATTCTCTCTGGGGAAAACATTCCCCACGGAAAATATATCCCGTTTGTTGGAAAAAGTGTTGAATTAATTATACAACCATAAACTGCTATATAGCAATCCGGAATGCCATAAAAAGGAGAACACGTATTTACGCGGATTGCATTTGAAAATTATGAGACATGATCATCCGTTTAATTCGTTTTCCATTTTATTGATAAAGTTTCTTAAAAATCGTAGGCTCCTTCAACCGAACCCAGAAAACATGCATCGGTTCGGTTTTTTCGATCACTCCGTTCTTATTTTCATCGTGCCTTGCAAAAATGTACATCACATCGTTCATGGGGTCGTATTCTGAACGCACTGCCGAATAATTATCGGGAACCAATTTGGTTTTTACTGTACCTGTAGAATCGAAATGATAGAACCTGCGAAGATCCTTCCTGTTCAATAATGTATCGCGGTTCGTATCCTCATCATATACCGATACCAGGAAAAAATTACGATTGATAGGTTTTCCATCGAGAGAATCCTGTTCGTAGCATGGAAAATATAGCGTCTTAACCAGGACGGGGTGAGAAAACAGGAAATTCAATTTTTCAGCTTTCAGGTCATAATGGGCAAGGTTCAAAAGGTTATAACCATATATTATGTCTATGCCCGGCATGAAATGTTCATCTTCAAATTTACCTTCGTTGTAATAACTTTCATTGTAGCTGGAATACTTATAGATCCGTCCGGGTGTTTGTTGCTCAGGTTTCTGTTTATAAACTGTTACCAACCTGTGATCGGGAAGCCCGGTCAGGACAACGGTATTGGGTGCTGAAGCGATCTGGTTCCAGCTCACAGTACCGCTGATGGAGTTCATTGTGGTGTCAGCTATATCAACGGAATCTTCATCCGCAACACGAATCTGCTCTTCTTTGTGCTCTTTGCGCCGGCTACAGGAAGTCAAAATAACAATAACAAAAAGAAAACAATATAGCCTGTTTAAATTGCATGTTGTTGTCATAGATTTTTAAAATTAACTATTTTGTAGAGGCAGGGGATTACAGATGTCAAGGTCGCAGCGGTGGGATAGGATTACAGATGATTAAGACTAATACATCTGTAATCTGTAATTAAATCCCTTGCACCGAGACCACGGATCACTACCTGACGGCAGGCGGATGTAATCCCCTGCCCTTTGTAATGTAAATATAGACTTTACATTCAGGAAAATAAAAAACCCGGTCACATAAGTAACCGGGTTGTACTAAGGGTTGAGATATTTCTATTGGTAAGTTATATTGAATGCACCGTTAGTGAGGGCATAAGTGGGAGGACCTCCTGCCGGGAATGGTTCAGAAACAAAATTGAAGGTTCCTACAATATTCTTGGTTGTAGTGTTATGTGATGAAATCGTGAGTGAGCCCGATGTCGCACCAGTAAATGTAGACTGATTCGGATTATACTGTGCTGAATATGTAGTGAAGAGCTCTAAAGGAAATGTTCCGACAGCAATGGCGGGTGGAATCTGCAGCCCTACTGCTTTTGAACCCGCGTTATCGGCAGCGTTAATCACCAGGTTGCCACCCTGCAATGTACCGGTGATTATTGCCGGTGCAAAAGTTACATTATCAATCTTAACAGTAAACGTATTGTTTCCGCCACCACTGAGTGAAGTTACGTAAGGCACATTTGAAAACACACCTTCTGTAATTTCATGATAGGTGTTTGCAATTGCATTATACCCTTTGAAACTGAATGTACCACCCATTTTTTTATTAGTAGCATCAAGAGATGTAATAGTTATCTGTCCATTGCAATTGACATTTGCATGTGAAGCCCATGATGATGAAGCCCCCTGTACTGTATGAACACCTGCATTTCCGCTGGCAGGACCTAAATCATACGATTCACCCAAAACAAATGATTCCTGCACTGTAAAGGTGATGACTGAAGCATCGGAAGCCTGGCCGGTGAGGTTGGATACATTATTAATAATGCTGCCTGAAGTATTGCTGGTCACTGATGCCCACGCAACTCCGTCAACTTTTGCAGTCATCACCGCTGCGACGGTTGTTCCTCCTCCAGCACTTTTGTTATCATCGTCATCCTTTTTGCAACTGTAATTTGTCAAAGCCAGGATCGACATCAACCCTGATACCCATAATAGATTCTTTCTTTTCATTTTATTTTAAAAGATTAAGTTTTTAGATTATCGCAAATATAGTATCCTCCACGAAATACCAAAGTTAATTCTCTCTAAAATTTAGCGTATAGCCCCTACCATGTGCATTTTCAGGGCATTTTACAATAATTTCTGTATTATGGTAGAATTTATACTACTTTGTAATTAGGTGGGTACTGATTACACCCGCCTGTCGTCGGGCAGGGATTCTATATAAACGCGGAATCGGATGTACAGAATACAGATTAGATTCAATGATGATTTATCAGCAGTAGGTAGTCAGCAGTAGGTAGTCGGCAGTCGGCAGTATGCAGTATGCAGTTAGTAACCGGAAGTATTTATTTTTTTAACTGCTGGCTGCCTACTGCTGGCTGGAAAACGGGACCTAAGAATTTCTTCTCCACTGCTCCTGCAAAAACAATCACCCAAATAAAAAATACACCCATGTTGAGTCGCTCCCACAATCCGATAGTGGGAGTTGGTCCGTCAACAGGTATGTTTGGCGATTCCAGTGCGGTGAGATAACCGAAAAAGGCCAGTAATAAAATAAAGATCATAGTGATCACCCGGAACCGGTGTCCAAGTGCTGCTGCGCCCAAACCCATAATTACAAACATCATTGAAACTGTTATAATAGCCCAGGCAATATGAAGGGTGTCGGTAATCGAAACATTTTCACCGCGCATATTCATAGGTGGCCAGTAAATATTAAAGATGCAATAGGCGACTACCAATCCTCCTGTTATTCGTAACATCCGGTTGTCACCTGCTGCTTTAAGTAAGCCCAGGCCAAATGCGAAGAATAATATTGGGTACGGGATCACCATCAGGATCCATAGTAATCGGGTAGGTGCATTTATTGCCGAAAGCTCACTGACCGTATAGGTCATCATGCTGTACCCTTCATAAAATTGTGGAATGATGATGTTGATAGCTACATAATACAGCGATGACCAGGTACCGCAACGCAGCAGGAACTTTGTGTTTGGTGAGGGTAACATAAATACAATATTAAAATTAATTATTGATTTTAGGAAATGAGTTTCGAGTGTTTATTCTATGATTTACATCAGGCGATTTCCGCCTGCGATTACATTTCGATGCTGAAATGGATTTGAAATCCTGTGCTAAGAAATGTGGGGATATTTTATCCGCGAAGGTCTCCATTAAATTCATAAAAACGGATCAAAGATCCTCTAATTTTTTTGCCCGAAATTGCAAATCCCGGGCGGCGAAAATTCCTAAATGCGGATCACAGATCCTCTCATTTTTTTGCCCGGGATTGCAAATCCCGGGCGGCGGATTACAAATCCTGGGCGGCGAATCGGGCGGCGGAATTTCTGTTCGCGATTACATTTGGATGCTGCACGGGATTTGAAATCATTACTGTTCGAAACGTTAATTAACATGGTGATATTCAAAACTTTTCTACCTCTCCCTTAATTAAGGAGTGTGCGCTCCTGAACTTTGTTTCATGAACGTATCATCGCTCTT
>JANWID010000095.1 GCA_025450095.1 Bacteroidia bacterium | reverse complement strand
TGCCCCCATGATGCAAGTAGGCCCTGACTTTTATGAAAATCTCACCTTTGAAAAAACAGATTCACTTTTAGAGCGGTTTCGTAACGAAGGTAAACGTAAAACATATCTTGATATACCCGAAAAAAGTACTACCTGATTATGAGTAAGAAACTTCTTCTTAAGTATGATTATGTTCCCGGAATTTCATCGTATGAAGTTTACAGGAGACATAATGGTTATGCTTCTGTAGAAAAGGCCTTGAAGTCGATGGCTCCTGATGCAGTTACCGAAGAAGTAAAGAAAAGCGGATTGCGTGGTCGCGGTGGTGCGGGTTTTCCTACCGGAATGAAATGGAGCTTTCTCGCAAAGCCTCCCGGAGTTGAACGTTACCTTGTCGTTAATGCTGATGAATCAGAACCCGGAACTTTTAAAGACCGGTACCTGATGGAGCGAATTCCTCACCTGCTTATCGAAGGAATGATCACATCGAGTTTTGCTCTTGGTGCAAACACATCCTATATCTATATCAGGGGGGAATATTATTACATCATTCACATTTTAGAAAAAGCAATCGAAGAAGCCAGAGCGAATGGCTGGCTCGGTAAAAATATTTTAGGTACCGATTTCTCACACGAAATTTATGTACACGTCGGAGCCGGCGCTTATATCTGCGGAGAAGAAACCGCATTGTTGGAATCTCTCGAAGGAAAACGCGGTAACCCGAGAATTAAACCGCCATTCCCAGCAGTCGCCGGGTTGTATGGTTGTCCAACTGTTGTTAATAATGTTGAAACCATTACCGCTGTCGTTCCGATTATAAATGATGGCGGAGATGAATATGCAAAAATCGGAATCGGGAAAAGTACGGGAACAAAACTTATTTCCGCCAGCGGACATATCAATAAACCCGGTGTGTATGAAATAGAAATGGGAATTCCTGTTGAAGAATTTATTTACAGCGAAGAATATTGCGGAGGAATTTTAGGAAATAAAAAACTGAAGGCAGTTGTTGCCGGCGGATCTTCGGTTCCAATTCTACCGGCAGATCTTATTTTGAAAACTACAAACGGAGAACCAAGACTAATGACATACGAATCGTTGGCCGATGGTGGTTTCGCAACAGGCACCATGCTTGGTTCCGGAGGATTTATCGTAATGGACGAAACAACGAGCATCGTAAAAAATCTCTGGAACTTCACGCGGTTTTATCACCACGAAAGTTGCGGACAATGTTCGCCCTGCCGCGAAGGCACGGGATGGATGGAAAAGGTTTTACATCGTTTGCTCGAAGGACATGGGAAAAAAAGCGATGTAGATTTGCTGTGGGATATACAATCAAAGATCGAAGGAAAAACAATTTGTCCACTAGGTGATGCTGCGGCCTGGCCTGTTGCTAGTGCGATAAGACACTTTCGGAGTGAATTTGAAAATTTAGTAAAAGAAATACCGATTAAAAATAAATTGGAAAAAGGAGTAACAGCATTATAAATCCCCATTGCGTCTTTGCGCGAGATTTTTTTCTCGCAAAGACGCAAAGACGCGAAGGAGAAAAAGAAAATGGCGAGAGTTACAATTGACGGAAAAACAATCGAAGTACCCGATGGAACTACCATCCTCAATGCAGCACGCATGATTGGAGGAGAAATCGTTCCGCCCGCCATGTGCTATTATACAAAACTGGAAACGAGTGGTGGTTATTGCAGAACGTGTATTGTGAAAGTGACAAAAGGTTCTGAAAAAGATCCGCGTCCGATGCCGAAACCGGTCGCATCGTGCAGGACAACCGTCATGGATGGAATGGAAGTGCAGAATATTACAGCGCCTGATTTACTCGAAGCCCGTCGCGGTGTCGTTGAGTTTTTGTTGATCAACCATCCGCTCGATTGCCCGATCTGTGACCAGGCAGGCGAATGTCATTTGCAGGATCTCGCTTACGAACACGGACTCGAAAAAACACGTTACGAATTTCCACGTCGTACATTTGATAAAATCGACATCGGTGAAAAAATAAAACTTCACATGACGCGATGCATTTTATGTTACCGTTGTGTGAAAGTTGCCGACCAGTTGACTGATCACCGTTCGCAGGGAGTCATGAACAGGGGTGACGTTTCAGAGATCAGCACGTATATTACGAAAGCCATCGACAATGATTTTTCCGGAAACATGATTGATGTTTGTCCGGTAGGTGCATTGACCGACCGCACGTTTCGTTTCAAAAGTCGCGTATGGTATGTAAACCCTGTTGATGCTCACCGCGATTGTAAAAAATGTTCGGGAAAAGTTCATCTCTGGATGAAAGGCAACGACGTCTTCCGTGTTACCGGCAGGAAAGATAAATACGGTGAAGTGATCGACTGGATTTGCAACGAGTGTCGTTTTGATAAAAAACAAACTTCTGACTGGACGATTGATGGCCCGGCCGATATCAGCAGGCATTCTGTTATTTCACAAAATCATTATACATTGAATGAGCCGAATCACAAACCGCTGTTGAATAATGTACAGGTAGTTCCTGCCGGAAATTTGCTTTCATCAAACGAAAATAATTCTGATAAATGATTTCAACATATATCATAGTAAAGATCGTAATCATTGTATCGGTATTCCTGGTATCGCTTGTCGTTGCCATGTATTCGACTTATGCCGAGAGAAAGATTGCGGCTTTCATGCAGGACAGGTTAGGTCCAAACCGTGCCGGACCATTCGGAATCTTGCAGCCACTGGCTGACGGAGTCAAGATGTTTATGAAGGAAGAAATCATTCCTGATGTTTCCAATAAGTTTTTATTTATCCTCGGTCCGAGTCTGGCCATGCTCACTGCATGCATGACAAGCGCAGTCATTCCATGGGGAAAAGGATTGACGATTGGCGGAGTGTTTTATCCTTTACAGGCGACGGATGTCAACATCGGCATACTGTATATTTTCGGTGTCGTTTCAATCGGTGTTTACGGAATCATGATCGGCGGATGGGCGTCGAACAATAAATATTCTTTGCTCGGAGCCTTGCGTGCATCCTCGCAGATGATCAGCTACGAAATCGCCATGGGGCTTTCGATAATTGCTCTTGTAATGATGACAGGAACATTGAGCGTGCGTGAGATCACTGAACAACAGTCAGGAGGAAACTGGAACAGCATTTATCAGCCGTTAGGATTTATTATCTTCCTGATTTGTGCTTTTGCTGAAACGAACCGTGCTCCGTTCGATTTACCCGAATGTGAAACGGAACTCGTTGGCGGTTATCATACCGAATACAGTTCGATGAAGCTTGGGTTCTACCTGTTTGCCGAATACATCAATATGTTCATCTCATCCACCATCATAAGCACGCTTTATTTTGGCGGATACAATATGCCATTCATCGGAAGATTCATTCACGATCCAAATATATTAAGCATGGTAGGTACGTTATTCCTCTTCGGAAAAATATTCTTCTTTATATTTTTCTTTATGTGGGTACGCTGGACCTTGCCACGCTTCCGTTACGATCAATTGATGAATCTCGGATGGAAAAAATTAATACCGCTTGCAATCTTTAATATCTTTATAACAGGATTGGCGATGTGGTATTTTGGGAAACTGATGTAGGGTTACTGGTTACTGGTTATAAGTTATTAGTGGCTAATAACAAATAACAAATAATAAATAACTAATAACAAATAACTAATAACAAATAACTAATAACCAATCAACGAATTAACTAATCAAGAATTGCAACCGTTAACAAATAAACGAAAAGTAGTAGTAAAGAAAGAAATGTCTTTCCTGGAGAGTATTTATTTGCCTGCTATTCTGAAAGGGATGGGAATTACATTGAAGCATTTGTTTAAGAAGAAGGTTACGGTGAATTACCCGGAAGTTCAGAGAGAATTCGCTCCTGTATATCGCGGACAACATGTATTGAAGCGTGATGAAAACGGAGCCGAACGATGCACTGCCTGCGGGCTTTGTGCCGTTGCTTGTCCGGCCGAGGCAATAACAATGATTGCAGACGAAAGAAATCCAGGCGAAGAAAAATTATACCGTGAAGAAAAGTATGCAGCTGTTTACGAGATAAACATGCTTCGTTGTATATTCTGTGGCATGTGCGAAGAAGCCTGCCCGAAGGAAGCAATTTTTCTTACTGACAAACTGGTTCCTACTTCCTTTGAACGCAACGAATTTATTTATGGAAAGGATAAGTTAGTGGAGCCGGTTGATGAAAGGGTTGATGTAAGCAAGCGCCAGACAAAAGAAGTTTTGGAATTTAAGAAGGATAAAAATTATCAACACAATACATTAAAATAAATAAATGATTCAGTAAATGATTTTATCTCTTTTTTATTTTCTTTCATTCTCATCTATTCTTTGTGCTTTGATGGTTGTATTATCAAAGAACCCGGTTCATAGAGTACTCTATTTGATACTTACATTCTTTACGATTGCCGGTCATTACGTCTTATTAAATGCCCAATTTCTTGCTGCAGTACACATTATCGTTTATGCAGGCGCAATCATGGTTCTGTTTCTCTATGTGATTATGATGCTGAACCTGAATGCAGAAGTGGAACCTCATAAGAGTAAGTGGCTGAAAATTTCGGCGACTGTTGCAGGCGGACTGCTGATGGTTGTTCTGGTTGGCGCTCTCCGTTCTTCAGCTGAATCTACGATGCCTGTTGCAGGCAATGATATAGGGATGATAAAAAACCTGGGAATGACATTGTACAATGATTTCATGCTGCCATTTGAAATATCCTCCATACTGTTTCTCGTAGCAATGGTAGGAGCAGTAATGCTCGGTAAAAAAGAAGTTAACTAATGGAAAACGTAAATAATATATTTCGGGTAATTCCGCTCAACTATTATATTATACTGAGTACACTTTTGTTTTGCATCGGTGTTATCGGCGTTTTATTCCGCCGTAATGCAATTATAATTTTTATGTGCATAGAATTAATGCTGAATGCTGTGAATCTTTTATTGGCTGCCTTTTCAACTTATTTTGCCGATGCAGCCGGACAGGTCTTCGTTTTCTTTATCATGGCTGTTGCAGCCGCCGAAGTCGCTGTTGGTCTCGCTATTCTGACAATGATTTACAGGAATACGGGATCGGTGGATATTGATTTTTTGAATAAGCTGAAGCATTGAAGAAAAATTCTTTATTACGCTTTTAAAAGTTCAACCTTTCCCGCCCCATTACTTTTACCGTACATTTTTTCAGGATACTCCACAACATATACATTTCCGCTTCCGGTAATATTAATTGTAAGATCATCCTCTGCATCTACCGTACTGTTTCCGCTTCCTGTTGATGCAACTATGCAAATACTTGCTTTAAGATTTTTAGCCTCCAGATTTCCGCTGCCACTCATTTTTATTTCCGATCGATTGGTTTTTCCTGCAATTGATACATCACCGGAGCCGGATGATTTTATCTTTAAAATTTTCGAATTCACAACTGCATTTATTTTTCCCGTACCCAGGTTGATTATTTCCAGCTGATCGCTTTTTATTTCATTCGTAATCGTTATGTTGCCCGCACCTGAAAGTGTAATCTTCTTAAGATCCTTTACTGTTATGTAAACGTTTGCCGGTTTATCGTTCTTCGAATTCTTCTCTGAGTCAATTGTAAGAATCCTGTTCTTTGTCGTCAATCTTATGTCAGGATACGGTTCTCCTTCAACTTCCTCTACCGTTGCAGTAACTTCTTCTCCCTGTGTAATAAAAACATTCGCCGAATTCTTTACTTCTATGCTGTAAAATAACTGGTCAGTTGAATTGGATAGGGTGCAGCATTTAGAATTATTTATTGTTCGGCCGTTGATTGATTTCAGACAAATAAATAACAGTAAGTAGGTAAGTAATTTGGTTTTCATAGGGTGAGTTTTTTATGATTTAAAGTTATACAATTAATTGTATCTGGCCGACGCAATGAAAATGATGTAGGGTGACAATGTTATTTATAACTGTTTTATCGAAATTTTATTTTAAGGGTTAAAAACCAATCAATGTTATACCAAAATTAACTGGGTAAAGTACCGGACCTTTATTCTCCCTGAATAAGGTAGATGCATAATAATCGGCAAAAACATTCAACGGTCCATAGCCGATTGTTGCACGGAAACCATAGCGGAAAGGACTGAGGTTAAAGTCATCAAATTCCTTAAGCTTGGAAACATCTCCCGCTATTTCCACTTTTTGTTTTGTATGCGAACCGATACGTGCTCCAAACATTCCACCAATACCAATATGAAATGCATGTTTCTTTTTTTCACTGGTAAACACTTCAAACATGACAGGCGCAGTAAGGTAAACGGCTACAAGCTTTGATTTTAAATGTCCCATGTTTGAAGTAGTGTCAACAACTGCATTCGTATAATCTCCGTTCTCGAGATAAACATCACTATCAAACCGGTAGTTATTCCATGTTACACCCAGTCCAGTAAAAATCCAGCAGTTGCTATTACCAAGCTCCTTCTGTGCTTGTAAAAGATTCAGTCCTACAGAAATCGATTTTTCAACACGCAGATCAAAATTTTGTTTTGCTGGGCTCAGTGTAAATGTTCCGCCATTATCCAGGTAAGTGTTAATTCCCATTTCAAAACCTCTCCATACCGGTTTTGTCTTTTTTCTTTTTGAATGCTTTGAATCTTTTTTACCGATAAACCAAACCTCATCTTCACCAAATGTCAACCGCGTTGTATCGGGATTTGAATGAACATTTATTGATTCACCATCATCATCAATATCATCATCGCCTTTACTATTTCCATTATCACCCGCTTGTTTTACTTTACCGATTCCGGAAATGCTTTCATTTACAACTTTTGGCCGCGTCTTATACGAGACAGATCCAGCACCGCTGATCTGGCTGTTTAATTCATCAATGGCATCAACCATGCATTTACCGATGCCGGAGATACTTGCATTGCATTTAATCGTTCGCAAATTAATTGCATCAATTTTTCCCGAACCCGGAATTGAAAAGTTTGCCTCCTGGGTAGTTCCGCTCAATGTTATTTTCCCAAATCCGGAAACCGT
>JANWID010000094.1 GCA_025450095.1 Bacteroidia bacterium | reverse complement strand
TTGATTCTATAAAAAAGAATCAGTGTTTCAAAAGGATTTTTATGACGGAGTAATTTCCGTCATTTTTTTTGCTTTTCTTTTTGAGCTTTTTTTTCGAGTTGTTCAGAAATAATGCGCAAACCTTCCAGGAATGAATGCGGTTCATAGCCCAGTTCCCTTCTTGCACGATCCAGTATAAACCCGGTTTTTGCAGGACGGGTGGCAGGCTGGTTCAACTGTGATGAAGTTACCGGTTTAATGAGGGTATGATCCAGTTGGAAAAATCCTGCAACTTTAAATACCAGGTTCAGGATACTGTCGAGGTCCTGTTCCGAACCCGAAACGTGATAGATTCCTTTTGCGCGTTTCAAAGCGGCAGCAATACATGCATCGGCGAGATCTTCTGCAAGTGTGGGGCTCCGATACTGATCGGTGATTACATTTATAGATTTACCTTCTTCCAGAGAATTTATTGTCCATAACACCAGGTTCGATCGCTGAACATCATCCACCACTCCGTAAATAATGATGGTCCGCAAAATGGCATAATCCAGACCTGATTTCATAACAATATTCTCACTGTTCACTTTTGATTCCGCATAATAGCTGAGTGGATTCGGAACGTCCTCTTCCCGGTAAGGTCCTTTCTTACCATCAAAAACAAAATCGGTGGAGATGTGAATGAAATGCGTTCCAAAAGGGCGACAGGCTTCTGTCAGATATCTGACCGCATCGACATTTAATGCAAGGCATCCGGGCTTGTCATTTTCGCAGGCATCCACATTGGTCATTGCTGCGGTGTTGATCAAACAATCCGGTTTAATTTCTTCAATCAACCTGTTTACTTCTGATCGGTCGGTAACATCCAATGAAAAATACTGGTACCCCTGCTTTTCAAAAATGCGGTTATCTCCTTTGGATGTGGCGAACACTTCAACGTCATTCCGGTCACGCAGCTTATAAACAAGCTTCTGACCCAGGAGACCATTTGAACCGGTGATCAATACTTTCATTTATAAATCTAGTTGAACAGAAATAAAAAATTGAATAACATTTAACACTTATTGATTATTGAATAAGGGTAGGAAGAAAACAGGAATAAAAATTTATTCAATACTCATTACCAGTTAAGTGTTATTGACTAAATAAATGAAATTATTTATTATTTATCATTCATCATTCCCTACATGTCCCAGATGCTTCCCCGTTGTCTCCTTACAAGTTTTCTGAGATTCATAACAAATCCCATGATCAGGTAAATAATAAGGGGAGAGCCGATAGTAAGAAATGATGTATAAATAAAAAACATCCGGATATGAGATGACTGGATATCGAGCTTTTCGCCCCACCATTCGCAAATACCAAAGGCTTGTGTTTCAAACCACGTCTTAATTGTATCAACCAGTGAGTTCATTTTGCCTGTTCAATAAAGTTATTCCGAGGCTGCAATTTAAGCATTTTTTTTTAGAACAATAGTTGGTAAACAGGCCCAGCAATGCCTGGCCGGTATATGCCGAATCGGGTACCATGCCAATGTGTTTCCATTCATCAAGAATATGGTTTTCTTCTGGAGGAAGCGACCGTAATAATGAAAAAGCCTGGTCACAAGGCACATGTTCTCCCCTGGTGGTTCCGTAATAAAACAGGACCGGGGAGACCGTGTTAATAAGAATATTTCTTACTGAAGAAATTCCGATTCCGGCACTGCGGTAACGCGTGGTTTTATCGAACAGGTAGTGATTGTTCCAATAAGGAGATGCACTTACTCCGAACAATTCCAGAATTTTTTCCGGTTCATGAATCTGCAGGAGCTGTTGAAGCGATAACTTTTGCGAGCAAACCAGGCTGGTAAATTGTGACAACCGGATGGTTGGAAAATTCGCCGGGCGCATCCGCAGCAATTTCCACAAATGACCATCAAGCGGAAGTAAGCCGTATTTCTTTGACAGGAAACGGTATTCCTGTTGCAACAATAATGGATACTCGTCCTTAAATTCACCTTCAAGCATGCCAGCCTGGCCGAATACAAGTGCCTCGGCCTGGTGCAGCTGGTCGGCATGCTTATGCAGCAGGTTTCGTGGAAGGCACCGGGCCAGCATTTCAAAAGGACCGGCATTTACATGAAACCCAAAGTTGCGTGCCAGGAGCTGGTAAAATGCATCTTCCCAATCTCCTTTATTGACCTGCAGAGCAAGTTCGATTTGTTCCGATTTATATTCCAGTCTTTCCACCAGCATTCGGTCAATCCATGCGTGGATCTGACGCGGATCGATCTCCATAACCTGGTTCCCACAGGGAATCTGCATTCTGGAAGCACGCAGACTACTATACTTTTTTAATACCATTTCATCAGCCTGATCGCTGAGCGAAACAGTTGGAATTACCATCTGGTCGCCGGTAATGATATCCGTGTCGGCCTCATACACCACATGCAGGATTACATTATTATATGATTTGTCCGTCTGGTGATGATGTCGGTACCAGTCGGATGCCAGCACATGAATTTCAACGTTGCCCGCCCAAAGCGTATCGCCGATACGAATTCGCGCATTGAAAAAATCAGGACCTGCATTGGAATGCTGTTCACCGGGCCGGATCACCGTAACGGAAAGGCCAGCGGTTGTTTTTAAATCTGAATTGTACAACCTGTACTTCCAGACAAAGGATAAAAAATCTTCGTTCATTTTGAAAAGGGGGTTTTAAAATGTTAGACTTGAGAAAAATTTGGTAATTTGATAATTTGGTAATTTGATAATGTGAGATGTGTTGATAGAATTATAAATGATATCAATCAGATTATTGTAAGGACGCAATGCTTGCCTCCGGAGGATATGTCAAAAGGACGCAATGCTTGCCTCCGAACGATACGTCAAAGGGACGCAATGTTTGCGTCTGAACGATAAGCTGCAGGGATGCATTTCTAATGCCAACTAAAAAGCGTAAATTCTGTTAAAAAATGAAAATAAAAACTTGAAAATAAAAATTAAAAATATTCTATTGAAATGTTTTAAAAAAATTTAAAAATAAATTAAGGCCTCTTCATAATCACTCTAATCGCACACCAAAATTTTCCCACTCATACACTCATTGGTTTTTTCATTAACAAGATTAAATAAATAAACTCCGGCGGGTTTGGTGCCTTTGAATAATATGATTTCCGAATTTTCGGTACTGTTAGCTTCTACTGTGCGGCCTGTAATATCGGAAAGAGTGAAAGTAAATTTATTATTGCCAGGATTTGAAAATATTATTTTGGACTGTGTAATAAGCGGGTTGGGATAAATACTGACCTGCGTGGATGACGAAGTGCCGGGAACAGAAACAACATTACTATTACCAATTTTTGCAATAAATGTATTAACAGGATTATTCCCTCCGATACCACCTGTATCAATTAATACAATATTATCAAAATAAGAAGGGAAATGTGTGGAGCCTGTAAGATATAGATTCTCTTCATTGTCGATATCCAAATCGAAACCATAATCATCATGAAAGCTGCCAGCGCCTTTAAACCATAGTTCATTGCCATAATTGCTATAGGCTGCAACATATGGATCACGCGCAGTATTAATAGGAGTAGTTGATGTATACTGAACACCATTAAATATTAAGGATTTGGTAAATTCACCAGCGACATAAATGTAATTACCGGACGCAACCATACTATTAATTCGTATTTGATTCCCTTGCACCACATCCATTCTTTTTGCCCAATAAAATGCTCCGGCAGTATCAAATTGAGCTAAAAAAGTATTATGAGTTATAGTTGGAGTATAAAATGTTGTTGTGCCAATGTGCAACGAATCATTATACCACCCCCCTACATAAAGTAAGTTATCAACTGTTTTAATCTGAGCTCCTGTTACAGTAGTACCCGGGGAAATATTCATCCATTTATAATTTCCGGTTTCATTAAATCCGGCTATAAACAGGCCCCTTCCTGTCATTGTCACCGACTGGATACGAATGGTGTCTGTAACCGAGCCTGTGATATAAATATGACTTTGCAGATCCTGCGTAATCTGCAGATTATTCGCATTAGAACTATATCCGCTTTTTAAAATCTGCATTGACCCATTAGAATCAAATTTTATAAAATAAAAATTATCTGTTGCCGGAAAATTGGTAAGGATGCCATCGATCTTTAATGAATCCTGATATCCCCCTACTGCATAAATATTATGCATATTGTCGGCACTTAACCTTATATTCGAAACCCAACCATACGTTGCAAGAGGCTGGAAAATTTTAGCATATTGAAAATTACCTGCAGTATCAAACCGTGCAATATAATACCCGGTTCTCTGTCCAATTGTAAAATAATTAAATCCATTGAAGGAAATAGAATCGTCAAACTCACCAGCAGTATAAATATGTCCTGCCTGATCATATACAATGTCCGTCGCCATCGCGGAACCATTGCCTGTAAATTGTTTTGCCCACCTAAAATTACCTGATGAATCATAACTTACCATAAAATAATTCTCCTGACCAACCGCACTTAATGTGCAAGTATCAAAATAGATTGTACCATTGAACCAACCTGTTGTATAATTATTCGCATGTTCATCCGTACAAATTCCGGTTCCATAATTAGCATAAGATATGGATCCATTATAATAAGCAAGACAATTTGTCGCCCATTCAAACGGAGGAGCTGTTTGTGAATAGGAGCCCGGAGGATAAAGGATCGAAGTCAGAAAAAAGAGTAGAACCAGGTGAAGATTAAAAATATTTTTCATGATAATTTTCTCTACTGTGCAATCACAATTTTCCCGTTCATACACTCACCGGTTTCTTCATTGACAAGATCAAATAAATAAACTCCTGCGGACTTGTAACCGTTGGTTATTATTATTTCATTTTTATCAGTACTTATGCATTCAATGACTCTGCCTGTTATATCATAAAGATTAAACAGCATTTTTTCGTTTTCAGCATTTTCAAAAGTCAGTTTGGATTGACTGGTTACAGGGTTGGGAAAAAGTAAAAAATCCTCATTAGTCTGATCCTGTGCTGCTATTCCAGTAGTAATATCAAAGTCGGAAGTAATAAAATTTGGTAATCCAAGCGTGCTGGTTTGTCCAGCCAGAGACAATCCCTGGTTCACAAAATTGGAAGCTAATCCATATGCATCCGGGTTATTAATTACACCAAGGGAATCTTTATTTTCTCTCACCACATATATTTTCCCGTCCGGTGCGTTTTGTAAAGTTCCGAAGTTAAAAGGGCTGTTTCCGACACCCACAATATTCTTGGATGCATTAATTGCTGTTGCAGTTCCAAGCGTAACGTCATACTGATACAGGAATGCAATGTTCGACGGATCCTCTACAGCATACAGATAATGCCCGTTCGGTGAAAACTCGCAACTGTAGGTATAGTCGTTCATCGGGCCTAATATTCTTCCATTGCTGACGATCCCTGTTGTATTGTCGAAATCAAAAAGTTCGTACGTCCAGCTTTGTTCCATAGTCATTGCTAATTGGGTTCCCTGCGGATTGAGTTTCATGGTTCCTGCGCAATCAAGTCCGGTAACGGTAGTTCCTACGGCACTAACAGACGGAAACGATATTCCTGCGGCATCTACATAAAATGCAAAAAACTGGTTACTGCCGTATTCGTGAACCACTACCCAATAATCCGTTCCATTAATTGCTTTTACTGCGGTAAGCTTTTCGGCTGCTGCTGTTAAAAGTCCATTATTCTTTACCGTAACGGTTCCAAGCCCGCCTGACTGCGTCATGTCAACTACCGAATAAGTAAACGGGCCTCCACAATCCTCCGTCGTGAATATATAATAACTATCCGGGTTCGTTGGAAACGGAACTATCAGTGTAGATTGCGTTGAATTAGTATTTCCGGTTAAACCC
>JANWID010000093.1 GCA_025450095.1 Bacteroidia bacterium | reverse complement strand
TCCGGAATGATTTACCATCGAACCTGTAAATACCATCACCGGAACTGCTCAACCAGATATTTCCGTTATGGTCTTCGGTTATAGAATAAATAATTCTACTTTTCAATCCGTGGTTTTCACTGTAATTTGAGAATTTTCCATTGTCGAAACATGTGATTCCCTTGCCATCCGTTCCAAACCATACCCGGTTATGCGAATCAACATATACCTTGTAAATAAAATTATTTCCAAGGCCATGTTCTTCATTAAAGCTCTCAAAACGAACCGTAGCGCCAGCATCCGTTTCATCCAACTCACATTTTGAAACACCTCCAAGTGTTGCAAACCATATTGTATTTCCGGAACCATCTATCGATAATACATTTGAATTGATAAGGCCCTCTTTTTCAGTATATGTTTTTAATGTATGGCTTTCCGGATTGTAACGTATTACACCATGATCGAAGGTCCCCATCCATATGGAACCGGTCTTGTCTTCAAATAATGAGATGATATTGAAATCCCGGTATGGTGTATTTTCAAGTGGTTTGAAAGGAGACTGATCTTCCGGAAAATCTTTCTTAAAACAAAACAGTCCGGAATCATTACTGAACCAGATATTGGATTTTTTATCAATAAGAATGGTATGAATGTTATTTAATCTGAGGCCGCTTATCTCTTTCTTAAATTCAATTTTTTCTCCTGGTGAAAGGTAAAGATCACCTCCTGAAGCTATCCAGATATTACCTTCATGATCTCTAATCATCGCATTTACTTTGCCTCCTGAAAACCCTTCCCTTTCTTCAAACTGACGAACTCTTTTTCCGGCCTGGAATTCAAAATCGAGTATGCCTGTTTTTCCGGTCCCGATCCAATATTCATTTTCCAGTTTCATCAGGGTCTGAACCGGTCCCATTGTCCAGTTCTTGAAATAATCTGGAATAATAAATGATTTCAAAACTGTATTATAAAAACAAAATCCTCTTTCTTCCATTCCAATTCCAATATTATTTCCGGGTCCCCTGGTAACTCTCCTGACAATATTCTCTGGCAGTCCGTTTTTAGTTGAAAAATTGATGAACCTCGTATTTTCACCATTGTTCTCAGCATAAGATAAACCACCGTCGCTACCCGACCAGATTCTTCCGGAAGAGTCGTCAATAATTTCATAAACGAAATTATCGCCCAGGCCGTCGCTGGTAGAAAAATGCCTTGCCTTACCCGATTTAATCATGATGATCCCGTTTCCAAGTGTTGCAATCCAAATTTCATCCTGACCTGTTACTAAAATACTGCTGATTGCAACGGGCTCTTTTACGACCGGAATTTCAATTAAAGAAATACTGTCGCTTACTACTTTAAATAGCATGCCGCTGGCAGTTCCTGCAACGATACCCTGATCAGGCAACGGAAAAATGGCGGTCACGTTACTTTTTTCTAATTCCTGAGGCAACTTTAATTTTGTAAATACAGTACCTTCATTTTTCCAGATACCATCATTAGTGGCAAGCCATACGAAGCGTGAAGAATCCTGGCATATCGCGTTAATTCTAAATCCAACACCAGTACCGGTGAGAATGATTTGTCGGAAGAAAGGTTCCTGACAGAAAAGGATGCGTGGCAGCAGCAATAAAATCCACAATATAAAAAGTCGCCAGATCCGCATAAATTTCAGATTTTTTCCGGAATAAGCGTGGCTTCTATTTCAACCTGGATATCAGGGGAAATCTTCTGGTTTACAATTCTTGGTATTTTAATATTGTGTTCTGCAAGCGGTACCACAAAGGCCGAGCGGATATACATATCATTCTCTCTTATCATAACTGTGCTTTTAATAATCCGTTCCACTTTTACACCGTGAATAATCATAACACCTTTTGCCCGAACTGTATAAATTCCCGGAGTTGCATAGTCAATCAGTTCAATTATTTTTCCTGAAAAAGTAGCGAGTGGAAACGCTCCTGTTTCCATATAATTCTCATAAAAATGTTGTTCCTGCAATGCACTGTTAAATCCCTGGAATGAATTAATAGTTATAGAAAATGCAAACGTATTTTGTGAAGTATCCAATATTCCTTTCAGGGAATGACTTTCAGCTTTAATGGTCTCCAGAGGTGCAACGGAAATAAATTTTGCTGTACCTTTTTTTGTACGATAAACTACTTTATCCACCGGGGTAAAACCCATGATGGAAATCAATAAAATCAGAATCACGGGAAATATCTTGAACATAGCCAGAAATATGCGCTAAAATAAAGATAAAACCCTTAAATGATTATTTGAAAAGGAGTATAATCGATTCGAAAAATTGGTAAATCCGAATTGAATTACCGGACGAGGGTAATAGTGCCGGTACGGGTTTCTTTGTCGGGATCATTCAAAACACGAACCCGGTAAGTATAAACACCAGATGGGGCATCTTTACCGTTTACATCCCTCCCATTCCAGGGATGGGTAAGACCTGATGATGCATAAACCACTTCACCCCACCGGTTGAATACCTCCAATTCATAACCGGATATTGAATAGCCCGTAACTCCGAATTCATCATTTACTCCATCACCGTTAGGACTAAATGCATTTGGAATATAATACGTAACCACGTTTTCGATTTCAATCTGGCGGTAAGCATTGGCGATACAGCCTTTATCACTGGTAACTATAAGCAACACGTTATAATAACCGGGTTCGGAATAAAGGTGCATTGGAAATTGCTCCAGTGCGGTGGCACCATCCCCGAATTCCCATTGCCAGGAAGCGGCGTGCAGTGATGCATCTGAAAATTGTACATCCGGATTCAGAATGGTAGGTGTTGCCGGTTCTATTGTGAACCATGGTACCGGTAATGGGTTAACTACAATTGTCTTTGATGCCGATCGGGGTGTTGAACAGGAATCCGTCACCATTACCGTATAAAGAGCGGTTTGGTATGGAATAAAAGTAAAGGTGGAGCCCTGGCCCAGGTTATTATCTACTGTAAGATAATATGGACCGTTATTACCTCCGGTTGCACTTACAGATAATGTTATTTCCTCACCAAAACATACTTCGTCAATGGCAGTGATTACTGGCACAAGTGGTGGCAGACGATCGATGATGATTTGGTTCGAGAGTGCCGGGTTAAACGCCAGGCATTCCTCAGAAGACGTGTATACAAGTTGAAGCGTATCACCGTCCTGGAATGCGTCGCTGACCAGCGTATTGGTATTGCTTCCAGTACTATTTCCGTTTAGTAACCATTGCCAACCCGGATTGGTGCCTCCGTTGATACCGATCGCTGAATATGTGATTTCCATTCCATCGCAAAATGTACCGGGAGGATCTGCGGTAATTACTGCTGAAGGAACCAGCAAAGGATCTAACACGGCAATAATACTGTTGGAGGTGTCCGAAACAGGACTTGCACAGAATGCTGATGAAACAATTACAACCTGTATGATGTCATTATTATTAAGCTGATCTGAAGTGAACGAAGCAGTTGTAATGCCAGTAGCTATACCATTTACCATCCAGTTGAATAATGGCACAGAACCGCCACCTGTATATACTGCACTAAAACTTAAAGTATCGCCAACACAAATTGAAGTGTCTGGTACGACACTGATATTTATTTCCGGAATAATAGTAGGACTTATCTGAACCGGAAGAATATTAGATAATGCAGTAGCAGTAGTAAGACAACTTTCTGATGAAGTCAATCTTACCCTGATCTGGTCACCATTAGTAAGAGAAGATGATGTAAATACCGGTGCGTTGATACCAGAAGGTGTACTGTTTGTGAACCATTGGTAATCCGGACTACCTCCTCCATTCACAGGAGTTGCTGTAAAAGTGAGTACATCACCGGGGCAAACAAAACCTGTTGGACTGATAGTTATGCTGACTGCCGGAGTCAGATTGGGCAATACATTAGTCACAATAATATTTGACGTATCGACAGGTTCAATCACACACTGGTAAGAGGATGTAAGTACCAGTTGCAGCGTATCATTATTATTAAATACTCCTGAAAGGATTGCAGAATTTCCACCCGCTGTTAATCCATTTAAAAACCATTGATAAACTGGTGTGCTACCTTCATTTTGCACATTACCCTGAAAGAATAATGAATCGCCGTCACAAACAGCACCGTTTGGATTAACAGATAAAGTCACATCAGGAACCAGGTAAGGTAAAATTTCGGCAACCAGAGTATCCGACATCGCAGATATCGGATTTGCGCATGCAGCATTACTGATAATTCGAACTTTAATAGAATCACCGTCTGCGAGAACAGATGTTGTGAGATCAGGTGTAGAACCCGATAGAATTCCATTAATATACCACTGATATCCGGGTGCAGGACCTCCATTAACGGGGTTTGCAGTAAATGTAAATGGTGTTCCTTCACAAACAGGCCAGGGCTGAGATACTGATACCGTTACAGAAGGAGTTACAACCGGAATAACATCCATTACAATTAAATTGGACGTAGATACCGGAGGATCCGGACAAGCAACTCCCGAAGTCATAAAAACCTGAATAAAGTCCCCATCATTCAGACTGGCTGATGTGAATGTTGAACTTCCACTTCCAACAGGTAAACCGTTTACACCCCATTGATAAATTGGTGCAGGTCCGCCGTTAACCGGAGCAGCAGTAAAAGTGACAGATGTTCCTGCACAAATTGATCCTACAGGATTTGGTGCAATTGTTACAGTCGGTGTTACCCATGGTAAAACACTAACGGTAATCTGGTTTGATGTAGCTGATACCGGGGATACGCAATTCAGATTGGAAGTGATCACCACTTTTACTTTGTCACCGTTAACCAGGGTCGTCGTTGAGAAAACATTACTATTCGTTCCAGTATTAATTCCATTCACCTGCCATTGATAGAAAGGAGCAGTACCTCCATTAACCGGAGTTGCTACGAATGAAACATTAGTACCCTCACAAAACTGTGTGCCCGGATTTATGACTATTGAAGTTGAGACACTCAACAATGGATTCACAACTACAGTAATAATATTGCTATTAGCAATATTGGTAGCAAGACAAGTGAGGCTGGAAGTCATAACAACACTAACATCATCTCCATTATTTAAAGATGAAATCGCAAAAGAGCTTCCGCCAATACCGGTATTTACCCCATTTACCTGCCATTGATAAACCGGGGCTGGACCGCCTGAAACCGGAATTGCTGTGAAAATGATATTATCATTTTGGCACACAGGGCCGGAAGGATTGGATGAAATGCTGACAGATGGATTGGTAGGTAACGTGACAACAATATTGATGACATTTGAATTGGCTGTGGGTGTTGTCAGGCAATTTTCATTAGAGGTAAGAATTACAGTTACATTATCTCCATTAACCAGTGTAGTAGTTGTTAAGGTATTTGAATTAATCCCAGTGTTAATACCATTTACCTGCCATTGATAAGCCGGAGGTGCTCCACCATTGGTTGGATATGCAGTAAAAGTTACCGACTGCCCGGGACAAATAGCACCGGAAACACTGGAAACTATCAAAACAGAGGGAGTCAAAACGGGATTCACTACCATGTTAATTACATTTGAAACTGCAGCAGGACATGCGGCATCAGCAGTAAGAGTTACAGATACCTGGCTTCCCATGGTAAGTGTAGAAGTCGTAAAAACAGAATTATTTGTTCCGGAAGGAATACCATTCACCATCCACTGATAAACAGGAGTGGGTCCCGGGTTAACTGGATTCGCTGTAAAAGTAACCGCCGTTCCCCCGCAAACGGATCCTGGCGGATTCTGAACAATAGCAACTGAAGGTGCTGCATTAGGATTCACCACCATAACTACAGGAGGTGAAATTGCGTTATTGCTATTAACGCAAACTGAATTTGACGTTAATGAAACGGTAATGACATCGCCATTAATAAGATTGGAATTCGTATAGGTATTGGAGTTAGCCCCGACATTAACTCCGTTCAATTGCCACTGGTAAATAGGATTTGTACCCCCAAATGTTGGAATTGCGGTAAAGATCACGGAAGTTCCAATGCAGATGGGTCCGGGCGGATCCTGTACAATAGAAACTGCAGGTGCTGGCGGCAGCGGACTGGGATTAACTGTTATGGAATAAATTTGGTTCGTAATTTTTGGCGGACAACCATTATCTATTACTGAAGCGACAAATTGATATGGCGTGGGTTTCGCCTGCCCACATTCTGTGCTCCAACAAAATTGCGATGTTACAAATCCATCGCCAAGTGCGTTAGGAAGTGAAGCCGGAGGGTTAACTATTGAGCTATTAAATATAAGTCCGGAGGAAGTTAAATACAGGCTGTCACCGTTTGGATCCATGAAAGAAACAGGGAAACAAATTGTCTGCCCCTCATCAATTGTATAATTTGTTTGTCCGGCACCACCGACATTAGAAATAATCGGAACAGCATTAACAGGACAGGCAATAGCAATAAGTTGTAAATCGCGTCTTACAGCTGCAATCAGTACACCATTCCGATACTCTTTGATTTCAATAGCAACTACAAAGAAGCCCTGGTTTGGAATATAATATTTGGTAAGTCCGGTTTGCGGATCTATAGATGAAAATCCTCCTGCTCCGAAAGGAGAGCCAAGCGAATATCCCGGATTGTACAATACACCAGGTATTGGCATCATGTACGGGTTGTTATCTATCTGTGGATCGGGTACTGGAATAGTTGAAGATGAATATCCGCTATACGGCAACTCGAATGAATATACAAGGTCATCCCCATCCGGGTCCACAGCATTATTCACAATAGTAACCGTATCGCCGGTGCAAATAAAGGGAACAGGACTATCGCTGAATTGAGGTGAGGAATTGACAACCGGGTCAGGAGGAATAAAACAATAATAGGTCTGACCAAGACTGCCAGGATTGGAAAGGTTCGCAATATT
This sequence comes from Bacteroidia bacterium, assembly GCA_025450095.1. Next base: position 1,514 of record JANWID010000093.1, on the reverse strand, counting down.
TCCATTCCTGCAGCATCGTTCTACAATCAGATGATATCCACCCTGGTTGGGAGCCAAAATTATATCACCTTCAAAAATTCCTTCTTCTACACAAACAGTAGTATTAAACGAGCAATCAACACCCGGGCTTGGTGGTGTAATGAAATTACTGCTTATAAGTGGCAGCATTTCGGTAGTGTACCAATCTTTGTCGTTATTTGGATTACCCGGATCCTGAAGATATATGCCAAGAGACATGGAAGGATCAAGCGGTGCTGTCCCTCCTGCAGATGCATCACAATACCTGTAAATTTTAAGAGTGACTTTGTAACTGTAACTTGTTCCAACCATACCCTGGAACTCGTACGTCATACTCCCTCCCATCAGATGCGTTGCTCTGCATGGAAATGCAATTGCTGAAAACAGGCAGCAAAGTACTAATACTAAAGTATAGGCCTGGTGAGAAAACAGACGTTTCAAAACAATCGGATTTACCTTGAATCTAACAAAATTAAAGAAAATTACCATATTCTCATCATCTGATTATCAAAGATCCATTTGCAATTCAAGAATCAACTCGTTACTTTTGTGTTCAATCTAAATAATTAATATTCATGGGAAAAGGAGACGTTAAATCAAAGAAAGGAAAGATCTGGAGAGGCTCACACGGAAAGAAACGACCCGCCAGGTCTAAAAAGACGGCTATAGTTAAAAAATAGTTGCCCGGACCCATTTTCTGAATGGGTCTTTTTTTTGTTTATTTTCAAAAGACGAATTTTTTCAAAGGAGTTCCGATTTCGTATTACATGATTTTTCTCATACCTTTAACTGGTGTTTATCATAAATCGGTTTATCCCTGACCGGTACTTTTGAATATTATTTCAATCAGGTTGTTTAGATACAACCACAATTTATAGGTGATGAAAAACGCCTTATTTTTTCTTCCTGTTTCAAACCTAAAACTCAGCATATGAAAACTTCAATTCTATTTTCTTTTGTTTTGCTGCTGGCTGCCTGCGGCGGAAATGACCAACAACAACCTGCTGGTGAAGAAGCATCACGTCCTAAACTTCAGGAAACACCCGAAGCCGAAAACCCGGAATATGATCCACACCGCGGTGAAGGTAAATTCACTACTGTGGATTTGGGATCGGGAATCGACAATACGCTGGCCGATGCCGGTGAGAAAATTGTCGGGGTCAAGTGCGCATCATGTCATAAAATGACTGAAGAGCGCCTTGTTGGTCCCGGTTGGAAAGGTGTGACTTCACGCCATACACCTCCCTGGATCATGAATTTTATTACCAATCCAAATCCAATGATCGACAAGGATCCGAAATTGCAGGCACAGTTGGAAATTTGTCTTGTGCGCATGCCCGATCAAAATCTGTCGGATGATGAAGCCCGCCAGATCCTTGAATATATGCGAAAAAATGACGGTGCTAAATAAAACCGAATCATAATTATAAAACCTGGTTACTATGAAAAAAATAAACCGGCTTAATGTTCCGGGATTGTTGCTGGTTGCAGCTTTG
>JANWID010000092.1 GCA_025450095.1 Bacteroidia bacterium | reverse complement strand
AGTCCGGTGCAAATCATTAAAAGAATAATGATTACAACAATTGACCTGTTTTTCATGTGATTGATTTTCATCAAAGGTTAAGTAACCAGATCACATTAACAAGGGTATTTATACACCGGGAAAAATACGGGGGTGTTTTGCGTAAAACCACCTTATTGGTGCCGGGCAGAATTAACACCTTTGCCCTTTCAGCGGCCTGGAATGCTGTGATTGCAAGGATTTCTGCCAATCCAATCAACATTCCTGGCATTATGGATATGGATCTGCGAAGAAAAAATAACGAAACATGCCCCGGACCAAGTTTGCTCCTGGTTCTCCGAGTACCTAAGATTGCCATACCCCTGGGAAGAAAGTGCGTATTCTTCTCTGGCATTCTGATTCACAACGGAATTTTTTAATCAGGAGTTTAAGAAGGCTCTCCGTCATTCGTCACCCCCGGGGCGATGCGGAGGCCTTTAATGAATTTATAAAAGATACACTTGGGATTTAATTATTGTTTCCCGAATTTTTGTGGTGGAAAAAATTCAAGGCGAGATTTCACATTTAGACTTACAGCAAAATCAAACGGGAAGCCGGGAATAGATATTAATTTCCCGTTTTACTATCTTTATCGGGTAAAGAATAATCCCATGCGGTTTTTCCTGGTGATTTTATTATCGGCAGCATTTCCTGCATCCGCACAGGTAACATTTCACCGCACTTATGATTTCGGCCGTCCGGCGTATATTAATCAACTGCCCGACAGCGGCTATATCATGGCTGGACAGACTGACACAACAGGCAGCGCACTTGCCGGTATTGTAAGATTAAATCCCAATGGTGATACACTCTGGACTAATTTCACCGGCACATCACAACCCGGCCTTGTTGTGAATGCAGTATGTCCTGCAAGTGACAGCGGTTTTATAATCGCTGGAAGTATTTCCTCCGGCTCCAAAGAGGCATTGATCATGAAGCTTGGTGCAGATGGTGACAGCATCTGGGCAAAATCGTTTTATAATAATTTTTTTGAAAATGAAATCCGCACTATTTCCCAGACTACGGATGGTGGCTATATGCTGGCGGGGACTTCCGGCAACCTGCAGTCCGATGATTTGTTACTGATACGGATGGATGCTGCAGGTGATACCCTCTGGACGAAAACATTTGCCGGCGTTGATGATGATGATCTTAATTTTTTGATTCCCTCCATCGATGGGGGTTTTATTATGGGAGGCTCAACTACCAATACAATCAATGGTTATCCGGATATGCTTTTGTTTAAAATCGATAGTCTGGGTACTATAATGTGGGGAAATAGTTATGGTGTTCCTGGTGAACCTGATTATGCAACTGAAATTGTCCGGGCTACCGATGGTGGTTACTTCATTGCCGGAAGCTCAAGAGCAAATATTTTTTTTAAATACGATATGATGCTGGTTAAAACCGATTCGCTCGGAAACCTGCAATGGTCGAAAACATTCGGTGAGTTGCTCGATGATTTCACTGCGGATATGATTACAGACAGCGCTGGGAATGTTTACATTCTCGGAACCACAAACAATTTTAATGCAAGCGGGAAAGCAGACAATTACCTGGTTGCACTGGACAGCGTTGGAAATTTCCTGTGGGATCGTGTGTACGGCGCAACGGAAGATGAACAGGCTTTTCGGTTTATTAAAACACTCGATGGCGGATTTATTATTGCAGGAACACAAAATAGTGTTGCTGGCAACACATGTCTTATCAAATTAAATGAACTTGCTGAAAGCGATTGTTACGAAAACGATCCTGTTCCCAGTTTGCTTTTTCCGGTTCTACAGGTTACTCCTGCTGCCTTTACACACGTCACCCCATTTTTGTTTGAGCATGAATTGAACATGACTAAAAATTCAGGAATGAATTGTTATGTTGTTTGTTCCAATACGGGACTCGGTTCTGAATTACAGTCTCCCAATTTTCAAATATATCCTAATCCGGTAAGTGATATTTTCTATGTAACAACAACTGAAAATGCAGACTTCACTTTTCGTTTATACTATCAAAGTTCATCTTTAATATTCGAACGGAAGTTTACACACTGTATGGATGAAGATGTTAGCCACTTTGCTACGGGCATTTATTTTTTTGAATTATCGTGTCCCAACAAAATTCCTTTTCGCGGTAAAATAATGGTGACACGTTGAGATTAAATGCCGGGGTTATAATATGAAGTTGAGTTTAAGATGTGACATCCTCCCGCTTCCTTCGACCATTATCCCCGGCCTGAAGGCAGGGGTTTCATCGTAAGCAATCGTTTCTTATCTCGATTATCATCTGGTATATAGGCCGGTGTTTTAACATGAAGTTAGGTTATGATGTGAACATCCTTCCGTTACTTCTAGCAGGCAGGGCTAAAGCCCTTCATAGAGATCGCGCATTAACCCCGGACTTCGGGCCGGGGTTAATACAAACAGGCGGGGTTAATCATAATAATCTCATAGGGCTTTAGCCCTGCCACGTCGCGATGATGTTATGAACCACAAGCTACACAAAATCATCAAAGCTAGATTGCACAACTCCGGCCTTCTGGCCGGTGATACACATGCAAATCATATCGGGCTTTAGCCCTGCCACCGCGAAGAGGAAATGCAACTCTAACAATACGAAAACTTCCAAAACAGATTATACAACCCCGGCCTTCAGGCCGGGGTAAGACACGATAATATAATAGGGCTTTAGCCCTGCACTGCCGCGATGAGATAATACATCACTAGCTATACAAAACATCAAAGCCAGATTGCACAACCCCCGCCTTCTGGCCGGTGATACACATGCAAATCATATCGGGCTTTAGCCCTGCCACGCCACGACCAGGTAATGCATCACAAACAATACGAAAGCCACTTAGCTAGATCGCACAACCCCGGCCTTCAGGCCGGGGTAAGACACGATAATATAATCGGGCTTTAGCCCTGCACTGCCGCGATGAGATAATACATCACTAGCTATACAAAACATCAAAGCCAGATTGCACAACCCCGGCCTTCAGGCCGGGGTAAGACATGATAATATAATCGGGCTTTAGCCCTGCCCCGCTGCGACGAGGAAGAACATCACATTGAAACGAAAATTATATATTTGTACTTTCTATTTTTGAAACACATTTTTCTAACCGGCTTTTCGCCACAAAAACTTTTCATTATGTCTCGTGTTAACATCTGGATCCATGCCGTATGGGGAACCAAAAGAAGGTTACCATACCTTGCCAATTTCAAAGAAACTATGATTAATCATATCCGTGAAAACGCTATCAAAAAAAATATTTTTATTGATAGAATTGATGGAGATGTAGATCACTTGCATTGTCTTTTTAAGCTTAACGCAACTATGTCCGTTTCAAGGGTCATGCAATTGATTAAAGGTGAATCATCATGTTGGGCTAATAAAAATAAAATATTTCGTAACAAATTTGAATGGTGTGATGATTATTATGCAGCATCAGTCAGTGAATCTGATCTTGATAGAGTAAGGCGTTACATCGATAACCAGGCGGAGCATCATAAGAAAAATCCTCGTAGGCTGGGCTAAAGCCCATCACGCAGTTCGTGTCAGTACATGCATGAAGATATTTGTTCATGTGAAGTTGGGCTAAAGATTTGAAATCCTCCCGCTACTCCTCGCAGGCAGGGCTAAAGCCCATTTCATTGTTCGCACAATAACCCCGGCCTGAAGGCCGGGGTTATTACGTGAAGTTGAGAAGATGGCACTAACTTTATATTTCGATTCAGTATCCATCTTGCAAAGATCTCAAGATCTGATTTCTTGACCCCGGCCTGAAGGCCGGGGTAACATGCGATAATATGATATGGCTTTAGCCATGCCCGCCGCGACCAGTTAGTGAGTTCATGTTTGGCAGATACTTGGAATTAATAAGAGCTCAACGCTATCTTTACACTATGAATCCGTTGAAAGTAATTTATGTATTGTTGTTGTACAGTGCGACACTTTTTGCACAAAATGAAATCAGTATTGACAGTCTTCGTAAACAGATTGCTTCGGCAAATGACGATAGTACACGGACTGAATTATTGTATAAGCTCAGTCGTGAATACTGGGACACCAATTTAGACAGTTCCATTTCCGTTGCACAAAACCTGTTACAACTATCCCAAAAAATAAATTTGCTACAGGGTATTGGTAACGCATATAGCAGCATGGGCGTTGCATACTGGTATAAGGGTGATTATCCGAACGCCCTTAAATATAACACGCTCGCACTTGAAGCCCGTGAAAAGGATGGTGACCGCAAGGGTGTCGCCAATTCCTATAATAATATCGGTTTGATTTACGATGACCAGGGGAATTTTCCTCTGGCCCTGGAATACTATCTTAACTCGCTTCGCGTATATGAAGCACTTCAGTACAAGGATGGCATATCACAGGCATACAATAATATCGGAATCATTCATTATAGTCAGAAGCATTATCCCTTAGCACTCGAAAATCTGAAGAAATCAATACATATCCGCGAGGAAACAAAAGATGAGTGGGGACTTACGGAATCATACAGCAATATCGGGCTGGTGTATTTTGAAATGAAAAACTATGATAACGCCTTCCGGTATTACCAGGATGCTGTGAAGCTCCGTGAAAAAATCGACGATCGTGAAGGTCTTTCTATTTCCTATGTAAACTTTGGTGATTATTACTATGAACTTGGTAAATTCAACGAAGCACTGGAATATTACCACAAATCACTCGACATCAACCAGCAGATGGGTTACCGCAAAAAAGAAGCGAACCTTTATTTAAGTATGAGTAATGTGTATGAAAAGATGGGGCAACCTGGTCAAGCGCTTGAAGTGCAGTTAGCATCACTCTCGCTCACCAATGAAATAGGAGCCGAAGATGTGAAGTCGGTTGCGTACCGGAAATTATCGCAATCATACGCGAACAAAGGTGATTTCAAACAGGCATATCATTATCACCAACTGTACAAAGAAACGGATGATTCGCTTTTCAACAGTGATCGTGTGCGATCACTTACCCGCCTGCAGATGCAATACGACTTCGATAAAAAGGAAGCCCTTGCGAAAGCCGAACAGGTGAAGCGCGATGCTTTAACGCTTGCCGAAATCCGTCGCCAGAAAATCATCCGCTATTCCGTGACCGGCGGTCTTGCGGGAGTATTGCTATTCTTAATTATTGTATTTCGTCAACGGAACAGAATTGCAAGGGAAAAAAAACGAAGTGACAATTTGTTGTTGAATATCCTGCCCACAGAAACCGCCGAAGAGTTGAAAGCAACCGGTTCGGTAACTGCCAAAAACTTTGATGATGTAACTGTGCTGTTCACTGATTTTAAGAATTTCACCCGTGTTAGTGAAAACATGCCTGCGGCCCAACTTGTGAAGCTGGTTCATTTTTGTTATAGTGAATTCGATCGTATCATCTCAGAACACCGGATTGAAAAAATAAAAACTATCGGTGACGCCTATATGTGCGTTGGCGGCCTCCCGGTTCCAAATGCAACTCATGCTGAAGATGTGGTAAGTGCTGCTTTAGCCATCCGGGATTTCATGGCTGAGGAAAAGATGCGTCGGATGAAAACCAGCGAGCCGTTTTTTGACATTCGCATCGGCATTCACACCGGGTGTGTGGTTGCGGGTGTGGTCGGCACTAAAAAATTCGCCTACGACATTTGGGGCGATACCGTTAATGTAGCTTCAAGAATGGAATCTGCCGGTGAAGAAGGCCGGATCAATATCAGCGCATCCACTTACGAACGGGTTAAGGAAAAATTTCCCTGCACCGATCGCGGTAAAGTCGTAGCCAAAAACAAAGGCGAAACCCGGATGTATTTTGTGAATTAAAAAAGAACGCACCTGCCTGCCGCCTGGTTATTTTGATTATTCTGGTTGAAATAAAGGTCTATATTCACATTAAATATTTATAGTAGCAGCCGGCAGCCAGGGATTTAACTGATTAAGCAGATTAACGCGGACTATTTTGTTTTAAAATTAGTAATCCGTGGAATCAATTTTTTTCCTTTTTGTTAAATGACCGGGGAAAATCGGGGTAATAATTTCCCCATAATCTGCACGAATAAATTGTGGAGTATACCAGGATCGTCGTAAACCTGTGGTGGCACGCTTTTTTGATGTATGTATTGCTTAACCAAAAAAACTATAAACTATGAAACCGCATTTTTTAAAGGATCTCCTGCTACTTGGAGCTTTAGTTAGCATGACCAGTCTTACTGCTTGCGATAACAAACCGGATGACGCTAAGGAAGCTGCCGAAGAAACCAATGAACAAGTAATGGATGACCGGAAAAGTGAAAAGGATGCACAGTTCCTGGTCGATGCTGCTGATATGAATCTCATGGAGGTACATATGGGACAGCAAGGCGCAACCAAAGCAACTTTCCAGGAAGTAAAAGACTTCGGGAAAAAAATGGAAACAGATCACCAGAAAGCATATGATGACCTGGCCGCTCTTGCAGCATCAAAAAACATTACCATCCCCGGAACTATTTCCGAAGAAGGTATGAAACATCATGAAGATCTGAATGATAAAACCGGTTATGATTTCGATCGTTTATTTATGGATAAAATGGTAGATGGACATGAAAAAGCGATTGACAGATTCGAGAAAGCAGCCGACAATTGTGAGGATGCCGATAACAAAGCCTGGGCTTCCAAAATGCTGCCTGACTTAAGGGCTCATTATGAAGCGGCAAAAATGCTGAAAGAAAAAGTAAAAGATATGAAATAACTGCAATCTGCAGCTTTTTATAACTAACGCCATGGCGTATGGGCTGATCAGGACCCGTACGCCTTTTTAGCAGGCAGTAGGCAGTCACCAGTAGGCAGTCATTGGTATGTAGTAGGCAATAGGTTCTTGAATTTTAACTGTCGGCTGAGGACTGTCGGCTGAGGACTGCCGGCTGAGGACTGCCGGCTGAGGATTGCCAACTGCCGGCTTTAACGAAATTATCAAGTAAAAACGATAGCAAAAAGTTACTGCACCATAATCAGTTTGGTGAACTTTTGATCATCCAGCATCAGGGTAGCCAGGTAATTCCCGGGTTTCAGTTGTTCCGACTTCGACAAAATCATAATACCCACAACTTTCTCCCCGAAAGTAATATCACGTTGTATGACTACACCCCAATTCATATCCTGAATCATCAGTCTGACAGTGCGGTGCGCAAACGACTGGGGAACGGTGACAAAAATCTCACCTTTTCCCGGGTTTGGGAAATATGTTAAAACGGATTCTCCTTCCCACCGGATCGCAATTGGTTTGAAGTATGTAATCTTCCCATCAAAATCTTTCTGTTGCAACCTGTAATATTGCAACCCCTCAACAGGTGCCGCGTCCCTGAACAAATATTCATTCATATTGGAAGAAGTCCCTGTTCCGGCTATTCTGCCAATTTGCATATATTCTTTCCCGTTATAGCTTTTTTCCAGGATAAAGCAATCATTATTAACTTCTGTGTAAGTTATCCAATTCAGGTTTATAAAATTCTTTTCAAGGGAAGCCGCAAAATAAGCGAGGCCGACCGGCAATGGGGTCACTGATAGTGTTACCGGTCCTGGTAAATTTCCCATCGCGGTATTCCATACTATTATTGTACAAATTTCGATGAGATTCGAATTCCCGCCACCACCACCACTGTTGATCCAACCACCGCTGTTCACCTGCACTACTGAACTGCAGTTTAATTTTAACTTTTTCCCGGTCTGAAACGACATAGTACCATTAATAACAATCCACATTGAAGAACCACATGCGGTATAATCAAGCACTGATGTTATCTGAACTGTTTTACCAACGCCAATATTAATTGTATCGCCACATGCCGGCGCCGTCCCTCCCCATGTGGAACTGTTCTCCCAATTCCCCGATCCAGTTGCATTTATGGTCCTTGCAATGCCTGTTGATGACAGGCTAAAAAATATGGACAGTATAAGGATGAGTTTATTAACCTGCTGCATTGGTTTGAGGGACACTATAGGATAGCCTGTGTACGAAATATTGTACAAAAGGTTCAATGAACCCTACCCTTTTCAGAATCCGGCAAGCAGAAGGCCTCACTTTTTGAACTACGTCATAAATAGACCATAATCAGATATATAGATGTCCTGATCCATGTAAAAATCGCAAAAATTGTTTTGGGTTATAACACGAGTAAAAGGTACGAACAGCATGCTGCTGTCCGTAGGTAGGGTAATCTTTTTAAAATGCATCAGTTAGCGAACTCATTCATCGCCACCAATCCGCTTTTGTTCGGATTCACTTCCGGTGGACCGTTGCCGAACACCTTTCACTTGTTTATTTCCGAATCGCCACGAGAGTGAAACACGGAATTGCTGACTTTCCCAACTGCCGTTCGCGCGACTCACGATACCCCCATATGTGTTATGGCTGTCCCACGGTGCCGTATGCAAAAGATCTGTATATGTAAATTTGACAGTTGCCTGTTCCTTAAATAGCTTTTTCTGCAGTCCGAGATCAAGTGACCCCTGGGCTTCCGTTTCAAATGATCCTCCCCACACACCACCGGAATTGTACCATCCGGAAATTTCGAAAGTGAATGCGTATGGAAGCTTAAATGTGTTTTGCGCGTAAAGATTAAATGACGGGATGGATGTATCGATAGTTTTTGTTCCGCCGAAATCAGCCTTGTATGCCTGGTTGTTGAATCCGGCATTTACATACAGGCTGTACCATTTAAATGGTTGCAACGATGTGCTGACTGTTATACTGAAAACTTCTTCTGTTGCAAGATTCTTCGGCATCAGTACACTTTTTCCACCTTCGATGGTATCCGCAATCTGCGCGAAGAAATCTTCTGTACGACTGTAACCGATGCTGGTGGTTGTGGTGTACTTATACGTGTGTGAAAGCTCCAGCTTTTTTGAATATTGTGGATTGAGGAACGGATTTCCTTTCCTGTAACTTAGCTCATCGAGCTTATATTCGAATGGATTTAATTCCTGGTAATTAGGTCGGTCAATCCGGGAGCTATAGATCATTGCGAAGGAATGATTCTGGTTTGCATTAAACGTAACACCAGCATCAGGGAAGAAGTCGGTGTAATTCCGTTTAACATTTTTTACATCTGCGGGAGCATTACTTTTAAGGTCGCCTTCGCTCATTGTATTTTCCACACGAACACCGGCCTGGAAATCGAATTTCTTAATCGTGCGCTGATAGTTAACATAAATCGCATTAACATTTTCTTCGTATACGAAATGATTACTCCGCGTTGTATCTATAGTTTCAACACTCTCGATAATATTATAAAAATCAAAATCATTATCCGTTTTAACGAATGATGTTTTTATTCCTGCTCCCAACTTTCCTTTGAGGAAATTTCGTGAATAATCCGATTTCAGAGTAAAAATGTCGATAATTGTTCCAGTGACCGAACGATAGTAACTGGAAGAAAGCGGTGTTATCATATCAGGCAGCACATATTCGTTTGGAATGTAATTGTCGCGGCTTCCGTCGTAATAACCAAAATCAAAATCGGTAGTAAGTTCTGTACCCAGTGTATCTTTATATTGATGATTTAGGTTCAGATAAAAGTTGGTGCCGTTATTTACAAATGTCTGGTCTGATTTCAGGATACTATCGGTTGCATAAGTATCGAAATCATGAATATAATTTCTGTTGGTTTGTTTACCATCGATATCTACGAGGTTTCCATTTACCATTACACCCAAATTATTTTTGCTGTTGATGGTATAATCAATTCCGGCTTTATAATTCTGTGTTAAGCCGCTTCTTTTCGAAATGGACGACTGGTTAAAGATGTAAGGATTTTGTTCGCGGTAAAGATAAAATTCATTACCACGATCACCCCAGTTGTTACTGTAATTACTGTATAAGTTGAATTTGGGTGAACGGAAATTGAGCGAAAGCGCGGTGCTGTATTTCGAATACGTACCAATTGCATACCCCAGCGTGACAGAACCGTTAGTACCAAAATTTTTATTTTTCTTCATCTTTATATTTACAATACCAGCAGTTCCTTCGGCATCGTACTTTGAAGAAGGATTTGAGATCAATTCGATAGCTTCCACATCAGTGCTTTGCACACTTTTGAGATAATCTGCAAGCTCTGAATCGGAAAGGCGAGCGGGACGACCATCAATCTGCACCATAACACCTCCTCTGCCTTTGAGTGTAATGTTATCGTTGTTGTCGATGGTAACACCCGGAGCTTTTTGCAATAATTCATATGCAGTACTTCCTGTGGCGTTGATACTATTTTCCACGTTAAATACTGTCATATCGGATTTAACTTCAACAAGTGGTTTTATACCGCTTATCTCGGCTCCTTTCAGAGTTACGGATGACACTTCCATTTTAATTTCCGAAACGACCTTCGTGGTTGTGCCGTCGAATTGAAAAGGCTTTGTTGTGTAAGGAAGATACCCGAGGAACGTTGTTTTAATAAAGTATTCTCCCGGCTTTACATTTTCAAGCGTATATTCACCTTTCGCATCGGCAACTGCAGCACGGGCCAGTACAGAATCCTTTGTATTCCGCAATTCAGCTACTGCGCCGGTAAGCATTTCATTTTCGGCGCCGGTAATCTTTCCGGATATTTTTCCGGTTTGCCCGGAAGACATTGAAGGAATAAATAATAATTCTGCAAGGAAGCAGGCAACATATAGGATGGATTTCATAGGGTTTTTCAGAAAGCCGCTAAACTACGGAAATTTAGCCTATTACGATTCATATGATAATAGGAGTCTCGAAACCGTTGGTGATTTCTATAAAATGCAAAGTGCTTGTGTAAGAAAGGCTTTGCAAAATAAATGACGATTTATTCAGGAAAAAATAAATTCAAAACCACCCTTTTATGTGACGCGTAATCCGTACATCCATTTTTGAATAAATACAGCAAGCCGCTGCAATACCTGCTTCCTATTCCAACAGTAGCTTTCTGGTGTAAAATGAATTTCCATTGTTGATTTTCGCAAAGTACATACCTCTCGGCCATGCTGAAACATCCAAATCGTGTGAATCCTCTTTTTCAAGCGAGATCATTTTTTCTCCTAACATATTATAGATCTCCAATGAATGCATGATACCCTGGATATGTATGAGGTTCGTTGCCGGGTTAGGCGAAAGAATGATTGGCGCGTTGGTTGCCGCTGGTGATTCCAATCCGATTGTACTTGAAATGTTGTATCCATACCACGTTCCAACTGCATAGTTACCATCCCTGGAAACAAAAAGATACCCGTTTGAAACGGAAAGCGAATGACCATTATCACCTGAATCAAGCGGCATGGTTTGCATGAGTGTTCCGGTAGTATCGTAGATATAGACTGTTTTCAAAGTCGAATTCCAGGTGAAAATTCTTGAAGCATCAACAGCCACCGCAGCTTCACCACCAAAATTTCCGGTGCCAAATTGTAAACCGGTAATGGTATTCAGAACAGCTCCTGTTGCAAAATCATGAATGAGTAGTGTGCCCTGGAAAAAATTATAAAATTTACTTCCATCGGGAGAGATTGCGAATGATGCCTGGGCATTTTGCATGATTGCGGAAAATATTGTTGTAAAAGTGCCGGTAGTGAGATCGGTAATACGCACTATATCTCCCATATAAAGCGAAGCATAAAGGTAACCATCGGCAGTATTGAATGATAATCCACGGCCATCAATCAGGATTGGATACGTCTGAAGAAGGACTCCATTCATATCAAATTTGTTGATTTGTCCGTTACCAGAACTTCCCCCATTGATCGTAAAATAATAATCTCCGTTGCTGGTGATATGCATGTTGTGATTGTATGGGTTTTCATCGAAGTAAATTGCCGGGAGAACCATTTGTGTGCGTTGCAGACTTTCCCCAGACGAAACAGGAGAATCGAGTGAAGTATCATTTGCAGGGTGTTGCGCGGATACTGAATTTACAACCAGCAACAACAGGGTTATGTGCAGGAGAATTGTTTTCATATGAGGCAGGTGTTAAAATTAAAACAGTGATAAATAAAAGTAAAAGATAAAAATGGATTTATCAACTGTTTTTATTTGTCGGAAAAGAAAGCCTGATCAGGGTAGAAGCACCATTTACCAGAAGCCGCCTACACAGATTCCGAATTCAAGTAATGGCATTAAGGCTTTAGATTTTTCCACCACATCAGGATCATAATCGAATTGATTTCCATCGGAAGTGCCATATGAATAGTTTGTGGTTTTTTTAGATCCCATCGCAAAGCCTACGGCCAGGAAATAATCGGCAAACATATTTCCATCAAGCATTTTTATAAATCCTCCGCCCAATGTAACTCCACCCATGTATCTTTCAATCTTAGTCACCCACCGGCGTGTGGAATTAAGTCCGTTGGAACCCTGGCGCGTAGTATACTTACCTGAGTCAAAAAAGAATCCATTCAGCTGGCACAGTCCGTATCCTGCTTTCATAACACGGGTTTTGGAGTTGAAGCTGTGAATTTTTATTCCAAGTCTTACCGCATCAGCCTGACCGGGATAATATTGTATACCACTACCCGCTCCTCCGTTTTCAATTATGTTGGGTTGCCAGAATCGGTGGCCATAAGATGCGCGATAACTTATAAGGGGGTGCGTCCAATATTCATAATAAAAACCAACTTCTCCTGCTATTGCCAGTGCTAGCAGGTTTCCGGATATATAATGAGATCGGACTGTATCATTCTGAGCTTTTATGGAAATGGGAAATAGAAATCCGCATGATACCATGAAATAACAGAATAGTTTTAATATGGGAATTTTCACAGAAATCAGTTTTATAACAAAATTGAACTATTGAAAAACCAGAACCAAAGATATAATTTATACTGTCCCGGAAAAAGCGCAATTAAACTCCGGTTATTTATTCAGATAAATAAATCCTGCGTTAGCTATTGAGCGTGCCCGGAGGGTCATACCCGCCGCACGAAAGTTTTTGCGGAAGAAAAAAGAACGGGAACATAACTATCAAAACAATCATTGTTTTTTTTACCTTGGACGCCAAAATAAATCAGCATATGAAAATCTATACAAAATTTTTAATTGTACTCACAGGTGTATTTTTTTATTTCCTTCCTGCTTCTGCCCAGTATTTTATTCCTGAAAAAAAACTCGCGGAACAGCTAAAAACGAGAACTGTAATTGTTGAATTATACCCCGATTCCGCAGGCATTCCAAATGCATGTAATGATGTGCTTCAAAATGCTTTTAAAGAATACTGGACCTTAACCCCGGTGGAATTTCTTCCTGCAGAAAAATTCAAGGAGATCCTGAAAACCGGCGATACACGATATGCCGCATTTTTACCATACAATGGGGAACATACTCTTACGATGGAGCGGGTTGAATGGGGTACCGGGTCGGTAATTCACTCGAAATCGTTTTATTTTGATCATTTCGATTTTGCACTGAGCCTGATCACAGGTCCTGATAAAGAGGAGCCGGTCACTACTATTTCATTCGCGAATGATAACCTGATGACGAGTGATTTGTTGTTTGCTGTTCAACAAATAGCCAGACTGGTGAATGCCTCGCTGAATGATATCAAGGGACCGGACTATTTTGATCATAAGAAAAATATTGAGTTTGTAAAAACTAAAATTTTGCTCATCCCCAGGGAGTATATAAAAGAAAAAGAAATTGCAGATATCGATGAAAAATATGAGTTCCCGCACAGGTTGGTAACGCTCGATGAAATGAATACACTGATCTTGTCGAAAGATGATCAATACATTTACCCGAAAATTATGTGGAGCATGATGCACAATGCATATGGCTGGATAACAATCTGGGCAAAAGATGGAAGCATTACTTCGTTTATGTCGTTCGGGGGTATTCATACCAAATCAAACCAGTCGGCAAATGAAGTGATCAAACCCGGACATTTGAAATATATCACTTCAGGAACGGCACAGGGAATGAATAACCGGTATAAGTAATTCCCTGGAGTTAGAGGATGCGAGGGATACAGAATTTTTTTTGAATAAATGAGTTGAAAATAATCCCGGATTTGCTTTCAACTTCATAACTTTGTATTTCACTCAAACAATTCCATGGCTCAACCTACCGAACAAGCGCAGGAAATTGCGATCGATGAAAAAACTGATGCCATCGATGTTGCCGTTATCGATGATGACCCGTTGTTCAGCCTGATGCTTCAGGATTACCTTCTTTCGGATCAGTTAAATGCAGAACTTTTCCGGAACGGGCCCGATTTTTTGAAAACATATAAACCCCTCGATCCCCGGAAAATTATTCTCGATTATGAATTCGATGAAGGACCTGACGGACTTTCTGTGCTGAAGAAAATTAAAGCGATCAACCCAATGGCCAGTGTGATTGTTGTTTCCGGCCAAGATGATCTTGAAAAAGCAGTGGATATTCTGCGCAAAGGCGCTACCGATTATTTTCTTAAAACCAACACCACTGTTTTTGCCAACATCCTTTGCTCACTTAAAAAGCTGAGAGAACTGGATAAGTTGAAGTTGAATTGAAGAAAGTTGGCAGTAGGCAGTCTGCAGTTGGCAGTCGACGGAATAATTACTGAGATCCTTTTACTGCCGACTGCCGGCTGCTGGCTGCAGACTTTTTTTCCCAATCATAACTTCCCTGACCCTGAATTTTACAATTCGCTTAACGAGCGCAAGTGGTAACGGTTCGTCTATAGGAAATTGGATGGCTCCTTTTGAGGTATGATATTTTACAAGATCCTTTTTAAAAACTTTAATGGGATTGTTGGTAGGATAAAACCCGATATGATTTTTATAAGCCGCGAAATACACCAGTACACTTTTAAGCCGGAAGGCAGGCATATTATAACTGATAACTTCTTCAGATTCCGGAGCTGCTTCCCGGATGGCTGCTCTTAGGGTTTCCAGCCCTTCTTTCACTTCTGGTGGAAATGCGGCAATATATTGATCGGTATCCCGGTATTTTATTTTATCCATGATAATTTATGCAACTGCCGTTTCAGCATATTTTTTATGATACAGGAAATACGACCAGAAGAGAAAACCTATCGCCAGCAGCATAAACGTCATCGGCAATTGAAAGCCTCCTTCCTTGGCGATGAGAGAATAGGTTGCTCCAGCCAGGTCGAAAAACAAACCGGCATAAGCCCATTCTTTTAGCCTGGGAAATCCCGGGATCAGGATAGCGATCACTCCTAAAATTTTAACAACTCCGATAAATACAACAAAATACTCTGGGTAACCCAGGTCGGTAATAAAAGTCACTGCTTCCGGAGTTTTCATAGCATCCGGAATGGCACTGAAAAACATAAATGCGCTAAACAAACCTGTAATGATCCAGTATAAAATTGTTGTTTTTTTCATGGTTTTGTCGAGTTATATGAGTTAGTTAATTATTGCGAATTTTTTCACGAATACTGATTGGGGTGTTCTGAACATTTGAACTATCGCAATGCAATAGCCAGTGATTTCCGTATTTATCGGTTACATTTCCGGTCAGCCCGCCCCAAACTGAATGTTGCGGAGGATAGCTTGCAATGCCACCGTCGGCAAGCCTTCGGTAACATTGCATGAGCTCATCTTCATTATCACATTCCAGCGAAAGCGAAACCGTGTTTCCCCGTAACAATCCATTTGCATCTGTCATATCAGTTCCCAGCAGTTGTAACGGCCCTCGTGTAAGTGCAGCATGCAGGATGCAATGGTTCATTCGATCAGGCATATTGCTTCCCGGTAACGTATTCCCAATTTCCCGGAAGAACAGTTCTCCCCCCAGGCAATCGCGATACCAGGTCATGGCTTCACGGCAACAACCGTTAAATGTCAGGTAAGCAAGTATGCGCATGCAGCAATTTTTAATTTTTAATTTTTAATTTTTAATTTTTAATTTATTTACGCGTTTTCAAGTTCCGCCATATTGAGTTTTTTCATTTTCATTACAGCGTCCATCACCCTGGTCGCGCGCTGTGGATCCGACATCAGCTTTCCGATATTTGATGGCACGATCTGCCACGATAAACCATAACGGTCCTTCAGCCAGCCGCACATACTTTCTTCACCACCTTGTGTGAGCTGTTTCCAATAATAATCGATTTCTTCCTGCGTGTCACAGTTGACTACAAAGGAGACCGATTCATTAAATTTGAAATTGGGTCCGCCATTAAGCCCCATGAATTTCTTGCCGTTTAGTTCAAACATAACTACCATCGGGTTGTCGGTTGTAATTTTTGAATTTTTAAATACGGAGCAATAATATTCGGCTGCTTGTTTTGCCTGCCCGTCGAACCACAGGCAGGGATAAATATCATCTTTCATTTTAATTCTTTTTTTAAGTGTGAACTTATAGCGATTATCTTTTGTAATTATTGACAAGTTTACGAACCCAGTGATTCAGTATATTTTTTAAAGCTGTCGAGAATGGACTGCCATCCGGCGCGTTGCATTTCAATTGGGTTTTCATTTTCAGCATCGAAAGTTTCCACTACGCGGGTTGCATTTCCTTCAGTGGAAAAAGTAACAACTGCCTTACGGCCATCTTCCATGGTATAGCTGAGTTTTTCATTTTTCTTAACCTCATCGAATGTTCCTCCAAAATCAAATCCCTGGCTTCCATCGCGGGATTCCATCCGGTACACAAAACTTCCCCCTGGTATCAGGTCATGTTTAGCTTTCGGTGTATGCCATTCGGAAGAAGGGCTGTTCCATTTGATAATTTCTTCGGGAGTAGTCCAGGTATCCCAGACTTTTGAAACCGATGCATTTACTAATGTCTGAACGGTGATGCTTGTAGTTGTCATTGTTTTAGTTTTTAAAGGTGAATAATAATAAGTGATTATGAACACAGCAAAGATGCAACGTATTCCGGGAAAGCGTGAGTGGTGATAACGACATCTTTAGGGGTTGATTATGCCAATCCGGAAGGTTATCTTTGATTTATGAAAAGTATTTCCATAATAGTTCCGGAAACAGGCATTCTGGAAGCCATTGCCGACCCTCGTTATATGTTTACCGCCGCTAATGAATTTCTTTCAGCGACAGGAAAAAAACCATTTTTCGAAGTGCAGCTGGTTGGTTTAAAAAAACAGGTTAAGCTGATGAATGGACTTATTACTGTTCATCCCGATAAAACCATCGATGAAGTGGAACAAACCGACCTGATTTTTATTCCTGCAATCAGCGGCGACATCAGGCAGGCACTTGAACTGAATAAAAAATATATTCCCTGGCTGATAGATCAACGAAATCGGGGTGCCGAGATTGCTTCACTTTGTATCGGCGCATTCTTACTTGCTGCAACCGGTTTATTGAATGGCAAAAAATGTTCTACTCATTGGTTATCGGCAAACGATTTCCGAAATATGTTCCCGGAAGTTGATCTTGTGGATGGCAGTATTATTTCCGATGAAAATGGAATTTATTCAAGCGGTGGCGCCAATTCTTACTGGACCTTGTTATTATATCTCCTCGAAAAATATACATCACGTGAAACTGCAATATTAGCTTCAAAATTTT
>JANWID010000091.1 GCA_025450095.1 Bacteroidia bacterium | reverse complement strand
TTCTGTTTATCCCAATCCGGCAAACAATCATTTCAGTATCAACTTTGGCAAAATCGAAATGCCCTGTAATATTTCTATATATGATATGAAAGGGCAGCTGGTAAAAACATTTGAAGCAACCGAATCAATTACGGATATTAACACCGATAATTATCTTCCCGGAGTTTATGTTATCAAAATTCAGAATAGCAACATCGGTATAAACGAGATTCAAAAAATTCAGATTCTTAAATAGTTTTCTAGTGTAACGAATATACGAATGGGCTACGCCCTACGAATCTACGAATGTAACGAATGCACGAGATCTTTCAAACGCTCCTCTGGTATCAGGGGAGCTTTTTTATTAATGTAACGAATTTACGAATGGGCTACGCCCTACGAATCTACTAGTGTAACGAATATACGAATGGGCTCCGCCCTACGAATCTACGAATGGCTTATTCGTAATTCGTAGATTCGTATTCATTCGTATATTCGTTACATGTCCACAAATGTGGATTGCATAGGTTATTATCACCCCGCAATTTTGCACGGTGAAAAATATCTAATCAATAATTCAAAATTTAAAATCATGAAAAGGCAACTATTACCTGTTGCATTTATTTGTATTTCGATGCAGGTAAATGCGCAATGGCAACTTAACGGAAATGCAGGAACAAATCCTTTGGCAAACTTTGTGGGCACTACGGATAGTGTTTCGCTGAATTTCAGGGTGAACAGTACCAGGTCGGGCATCATTGATCTTGTAAATCTGAATACTGCTATAGGATATCAGTCAGGGAGTAATCTCTCCACTGGTACGAATAATACATTTTTCGGGGCAAAAGCCGGGATAAGTAATTCTACCGGGATGGCAAATACATATATAGGCCACCAGGCAGGGAATAATTCCACTAATGGTATTGGCAACACATGTGTAGGCTCATCAGCTGGTGCATTACTTTTGGGCGGACAGGCAAATACTGTATTGGGAAGCGCTGCCGGAGCAGGAAATCTTAACGGTGTTGGAAATACGTATTTGGGTTATGCAACAGGATCCTCTGATAACCTGGCAAATGCTACGGCAATTGGATATAATACTTCCGTGAGCGCAAGCAATTCCATTGTTCTTGGAAATGGTTGCAATGTGGGTATCGGAATTTCGGCACCACTTGATAAGCTACACGTAATTGGTAATATCAGAATGGTGGATGGCAACCAGGCAGCGGGAAAAATTTTGACAAGTGATGCAAACGGAACGGCAACCTGGCAGGCAATACCGGCAGAATCGAATGACTGGAAATTAGGTGGTAATACTGGCACCAATCCGGCAACAAATTTTATTGGCACTAAAGACAATGCACCGTTAAGCTTCAGAGTAAGAGACACACTTGCTGGCCACATCAGTGAAGGATTAAACTGTGTATTTTTTGGATATAAAGCGGGTCTTGCAAACAATGGCAATTTTGGAAATACTTTTATCGGTGATCAGGCCGGAGTAAGTAATGTCACCAACAACAATACTTTTGTCGGTTTTAAGGCAGGGACTGTAAATACAACAGGTGTTCAAAGTGTTTATATAGGTACATTTTCCGGATTAACGAATACAACCGGCAGTCAAAACGCATACCTGGGATTTAATTCGGGGAAAGTTTCAAATGGAAGTTCAAATACTTTCCTCGGTGAAAGTGCAGCAATTGCTCATACATCTGGAAATAGTAACGTAATGGTAGGTAAAAGCGCAGCCAGTGGTCTTACAACCGGGAATGATAATGTTATCATCGGAAGCTTTGCAGCCAGTTCACTTACATCAGGCTCTTTCAACACCGTGATCGGGGAAGGAACTTCAGTAGGCTCAAGCCGTACAAACGGAATTGCAATTGGAAACAGCGCATCGGTTACTCTTGATAATTGCGCCGTAATAGGAAATCAATTTGTTGCAAAACTCGGCATCGGAAAAACCCCGGGTGCGGCAAACATTATGGAATTCTCGATAACAACAGCCAAACTGACTGGTGGCGGCGTGTGGACCAACGCATCCGACCGCAAATTAAAAGATCATATCACGCAGCTGGATAAAAAAGAAATTCTTGAAAAAATAAACCATCTTGAAGTTGCACGCTGGCATTACAAAGCAGACCAGGAAATGCTAACCCACATTGGTCCGTTCGCGAAAGAATTTTATGCTTCATTTAAAACCGGCGATGACAGCACGATATCCACCATCGACCCCAGTGGCGTTGCGCTAATCGGAATACAACAGCTCAGCATCGAGAACCAGGAGCTGCGTAACCAGATAACGGCACTTCGTAATGAATTAAGTGAAATCAGAAAAATGCTTGCAACTAATGATTCCGAAAAATCAATCCCTGTTATGCTGTACGACGAAAGCTCTGAAAGTATGTTGTCGAATGCAATTCCGAACCCTGCAAATACGTTGGTCACCATTAAGTATAAAATCGCACAACCTTCATCAAAAGGCACTATTGTGATAACCAATGGCAGTGGAGTGGTAATTAAAACAATAGAGCTGCAGGTAAACGAAAGCGAAATAGTTTTGAATGTGCAGTCATTGAAACCAGGTATTTATTCCTATAGCCTGATTGTGGATGGAGTAAGGATTAATACCAAACAATTCTCTGTCATGTAACGAATGTACGCCTGCCAGCCAAAGGCTGGAATTGGCTTCGCTTTACGAATCTATGAATTACGAATATTGTTTTATTCGTAATTCGTAGATTCGTATTTAGCGCTGCCGGCACCTATTTTCTTCCATTTTCAACTGTGGGCCGCCATTTTTGAATTTTATACCCGGGAAAATACCCCCGTATTAATAACCGCAGGCCGGGGAATATACCCTGAGGAGCGTCTGGAGTACAATTTAACTTTGGATAAGAGGGATTATCGGGAATCATTTTTAATCAAATGGAAATGGTCCTGGCGGAAAGAAAAATTAATAAGAGCTTATTAGCAACAACTCCATTTCGAAAATTCTTATTTAATAATTAATGACTGGAATTTGTATTTATCATTTCAGGTACAACGATGAATAAAATCGGAATTTAATAATATCACACATCTCTAACTTTTAATATCATGAAAAAGTTCCTATGGTCGCTCGTCATAATCATTACATGTTGGTTAGGATATACCAAATGGGTTAATCAAGGATTCCCATATCCCTGGGAGTGCTTCGCAACGGAAGTCAATGTCGAAGAATCTCTTGCCTGGAAATCATCTTCCAATAGCTGGGATAACTTTCGTTTGAATTTCCCATACCACATTCAAACTATTGGAGTTTCAGATTTTGAACAGGATGGAAGCAGAATTATTTTGATCTCTGAACCGCCAAATCATTTTACAGAAGCCGGAGTATTAACTATTTTTAATCACTTTAATACAAAATCTGAAATTAAGACTCATGAGATTGGTTACGATGGCTGGGTAAAAGATTATTTAATTGTTACCACGGGCGGTTCAGAACGTCAAATGAAAATTGCAATTGATGAACTTAATAAATATGTTTTTCAATCTGATTACAGACCGCATTATTTAGAATTATCCAAATCTCAGGCACCTGATTTAAATTGTGGAGATAACTACTCTATCACGGCAGCTGAAATAAACAATTGGTTTATAGAAGGCGAGGATAAGTTGTTTGTTTCTTCCCGTGATGAAAATAGTATAGAGTCAATAGCAAACCTTATCAATTCAAACCAGTTTGGAGTTTATTACAGTAGAAACCCGGGTTTTGTTGCCTGGGTAATTCCAAAGGGTTCGATAGATGGATATAGAAAGGATGCCAGAAGATTCACTCTTGATGCCGACATAATTGTAGGCGGAATTTGTGGTACATACAGTATTGCAATTATTGGGAGGGAACGAACAACTGACGTTTTTGCATTACCGCCATTGCGGGTTGAGACTATTTTACAACTGGCAGCTGCCGATAAGCAACAGATTTCACAAAGTTATGAGCGCATGAATATGTTTGCTGGGAAAATACCAGGCGGAAAAGATTGGGCACCAATTTATTTAAGTGACGATTTAATCAACACAGAGTATGGAAGCTTACTCAATATTACTGACCAAATGTTAAAGGGCTGGTCTCAGCATGGTGAAATAACGTATCATAATTTCATGTACCCTAAACCTATTAATTATCCATATCCTCACCCGGTGATGGAAGAAATAAATACATCAACGCTAACATTTAACTGGAATACAAAGGGCGCAGCTTATATAGTAAACTATAATGATTTTGATATAGTAGCTCTAAACAGAACCGGCTCGCTTCCCGTTACCTATATTCCTGAGGGTATTGATAAATCCCAAATCCCATTCAATAAGGTCAGAGAATGTGAAGATAAATTCTACGACTTCTTTTCATCACTTAAAGATCCAAATCTTGTCAGAGTTGTTCAATATGCCGCCATTTATCAAATGTTTAGTGCTTATAATGTAACTGCTGATGGACAGCAAAATATTGCAGTTAAGCCTGAAAGAGATGTTTCAACTGAATATTCAAATAAATTGCTCACAGCAATTATGTTTTATAACACAAATACAAAGAATCCATTTGCTGGCATTTTTTCAAACTACCAGGCAGGTAGCGATGCATACAACAATGCACTTTCAACTGCCTTTGCAAAACTCGATTTAGATCCCGCAATAGATGCGGTAAAATCTAAAATTTCAGAATTAGGCTTAGTTGGTGAGGGCAGGAAAATATTGAGTTTTGTTATTGGCCATCCACGGCTCGACAGAGAATTTAGTTACAATTCCAGCATGATTAGTGAAGAAGGTATTTCTGAGATAATGGATTGGTATTCCACAAAGACTGAAAATTTCCAAATCATCAATCAATATATTGACCTGTTGGGAATTTCAAGAAAAGAAGTGATGGATGAATATGTAAAATCTTTTAGTGACTCTCATCAGGATTGGATAAAAACGCCTTCTATTGTAATATCATGGAGTAAGGATTCTTCATTTTCTGTTGGTGGACATAATATTGATTCCCGGATGTTGGGGTTGCGGGTGGACAAATCGCTTGCTTCTGGTCAGGTCAAGGTTATTGAAGAAAATGGGGTCAGAAGATTAATGATAGCAGCAGACGATGTTAGTCATATTACTCCTGGTATGATACGTGAAATTGAGACAAAGAACCTAATTGGAATGCAACAAATAGATGGGAAATTGCTGGGAGGTACGGTAAGAAACCGCGGCACTGTGTTTACTGCCCCTGGTAAATCCGGAAGAGGGTTTACGCCTCATCAAACTAAGTACACCACAATAGTTAAAGAAGAAATTGAAATTGCAAATAATGGGGTTCCCTACTTGAAATATAACATCAAGGGGCAAGAATTTGTGGGAGAAACTCATTCGCCATTTGTTGTATTTCCGAAATCAAAAATTACTGAAATTGATAAAATCACTTCATCAATGAAAAACAGGAAAATTGCTGATGGTGAGTTTAAAGTTTTGTCTTTTGTTGATGATGCTTCAACGAACTCAACTCTTGAAAACTACTGCCATGGTAATTTTATCAAACGCAATATCTACTCAATTGACGATTTGAAAATGGTCTTTTTCAGGAATGAGAAAAAAACATTCAATCTTATTGGACATTTAGAGGATGGTTGTATTGTTTCCCGCGAAACCGGAGTCAGATTACGATTGGCCGATATTCAAATTGCGGCTGAAGAGGCCAATGTAAATTACATGATTGTAGGATGCGAATCGGCTTTTGAACAAGGTGCCGGTGTGGCAGGATTTGCTCACAAAATTAATTCCGTTGAAGCTGCAAGGGCATTGGGAATGGCATTGGAAAACTCAAAAGACGTTTATACATTCACCCATACGCTGGCAAAAAACAGCCGGTTGCAATTCATAGTCTATGAAGTTCCGATGAAAGATTTAGGTTATTCTGCTTCTCTGTTGACCCAGAGTGAAACAGTTGTTGCAATCATCGGTGGAACCGTGGTTGCCGCAGGCACAGCTACAGGAATAATTATTTCTGTTTCCGATAATAATATCAATGAAGATGACAATAAGAATAAAGAAAATTCAGACGATGGATACATTTCTCAGAATTAATGAGGTTATAGGGTTTCTTGAACAGTCAGACCCTGCTGCACTTGAAGCATTGCGTAAAGAACATCCGGAATACGAATCTATTTTACAACAAGGTATTACTTTAGGAAACGAAAACCATCTGTTTGCGGACCCTAATGAAGCATCAGTCAGGAGTTTTGCCAGCAAACGAGGTCTTGAAACAGCATTAAAGAAATGTGATGAATTGCTTCCTGTATTGAAACTTAAACTAAAAAGACTTGGAAATATTCAATTGGGAAGTCAAATGGTAATTGGAATCAGCGGGGCCTCGTTACTGTCGCAATTAGTAAATACTGTGCCTTCAATTACAATAATTTCCGGGCTGCTTGCAATTATAGGTTCGACATTAACTTTAATTGTTCAGCATCGATCCGGCACTTTACTTAATAATTCACAAAGCATTTTCAGTTTTTATGATAAACTGGTTGATAACAAGTTTGAGGCGGAACAACAATTAATGGAAATAGATCTTGCATTAAGTGCCTATAAAAACAATAGTCCTGAAAGACTGGTTGCAGTTGTAAATAAGTCAAACCAGATATGCCTGGAAATTAGAAAAATAATTGAAAAGATGTAACACATATCAAAGACACTTAAAAAATGAAATAACTATGGAATGCACAATGTGCTACTAATAAGTGAATGTTGCGAAAGTAGACTGATTTAAAATATTAGTTATATTCGTACGTTCATAGATTTCATTTAACTTGTAGATTTGTATGGCGTCAGCCAATTGGTATATTCGTTACATGCTGTTAGTGCTTTTCAGTTTCAAAACCGCAACTTCTTCCGCCCAAATAAAGATCGATCATTCGCAACCAATCGAACATTACATCAACGATATACTGGTCGGAACCGGTATTGAGGTTGGTAATGTAAAGTTCGTTGGTATGGTTGGCAGTCTCGGACAATTTGAGGCGGAGGCTAAAATTATCGGTGTTGGTTCGGGACTGGTTTTATCGACGGGGCTGGTGGATAGTATTGTTGGTCCCAATGATGCACCGGGTTTTACCAGCCTCGCGACATTACCACCTACCAAAGAACAGCAATGGGACATCCGGAATGGCGATAAGGATCTGAGTCGTCTCGCAAAAGGACGAACGACCGATATTGCAATCGTGGAGTTTGATTTTGTGCCTATAAAAAATGTGCTGGAGTTTAATTATGTTTTTGCTTCAGAAGAATATATCGAATACGTAGGAAGTACGTTTAACGATGTGTTCGCTTTTTTCCTGAGCGGCGAAACCATGAAGCGTAAAGTAAACCTTGCAACAATACCTTTTGCAAATACACCTGTTTCCGTTAATACGATAAATAATAAAAGCAATACCATCTATTTCCGTAAGAACGAACAGAAAGTCGGCATCGTAAAAAAAACGCTGACAAAAAAAGAAAAGCTTGCTGATATGATGGATCTCCGGAGTCAGCTGCAGTTCGACGGATTGACCCCGGTATTAAAAGTCAGGTATGATGTAGTTCCTTATAAAAAATATCACATCAAAATCGCGATAGGTGATGTGGGTGATGCTGCTTACGATTCCGGTGTGTTTATCGAAGCGAATTCATTCGTCAGTGTCGCCGATGAAAAAGGAAAAAACTATAAACTCATAAATCCTGAAGTCGAAAAAAAGCTGAATACCGACAGTATCCTCGGTCTAAAGAGTTATGCTGTCAAAGTTGCAGAATCAGCCGTCAACAAAAAATATGAATTCACCGACATCTATTTCGACACCGATTCTTATGCCTTGCACGATACGGCCAAAACCCAGCTGGATCTTCTTGCAGACTACCTTTTAAAAAACCCTACTTTCAAATGCAGCCTCTACGGCAATACCGATATCGTAGGCACACACGAATACAACCAAACATTATCTGAAAACCGGTCGACAGCAGTTATTAATTACCTGTCAGGCAAAGGAGTTTCAATAAAGCGCCTGCATTATATCGGCTTCAGCTACGACCGCCCCCGCGCCGATAATGAGACTGTTGAAGGAAGAGCTGTGAACAGGAGGGTGGAGATTGTGGTGGAGGATGATGAGGAATGATATGGGGGTGAGCGTTGATGAGGAGTATTTGAGGGGGTTTAAAGATACCTGTTTGTTTAAAACACCCCCGGGGAAAATACGGGTGTTTTTTTATACGTTTAGTATAAATCAATTTTGCAGGTAGGAGGTGGAGGGTAATTTTGTTGCAGGGGGGATAAATTGTGATAATATTGAAAATTTGGAATTTTGTCGGCTGGAACTAGCTGAACTAGCTACGAAAGTCCATAAAGACGTTTATAGTTTATCGTACTATATTATGCATCTCATTATATTTATTTAGTTTGGTATTTATAATCCGAAAAAAGATGTTTCGTTGTAAAATTCATTCCTTCAAATCTTAAACTTCTAAATAATTACATAATGAAAAATAAATTTTATTTACTGTTAATAGCAATAGGAATTTTTTCTTTTGTTATATATTATTTGGGATGTGCACAAAAATTACAAGTTTCACATATATCAAAGAAAATTGAAAAAACGTATTATAATATACCACAGGAAACAAATAGTACGAATAAAGAAATAACAAATTGGCAAGACTATTCCAGCAACCAGCTTGGGATCACTTTTAAGTATCCGAGCACTTGGATAAGGAGTGGAGAAGAGTTGAATACTCTTAACCTAAAAGGAGAGACAATGTCGATTCTTCTTAATATGGTTGACACAGTTACTAATTCAGTTTTCTCATTAGAATATCATCTTCCTCCTTATGGAGCGGAACTCTATAAAAACTATCATAAGGAATTTAATTCTTCATCCGCCTCCAAGAAAACGATTGAAGTTGCAGGTGTGGAAGCTTTAGAAACATATTTCAATATGTCATCAGACATTAAAGGAAACATTTTTAACCCTCCATTTAAAGTAATTCAAATCGTGTTTTTAAATAAACAGCAAATAGGAGAGTACCATGTACGATTCCAAACAACTGTGCCAAATGAAAATAATGAAGTTGCTAAATTCAAAAAGGTAATTTCAAGTTTAGAATTTATTGATGATTCTAGAACCAAATAATACAGGCAATTACTTTTTAAATCCTTAAAATGAAAATAAATATACAGCTTATATCGTTCTCTATGACTTTATTTCTTGGATTTGATGGAATAGTTAAAGCTCAAGAATGTTTAACAGGAGGCTGTTCAAATTTTGGAAATGAGTATCCTTCTAGTGGAGCTCCCTATACTCCACCCGGTTCCTGGCAAGTTTTAATTAATCCAAATACAGGAAATGATGCTTTAATGAATGGAGGAAATTGGACACGATTTAGTGTTACTTCAGGGAATACCTACGAATGGACTATGTGTGCAACCTATGGTGGGGATCCATCCGGCTGGGATGCTCAATTTACTTTATATAATTACTCAAGTGGCGTTGTGCTTTGTTATTCCGATGATCAATGTGGAACTGCTCCATACATTAGTTGGACTGCTACTTTCACAGGAACTGTTCGATTATTAACTAGTCAATTTACTTGTGCCAGTAATAGTGGTACTCCTTATAATAAAATAGCATATCGTCAAATCTCTGTAGGTTGTACCACACCTGGAACTCCTGCAACTGCGTCTGGAACCGCCACTGGACAAACCACAGCAAATTTTTCATGGAGTGCGGGGAGTCCCATTGGAAGTCCTACAGTTACTTATTATTGGGTTGTAGGAACAAGTTCTTCTGTGACATGGGGAAACGGAGTTGATCAAGGAAGCACAACTGGAACGTCTGCGACAACGTCTTCATTAACTTGTAATACGACTTACTACATGAGGGTTTACGCTTACACCAGTTGCAATGGAACAACTTCAGGATACAAGACTTCTTCATCATTTACAACATCTCCTTGTAGCGGCAGCTTAAATGGTGTAGATATTTATGCTGGAAATGGAACTGTGAATTGGCACCAGGTTTATTTAGCTGGAAAATCCTTTGCATATGTTAAAGCAACAAAAGGAGTTTACAACGGACTTTCATGTGCAGGTGGCGGAACTGGATATACAGATGGTCTCTTTGTTAATAACATGACGAGTGCAAATCCTGACGGGGTTGTGTTAGGTGCTTATCATTTTGCTTTGCCAGAAGACCACACTGCATTAGATGAAGCAAACTATTTTTTAAGTGTCGCTGGTTCTTATATTGGAACAGGATATTTACCACCTGTACTGGACTTAGAAGATCCGGCAGGCACATGTATTATCAACTCTCAACCTCTCACAACTTATTATAGCGGTAACATGATCGCCTTAGCGCAATGGGTAAACGCTTGGGCAACACGGGTTCATACGGTAACAAATGTATGGCCTGTTTTGTATGGTGATCGATGTAATGTAGCAGCCCCGCTTTATCCATACTATCAGAATGGTACGATTAACTCCAATATAAAACTTTGGATCGCTGATTATAGTCATCCCCCTGGTAGTCCTGGTAATGCCTCGGGGTGCAATTGGACTGGTTGGCCATGGGTATTTCACCAGTATTTTGCACCAAGTGCAGCGGGAAATAATCCAACAACATATGCTGACCCAGGTATGGACCAGGATATTTTTTATGGATCGATTGTGGATTTTAATAACTTAATAGGAACAGGATCAAGTACACCAGATTTAACAATCACTGCCGGCACTCAATCTGTTTCTTCAACTTCAGTTTGTGCGGGCTCAAGTATAACTGCATATTGTTCTGAAGATAATAATGGAACTGCAGTATCTGGTTCAAATGTAGTTGCACTTTGGCTTACCACAAACGCAACATTAACCGCTTGTTCACCCGATGTTTATTTGGGAAATATTTCCGGATTCCCAAGCTTATCGGCGGGTTCAAATAGCCTTGTGCTAAATAACACAATTACCATTCCTTCAAATACCTTAAGTGGTACATATTACTTATGGTTTTGGGCGGATGGGTGTTCATCTTGTGGATGCACTGGAGTTGTTACAGAATCAACTGAGACAAATAATTTTGCTTCTGTTCAAATAACGGTAACTGGACTTCCAAATAGTACAACAGTAAATGGAAGCGGGACATTTTGCAACAGCGCAACAATTATAGCAAGTGGAGGCGGCGGGGGAACAATATGTTGGCAGGGAACAACCAGCAATGGTACAAGTACTGCAACACCATCTACAAGCCAGAATGTAACTTCATCGGGAACATATTATTTCCGTGCATACAATAGTTGCGGGTGGGGAACACAAGGCAGTGCAACAGTGACGATTAACTCAACACCTGCATCAACAACAGTTAGTGGTGGCGGAACCTTCTGCAATAGTACGACACTCACAGCAAGTGGAGGAAGTGGTGGAACGATTTATTGGCAAGGAACAACCAGCAATGGTACAAGTACTGCAACACCATCTACGAGCCAGAATGTAACTTCATCGGGAACATATTATTTCCGATCCAATAACAGTTGCGGGTGGGGAACACAAGGGAGTGCAACTGTAACAATTAACACATCGCCTGCTGCAACAACAGTAAGCGGAGGAGGGACATTCTGCAACAATGCAACGCTAACGGCTAGCGGAGGTAGTGGTGGAACGATATATTGGCAGGGCACAACCAGCAATGGTACAAGTACTGCAACACCATCAACGAGCCAAAATGTAACTTCATCAGGAACATATTATTTCCGCGCAAACAATAATTGCGGGTGGGGAACACAAGGTAGTACAACAGTGACGATTAACTCAACGCCAGCAGCTGTAACGGTTAGCGGTGGTGGGACATTTTGTAACAGCGCAACAATTACCGCAAGCGGTGGAAATGGAGGAACAATATATTTTCAAGGTACTATAGGTGGAGGAACTTTAACAGGAGCTCCCTCAACAGTTCAAACCGTAACTTCTTCAGGCACCTATTATTTCAGAGCTAATAATGCTTGTGGTTGGGGAATAGAAGGAAGTGTAACTGTTACAATTATTGATATTGACACAACGGTTACAGTAAATGGTATTACATTAATTTCAAATGAAAATGTAGGTTCTTACCAATGGTTAGACTGTAATAATGGGAATTATCAGATTATAGGAGAAACAAATCAAACCTATACTGCATCACAAAATGGAAATTTTGCTGTTCAAATTACGCTAAATGGATGTGTTGATACTTCGAATTGTTATATGATAACCGGAGTCGGTATAAAACAATTAAATGAAACCAATAATTTTTATATTTATCCCAATCCAACAAATGATTTTGTAAATATCAAGGGAGAAGGTTTGTACAATGGAAACCTTGTAGTTATTCTAATCAATACTTTAGGTAAGGAACTCAATAAAAAAGTTATAAAGGTTTCAAATAATTCTATTGAACTAAGACTTAGCATGAAGGAGCTACCGTCAGGTATCTATTTCCTGAATTTTGAATCGGAACAGTCAAATCAAACATTCAAGATTCAGAAACAATAGCCCTTCGGTCTGCGAAAATTCTACTCTCTTTCTTCAAAGCATGCAAGTAGAATACATGGTTTCATTTTACTCTGAAGTTTCGCTTTGCTATGGATTCAACTAGCATTATCATAACTTGCCAGTGAATAACACCCCGGGGGAAAATACGGGGTTGATTTTTCAATAATACGGATAAATCAACTTTGTTTAGAAATTACGAAGTGTAATTTTGTTAATGTAGTAAAACATTAAATAATTATCCCAATGTCAAAATTCGAAATACATCCGGCAATTAAAGAAGCAATCAGGCATAATTCGCTGATACTTTTTATTGGAAGTGGCTATTCCAGAAATATCAACCTTCCCGATTGGAAAGAATTGGTAAAAACGATGGTTGATGAACTTTCCGAAAAAGACAAATCGGTTGAATCATTGAAATCCGAATTATCTGAAAAGAAAATGGAACCCATTAAGATATTGAACAGGTTATTTGAATTGGGGTATAATACTGATTGTAAGAAAATATTGCAATCTGTTATCAATATAGATTTAGTCAAAAAGAATTTAGAAAATCAGAAAAAAATCTGGAAGATATCTGAAAAAGTTGTTACTACTAATTATGATAAAGCGTTAGAAGGGGCGATGGATGAAGAGCTGGCCGATAAGGTTGACGTATTGGTGTCTGAAGAAAATCGCAGTAAAATTTCCTTTACAAAGTACACATCCTATTTGTATAAAATCCACGGAACCATCGACGATCCGAAAACATGTGTTCTGTTTACCGATGACTATGATCAGTTGTATAAGTACAATCATTCATTTCTAACCGAAATGAAAAGACTATCTGCCGGGTCAGTTATATTATTCATCGGATACAGCATTGGTGATATTGAAATACAACAAATACTCAGGAATATCAACTCCCTCTTTCATATTGAAACGAAGCATTTCATTTTAACTAAGGATGTGAAGGATTTCAAAGAAATCGGGATTGATACCATTAAAATTAAAGAGGATTATTCAGATTTACAACCTTATTTGGATGAGTTGGTATTATACCGGCAGCAGATAGAAAAAAATTATTCAGAAGACGAATCTTTCATTCGACAAGAAGACCGAAAGGATATTCTGGAATTAGAATTATTGAAGAGAGATTTTGATGCCAATCAAAGTATTATTAATGATCTGAAAGCAAAAGGTAAAGAAGAATTATTAAAAGATTACCTGCTGGTAAAAAGAGAAGCATACCGGTGGGACCACCTTGCATATTTCGAACATATTGAAACCGGGAAAGGCGATAGTTATTACAAATCATGGATTAAATTCAACCTGGAAGCGATGGAAATGTCACGGCAGCTATTTGGAGAATTAAGTCATGAAACAATTAACCTGCATAATGACATTGGTCGGGGATACATGCACCTTTACGATATGGAAAATGCGGAAAAATATTTCCAGGAAGGATTACAACTGGCTTTAAAAGCAGGAGATAATAAATTTCTAACCGGAAACTTTTATACAAATCTCGGGAATGTTGAAACTGAAAAGAAGGACCTGGAAAAAGCATTGAATTATTTTAAGCAGGCAGTTAAAATAAAGCAGGGAAATGGAGATGGTGTTGAAACAGAAATGGAAAATATCGCAAGAACGTTGCTTATACAAAAGGAATACAAGGAAGCCCAAAAAATTTACAAGCAGATACTTCAGAATAATAAGGCGCCAAACCTGTACAAGGCATACAATTACGAGGCTTTGGGGATAGCCCATAGGGGATTAAACGAACATGAAGAAGCCATCAAATGTTATGAAGAAGCATTAGCTCTTTTTTTCGAATACTATGGAAAAGAAAACAAAGAATTTATCCTTTTCTATAATGATATCGGATACAGCTTCGCCCAGGTGAAGCAATACGAAAAGGCAATTGGATATTATAAAAAAGTTTTGGCGCTGGAACAAAATACCGAAAATATATTTATAACCATGAATAATTTAGGCGAGGCTCATTATAATGCTGGACACTTTGAAGAAGCAAAGGCGGCTTTCGAAAATAGTTTTGCATTCCTGAAACAAAAGGGACCTTCAGAGTCCGAATATCCGGAAGCTTATGAATCTTGTAAGGAACACATTAAGCTTTGTGTGGATAAAATGGAGCATAGTGAAAATGGATAAAGAAGTAGAATAGAGGCGGTATTATTGAAATAGAATAATTAATAAAAGCAAAATGATAGACCGAGCTCAAAGAATTATTGAAATTCTTGAACTTGAACCATTGACAATTGAAGGTGGTTTTTTCAAGCAAACCTACCGGTCTAATGAAATGATTGCAAAGGAGCACTTGCCACAGAGGTATAAAAGTTACCGGGCATTTTCAACTGCTATTTACTATTTAATTACTCCCGAATCATTTTCATCGCTTCATCAATTGCCAACGGATGAAATATTTCATTTTTATGCTGGCGATCCAGTTGAAATGCTTCAATTATTTGAGGAAGGAACAGGCAAAATAATAAAAATTGGAAACGATATCGAAAATGGATTCTTTCCACAAATAGTAGTTCCAAAAAATACATGGCAAGGAACACGCCTTATTACTGGTGGCGAATATGCTTTATTTGGGACAACCATGGCGCCAGGTTTTGAAATTGAAGATTTTGTTGCACACGATAAACATGCATTACTTCAAAGATATCCTCAGTTTTCAGAAATGATTAGTAACTTAACATAAATTTGGAAGTACGTTTAACAAAAAATTAAACATGACAATATTTTCTAAAGACCAGGTAAAAAACCCAATAATCACCAAACATGGAGAGAACATATATGAGCTATTGGGGGAATTCACAACTCTTAAAACAAGGATCCATAGTCTTGCTTATGTTGAAATTAAACCAGGAAAGACAAGTTTATTACATTATCACCCGGTAGCAGAGGAAAGCTATTACATCCTTAAAGGCACCGGGAAAGTTCATCTTGACGAACAGGAATTTCCTTTAGCCGTTGGCGATTGTGTATTAATCAAACCCAATGTCAAACATAAAATATTTAACACCGGCCCCGAACCTCTCGAATTTTTAGCCATTTGTGTACCTGCCTGGGAGCCAAGAAATACAGTTTGGCTGGAGACTGAGGCATGATTATCAGTAGCGACATGATACTCTACCCCAGCATCGCTTGGCCTGCGATTTAACCACCATAATATCACATTCGTGAAAAACACCCCGGGGAAAATACGGGGGTGAAATTTTTGGGATTAGTAAAAATCAATTTTGTAAGATGAGCGATTGCTGTTACTTTTATTGGTCGTGAGATTAATTGGTTAAACAAAATTATTGGGTTAATTATAATTTTCACAATACCTACAAATTAGCTATCAACAACAATCAATAAAAAGAAATGGCTGAGACTGATAATACCAAAAAGAATCTTTATGAAAGAATAAAGGAAAAATTATTAAATAATATAGTCGTTGTTATTATTATAATTATTTTCATAATTCTTTCAAGTGGGATTGGTTTATGGAGTCAAATTACTCAGTTCATATCAAAATGGTCTTCCGATCCTCAATTAACAAGTTCTCCTTATGTCGAGTATGGTGGTGTGGAAATAGAAAGCAATGGAGAATCTGATGATACTACTCATGTTTGGTGTGAATATAAAGGTAGATTTAAGGATATAGATTTTAAATTTTCGGTAACTGATGGTATAAATGAAGAATTTTCAAGAGTCGACTGTATATTTGAAGAGGCTCCCAAATTCGATTGTAAATTTCAAACTATTCAAAATAACAAACACTTATATTTATCAGATAAAATTTATATTACTGATGAAACAAAAAACATTAAACGTGTTTCTATTTCATATCGGGGTGACAAATCAAACCAACCCAGATGTAGTTTGAAATTCGAAGGAACTATTGAAAACAATAAGTTAAAGGGAGATTTAATTTGGCAACGAATTGATCAGCTAAAGCACCCAAAATTATCATTTAATATAAAGTATAAAACAGTTAAACAAATCTGAACATGAACGCTAAAACTCAAATTCTGATAATGGCAAGCATTGCTTTTATCATGGCTCTAACTCTAAATAGTCAAATTAATTCTTTTTCTTCAATGACTCTAATCTGTCAATCAAATACACCAGAGCCAACGTCAACACCTGAACCATCCACGGATGTAAGTCCAGAGCCAACGTCAACACCCGAGCCATCTACGGACACAACGCCAGAGCCAACATCAACACCCGAACCTGAATCGGTTGACTCATTTGTAATTAATTCAAACCTGGTTTGAATTAAAATAACCGAATTCGACACAGGGGTAGTATTATTCCATTAAAGTACTTTTCTCAAAATTCATGGATAACAATTCAAGATTAAGTTTTGCAAGGAGTCTGATATCGTTCATCGCTTTTTGTTAGTATCAGACTCCTTACAATTTTAATACAAAAACTGGTCAGACTGGGTGTAGTGTTAAAGATTGAATTTTAATTGCTGGTTATTTTCAGCTAACATTTGATTTATGCAAAATAAAACCCTAGTCCCCATAATCATCATCCTCATCGCCGCAATAGTCTCAGTATTCAGCGGCATCAACCAGCTGCTCGGCATATTTTCAAATGTCAGCATAGCAGGAGCTCTTATTTCAGCAGCAGCTGCACTGGTGTTATTTTTTTATGTTCCCTATGCTATCCGTAAAAAGCAGGATGAGATTGAAATTCCGAAACGGTTATCGCGGATTGCTATGCTGACAGCAGTATTGGTTTTTTGTGCCGGAACACTGCCTTTCGTGGTACAATACATCCGTGTAAAAAATTATGATCGGAAAGGACAGGATGCAAATGTTTCGGGTGCATCGGCCGAAGCACAACACTACTGGACTAAAGCTGCTCATCTGTACAAAACTCTTGGGTTTACCGACCAGGCCATCCGCTCAAAACTCTTACTTGCACAAGCATACTATCAAACGGGGCGGACAAAAGAAGCGGAGGAAATTTTAACTGAATTTGAAAAGTCGACCGAACTGACTCTTGAAAACCAGGCAAAACTGTACGCGGTTTATGGGAATATGTATGAGTCGTCAGGAAATATTGTGCAAGCTGAAATCAGTTACCAGAAAGCATTGCAAACTGCAAAAGAAGAGGATGATACCCGCGCAACCATCTTAATGAATAAGGCGGTGGTGGTTGGCGGCAAAGGACCGCTATATGCTGAGGAAGCGTCTGATCTGGTGAAGCAGGCGCAGGCCATATTTGTAAAACTGGATGATTATTCAGGAGTAGCACAGACTTACGCGAATCTATCAGCACAAAACGAATTTAACCCAGGCATTTCGCTGGCGTACCTCGACAGTGCTGAAATGGCAGCCGTAAAAGTAAATTCTCCCAAATTAAAGGGAACCATAAAAATGAATAAGGGATTGCTTTACAAAAAGTCGGGTGATACTGATAAAGCAGTGAAGTATTATAACGACGCACGAAAAGATTTTGAAACAATCGGCGACGTGCTTGGCCAGGCGGAAATTCAGATTAAGCTTGCATTTGTCGATGTTATTAAATCGGATTTCGGAAGCGCCATGCAAAAAGTAAAGAATTCTCTTGCCCTCGTAAATGAAGCCACGAAAGAAAAACACCAGCTAAATTATATCCTGTTGGCGAGGTTATATTCACTGCAAGCAGATATTATGGAAAGTTGCGGCGATTATAAGGAAGCGGAAAATCTTTTTCATAAATCGTTGGATATTTTGAAGGAACATCGGAATTATGGTACGGAGTTACATTCAAAAATAAATTACGCAGCCTTTCTCCAGCGACGCAACCGAATCACAGATGCAATGCCCTTATTACGTGAGCTGGAAAGCCTGGTGTTTTCTGATTTTGCAAACAAGGCTACCCAGACATCACTGGTCGTAATTAATAACATCGGTAAAACTTACCAGGACGCTGGACAGCTTGATAAAGCCAAAGAGTTTTACACCAAAGCGATGGATATGGCCGTTGAAATCGGCGATAAATATTTTGAAGCAAATGCGGCTGAAAACATTGCCATTGTTTTACGATGGCAACAAAGCGATCAATGGGAGACGTATTTACAACGCGCACTGACTATCTACAAGCAACTCAGCAATAATTCAGCAGAACTTCAGTGTCTTTTTAATTTTTATAACATGAGTTCGAACCCGGGTATGTTATGGCAAATTTTAGATTTGGTTGATCAGCCTTCCATTGATGAACAAACACAAACAAATGTTACGCTGGGAATTTTTGTGAACGATATTCGTGACGACCGGCGTGTGAATCAGCATTTGCTAAGGCTTGAAAAATTGCGCAAGAAGCTGGAGTCGGATGGAAATATAATGCTCACAGGTAAAGTGCATATGCGGATCGCTGAAGTGGAGCAATACCTGGGGAATATCAATAATATCGAACCGCACTTTGAACCAATCGAAAAAAGCCTCCACCTTTTTCCTTTTCCTCAGAATATCAGTATGCAGTCAGGCCTTGCACTGTTGAAAATCGCAACCGGCAAATATGCCGCTGCTGTGGTAAATCTATTCGCAGCATTCGATCTTGCGACAGGCCAGGAAAAACAACAGGAAGTGCTTTTGCGAATGATTAAGTTTAACTGGAGTTTTGTGGGAAATAATGATAAAAAAAGCTACATCGCGAAATTGCACGCCCAATATGAAAATTCCCAAAGCGAGTATTTCCGGAAATTTGTTGAGGAGTTTTTGAGGTATGCTGAAGGGTGATGCTTTACTGAAAGTGAATTTTCACAGAAATGACTCCTTTAGGAATACAAACTCTACAACCAAATTTTGCTTATATTTTGGAGATTTCAAGATTAACGATTACTCCAAAAGATTTATAATGACATACAACCTTATTTTTTCCCTAATTTAGTTCCAACTAACAATAACCAACTCGCTTTAACTTCGCTCACCATGAAACACCTTTTCCTCCTCCTCCCCTTCCTAACTCTCCTCACAACCCCAACCACCGCCCAGCAACGCAGCGCCACCATCGACTACAACCAAACCCTCTTCGCCCGCGATCCCAATGCAGCCCGAAAAAACGCCGAAGTAGAACAGAAAATACAGCAGCTGGCCAGTGGAAATAAGTTAGCATCGGTGCCGGTGATTGTGCCGGTGGTGGTGCATGTGGTGTGGAATCAGGCGGTGGAGAATATTCCCGATTCGCAGATTGTGTCGCAGATAGAGGTGATGAATGAGGATTTTAACAGGTTGAATGCTGATACAGTAAATACACCCGGTATTTTTCAGTCGGTGGCGGCTTCGGCCAATATTCAGTTTTGCCTGGCGCAGGTGGATCCGAATGGGAATCCTACTACCGGTATTCACAGAGTGCAGACAACGGCTAGCTCGTGGAGTCCCGTGACCAGAGTCATGGATAATGCGTATGGTGGTACGGATGTTTGGGATCCTGCAAATTATATGAATATATATGTCTGCAACATTACCAACGGACTACTGGGTATGGCATCATTCCCGGGAGGACCGCCGGCGACGGAAGGGATCATTATTTATTACAGGGTGTTCGGAAGAGTGGGAAATCTGATGGCGCCATACAATTTGGGTCGTACCGCCACCCAGGAAGCAGGACATTATTTCCAGCTCTATCCCATCGATTATAATTTCTGTACGGGTACCAATGCCAACAATTGCCTGACTCAGGGGGATAGAGTCTGCGACACTCCCCCCCAGGACTTTAGCATAAATTGTTTTTCACCTTCCGTAAATACATGCACGGAAACGTCACCGTTCCCTCCGCCTTATACCTCCGATATGCCCGACATGAATTGCAATTTTGAAGGCTTCGCCGCCGATTCGTGTATGAATATGTTCACACTGGGACAGGCGCAACGTATGAATGCAACCATCGCCGCTTATTATACCTGGCAGCAGAATACTGCTGTGCTTTGTCAACCATTATCTGTCATTGAGCATGCTGATGAAACTTCCGTCACTGTTTTTCCTTCAATTGCTTCAGATTACTTCGCTGTGAAAAGCAACAATTCAATTCAGAGCATCTTTATCTCAGATGCATTGGGCAAAAATGTAATACAATTAGAAAATTTGAAACTCACAGAAACCGATATCAACATCGCTCACCTGAATGCAGGACTTTATTTTGTTTCGGTTTACCTTCATGAAAGTGTAGTGGTGAAGAGGATTGTAATTCAATAGTGGATTCAATAGTTAATTCGATAGTATATTCAATTGTTATTCGATTGTTAATTCACAATTGAATCCCCATTGAATCCCCATTGAATCCCCTATTGAATCCCCCATTGAATTACACTTGTTAAGATCAAATTTCTGGATGATATGTAACTTTTATTACTCAGATTTGTAACTTTAGATACCAGAATCTACTGCACATTATTGTAAGTTTGTGGTGTTAATATTCACTCAATTTAATAAAAACCCAAAACCATGTCACTACGATTAAATGAAATCGCTCCCGATTTCGAAGCAACAACAACAAAAGGTACTATCAATTTTCATGAATGGCTCGGTAACAGCTGGGGCATTCTCTTCTCTCATCCAAAAGATTTTACGCCGGTCTGCACCACCGAGCTGGGCTACCTGGCCAAACTTGCA
Source organism: Bacteroidia bacterium (assembly GCA_025450095.1). Next base: position 12,515 of record JANWID010000091.1, on the reverse strand, counting down.
CCTGAATTTGAACAACGCAACGTAAAAGTGATCGGGCTTAGTGTAGATCCGGTGGAAAGTCATTTGAAATGGAATGCCGACATTGAAGAAACACAAGGCCATGCGGTAAATTATCCGATGATCGGCGATCCGGATCTGGCTATCGCTAAATTGTATGATATGCTTCCCACTGATGAGCCTGGTACATCGGAAGGCAGAACAGCGGCAAACAATCAAACCGTTCGATCTGTATTTGTGATCGGTCCGGATAAAAAAATAAAACTCTCACTGACTTATCCCATGACCACCGGTCGCAACTTCGATGAAGTATTGCGTGTAATTGATTCCATGCAACTGACCGCAAATCACAAAGTGGCCACTCCTGCAAACTGGAAGCATGGTGAAGATGTGATTATTGTTACTTCAGTTACCAACGAAGAAGCAAAAGAAAAATATCCGCAAGGCTGGAAAACCGTTAAGCCTTACATGAGATATGTTCCCCAGCCAGGAGTAATGCATGAGGAGATAAAGTAGGTACGGATTACAGATTCTTTATCAACGCGGAATCGGATGTACAGATTACAGATAAATTTTATGGTGTATAATCTGTAATCTGTATACCCCTTTCCGTCGCGACCGGAATCTGTAATCAGTAACTACTCAAGATTTACAACCCTTTTCACTTTTACATAATCTGCCCCAAAATGGATAAGTAATCCAAGCTTTAAGGAAGTCTCTTTCAGATATCGCTTAACTTGTTCAAAATCCTTGATTAATATTTTCTTATGGCGTTTTATGTCAACAACCACTTGATCTTCAACTATAAAATCGGGTTTATAATCTGTAATCTTAGAATTTAAATATTTAACAGGTAAATATTTTTGTGCTTTGAAGTCCAACTTCGCATTTTTCAGCGAATCATCTAAAGCTTTTTGATATACCGACTCAAGGTGTCCTCCACCCAATTGATTATGCACTTTGAATGCACACCCAATAATTTTGTAACTCAGATTTCCATTTACGAATTCCGTATTGTTTTGAAAAGTCATTTTGAAAAAGTATAAAAAGTGAAAAATAAAAAAAATTCTAAAGCACTAATGTAGTCATAATTTCAATAAAGTGTAGGTACGGATTACAGATTCAAAATAAACGCGGAATCGGATGTACAGATTACAGATAGATTTTCATTCTATATAATTTATAAACTGTTCACCCCTTTCCGTTGCGACCTGGATCTGTAATCCCCGCCTGACGTCGGGCAGGCGTATATCCGATTCCGCCGCGACCTGAATCTGTAATCTGTACATCCGATTCCGCCGCGACCTGAATCTGTAATCCGTACCCACCCGGAATCAGAAACCCAAATCATACCTGAGTAATATTTTCCCCGGTAACGGACAACCATACCGTTAATACCTGTTTTTCAGAGAGGAAAATTACTTGGCACACATTTTAGCTGTTTTTAAAAAGTAATAGCACCACTGTTGGGGAATGACATTTAGCAGATATTTTAAACGACCGGTTGAGAAGGGAATCGCAGAATTTAATAATGCCCGTAAATACTTGTGGCTGCAAACGCAACGCCCGTTGTTCATGGAACCTGCAAGACAATTCAATCAATGGAATGGTGATGTTCTGGTGTTACGTACAATGCTCATACAGACGCACAGGAATTGCATGAAGAATTTTAAAACCTCATAACATGGCACTAATCAAAGTAATCGAATTGATGGCCGAATCAGACAAAGGCTGGGAAGATGCCGCTGTGAAAGCCGTTAGCGAAGCCTCCAAAACGCTTCATAATATCCGCTCGGTATGGATTAAAAACCTGAACGCTGAAATTGAAAATGATAAAATTGTAAAGTGGCGGCTGAATTGTAAAATCAGTTTTGAAAAAGATGGCTCAAAATAACCGGCAAACATTTATAACTGAGAAATCAATCTCTCCTTTACAGGGAATATTGCTCCATTGCGCCTTGCAATGTGAGCGATCAGGCCATGCAGCGGGCAGTGAGTCTATGCCCTTTAAAAAATGCGCGGCACTATGCCGGAAAGCAGCAGCTGAACTCCGGCAGCATTGCTTTGTACAACCTGATATACTCGATATTTGTGCGGATTGCTGCACGGAATGCAGCCTGGAATGCGAACAATTAAGTATTTCGGAACAGTACCTGAGTTGTACAATCGCATGCATTAATTGTGCAATGATATGCAGGGAGCATGTTCTTGCAGCGCTCAATTAACATTCCGGGAAATAATATTTTCTTAAGAACTTTATATTGTTTTTCCGACAGTATATTTCTATTTTAGAGATTTATAACCCTATGTTTCACATTTAATACTAATCACAATGAAAAAGGCAAATTTCACCGTAAAAATTCATGCCCCAAAAGAAAAGGTATGGAAAGTTCTTTGGGATGAGGATACGTATAATAAATGGACCAGCGTGTTCAGTGAAGGCTCACACGCAGTGACCGATTGGAAAGAAGGAAGTGAAGTGTTGTTTTTAAGTGGAGAAGGTGAAGGAATGTACAGCACCATTGCACGAAAAATTCCAAATGAGGTTATGTCGTTTCAACATCTTGGTGTCGTTAAAGGCAATAAAAAAATGCCACAGGACGCGGAAACAAAACAATGGGCAGGAGCTAAGGAAAATTATTACCTCAAAGGAACAGGTGATGAAACCGAACTTGTTGTTGAAATGGATATCACCGAGCAATACGAAGATTATTTCAAGGATACTTTTCCGAAAGCTCTTGATGTAGTCAAGGAATTATCCGAATAGTTAAGGGTACCTTAAACTTTAAAATAATTTATCGTTAAATTCGGGATGCATTCCCGGAGTAAAATTTATTTGTATCTTCAATTCCTTATAGATTCATCATTATGAAAAATTTCGACTGGACACGTTTTCAGAAAAGAATCGCCGTTAAGGCACCCATGCAAAAAATTTATGATGCCTGGGCTGTTCCTGGTGAACTTGAGAAATGGTTTTTAAAAACTGCGAGATTTTTTGATGATTCCGGAAAGCTGGTAAGCATGGAGCAGCGAATTGCACCACCCATGACCTATGAATTTACATGGTACTTATACAGTGAAACGGAACGGGGAAAAGTTATTAATGCCAATGGAAAAAATTTACTGGAATTCACCTTTGCGGGAAGTTGTATCGTTACTATTTCTTTAAAGGAAGAGCATGGACATACAATTGTAGACCTCGAACAAAAAGATATTCCAACAGATGATGATTCAAAATTAAATCTCCGTTTGGGATGCTCTTCGGGATGGTCGTTTTATATGGTTAATCTTAAATCAGTTTATGAAGGTGGGCTTGATTTAAGAAGCAAAGATGAGAGATTGAGACCAATGGTAAACAATTAACCCATTTAATAGAACGCGGATTTAACGGATTTGGCGGATTTACGCGGATAAGAGTTCTATCAGGAACAAATCCGTGAAAATCCGCCAAATCTGCGTAATCCGCGTTTCTTTTTAAAAAGGATGACCATGCGTACTCGCAATAACACTCCGGGCAATACCCGGAAAACTATTCATCAGGTTAATTGATAAATTAGAGAGCCATGGATATTCGGATAGCTTTTGCAGATGCCTGCTGAAACGGATCCTGTTCGAAAATTCCATATTCCAAAAATGTTCGTATGCTTTTTCAGGATGAAGCGCCGCATTTTTACGGATAAGATATTCAGTCAGTATTTTTGAAAGTGATCCCGCAGCCCGCAACGCCATGCTCATACCATTTCCGGTTAACGGTGCAATACAACCTGCCGCATCACCAAGGAAAAAACAACCCGCATCCCAGGGTTTTCGGATGCGAAAATGAATACCACTTACTGTTACTGGTTTTTCCGTAAGGAAAGTTGCCCTGGAGAAAATGTGTTTAAGATTCTTGTTTTTTGAAAGGACTGATTTTTCTAAATGCAAGAAAGAATTTTCATGCTGTTTCAGGTACTTCGAGTTTACAATATAGCAGAGACATGACTTCCCATCTTCCACATCCGAAATGCCGCAATATCCTCCCGGAAAACTGTGAATCTCGATAAGTGAGGAATCACGTTCAAGGCGTACGTGATATTTTACACCAACATAGTTTGTTTTGTTGCTGGTATGATGATTATCATTGATGCTAAAATTCGATTTGCGACCGGTAGCATTGCAGACGAATGTTGTGGTAATGGTTTCAGTGCCTGTTGAAATCTGATAGGCTGAAGAAACATCATCATGATGAATGTTACCAGCCCGGGTATGTAACATTACTTTTACTCCTTCATTTATTGCCTGTTTGTAAAGCAATTCTTCGAGCAGATATCGGCTGATACCAAACCCGCCCAGATCGAGCTGTACCTGGTAATCCCGTTTGCAGGTTGATGTCAATCGGAATTTTTGAATCTGCGGTAATTTGTAATTTCTTAATTCAGGACACAGGCTATAAAGATAATCCTGCGATTCTTTTGAAATGTATTCGCCACATACCTTATGTCGTGGATAAGATCCTTTTTCCAGCAGTGCTACGCTAAAACCGTTTCTGCCAAGGTCGATTGCAAGGGATAATCCTGCAATACCTCCTCCTATAATAGCGACATCATAATTCATGAGTATGCGATTACAAGATAACGGAAAGCCCAGCACCACTTTATTTCATAATGGGTAAAGCCAGCCAGTGATAATAATTCTTCAAGTTCCTTCCTGGAAAAGCCACGTTTTACACTAACGGGGGCATCATTTTTCACCAGCCATGATTTCGAAAAAAATGTGGTAAGCATCCGGATTGCATAATAAGCAAACCAATTGCGGTGCAAATCATTTATGACCAGGGTGCAATCATGAAGCAAAGCAATCCGGAACAACCTGACAATTTCAGCTTCATTAAGGTGATGAAGGAACAGACTGCAATGAATTATATCAATGGAGTCGAAGAAACCGGGAGGGATCTGGCGGTAATCAATGCAATGCAATTTTTTGTTATTGATGCCTGCAAGATTTTTTTCCGCGTAAGCAAGGCATTCCGGCTTGTAATCGACACCATGAAGAAATATTTGAATATTTCTTTGCTTTGCAAAATTCGCAAGCTGCCGGATGGAATCACCTCCTCCAAAACCGATATCAAGAATGGAATGAAAAGATCTGCCGGTGCGGATAACTTTTTTCAAACTCTTTACAGTTACACGATATCCGCCGAGTAATTTATTTATTATATCTAATTCTTTCAGGTTACGGAATAGATCCTCTTCCGCTATATTCTTATTATCGAGAAATTCCTTTTCAAAAGACCGGGTTCGGAACTGCATGAGATGGTATATAATGATTCAGTTTTTGTTTAACATATACAGGCGAGAGCCGCAGCATTTCAATATTAATTCCAGGGCCAAATGCACACGCTACAATTTTATTTTTGCGAAGCATTACTGCCTGTTTTCTTAACCGGCTGAATATTTTCTGAAGGATGAATAATACGGTTGGTGACGACATGTTTCCATAAAGCTGAAGAATTTCCAATGATGCCGCCATTTTTTCGTGTGGAAGCTGCAAGGCTTCCTGCACAGCTTTCAGGATGCGGATTCCTCCCGGGTGAATGGCCCAACAATCAGCTTCTGCAACATCTTCATCAAGAAAGTTTCGCATGGCTTCACCCACATGCTGACGTATACTATCAGAGATCTGCCGGTTGAGGTACATCCGGAATGCTGACGGAGTAATGTTCCAGGTCATCAGATCCATGGTGCCGGGTATGGCAGATGTACCGGTAGCGTCGATATGAAAACCGGGAACTTCTGAAGATACAGTTACATTATCCCCCATTACAAGAAGAGCGGCAGCACCATCGGCAAAAAGCAGGTTGGCAATCACTTCTTCCATTACGGTTGAATTGTTGAAATGCAACGAGCATAATTCGGCGCATACCACCAGGACCTTAGCGTCAGGTTGTGCGCGGGCAATATAATCGGCTTCACGGATGGCCTTTATTGCAGCATAACATCCCATGTAATTTAATGCCGTTTTTTCAACCTGCAGTATATTGTAATGATCAGCAAGCCGGAATTCAAGTCCCGGAGCTGACATGCCGGTACAACTCACGGTGATAATGTGGGTTATTGATTTTATGTCGGTACGACTCCTTAGCAACAACGAGTCCACTGCTTCAACTGCAAGTGGTAATATCTTTTCATGATAAACGGAAAGACGTTTACCTAAATCCGGATTGGTATTGCCAGGTTCAAAAAGCTCGAAATGATTTGTGTTGAAATCCGGAAGACAGCTATAGCGTCGTTCAATATAAGAATGAGACACGAGCGTAGAAATACGTTTACTCAATGTGTGTTCATCCCTTCTGTTCAGTAGTGCTGAATAGTAAGAAATCACTTCTTCATTATTGAGCACATGACCCGGAACTGCGGTTGCGATATCGGAAATGTAAGGCATAATTTATCGTAGTAAAAGAATAATAAAATAAAGGTTAAGCATTAAAGAAGAACACATAATGAGAATCATGGTATTTATAAAATTGATTAATGAAGGATTGCGGAATGACCGGATACTCCACACCAGAAAGAAAATCATTGCCGGAAGCATCATCCAGTTGAATAGCATAAAATTGTAGAGTTGATTTTCAGCAGTAAAAAGCAAATACAGGCAAACCGCAGCACATGTAAACATGAAAGCAGTAAACAGAAAGGTGGTTTTTTTCCCCAGCATCATGCTGAATGATACAACGCCATCGGCTGCATCGGATTCATGCTGGTAAACCTGTGTTACCGGGTACAATGCACCAACGAAAAACGAACTCGCCAGTGCTGCCAGCAAAGCTGAAGTGATAAACGGATCTGAATTCAACGCCGTAATATTTGCCATGAAAACCCAGAATCCCTGGAAAATAAAAACTATGAGGAAACCGGAAATCGGGAATTTTTTCAATCGTGTTTTACGATTGCTATAAAGTCTTGAGGCCAGTATATAGCATGCAGCCATAATGCAAAATGGCAAGCTAATCAACAGTGATAGGATTAAAGCAAGAGCATCCATCAGGTTACAGGCATTCAAAAGTGAACGATCGGGTAACGGGGGTGCAGCAAGTCCGCCGATAGGACCCGTGTCACGATCATGCCAGCTGTTATAACCATTGCTGGAAGGGAAAATCAAAACATGCCATATAATAAGCATGAGCAAAGATTCTATACCTGGAAATGCGTGCGCATAATAAAATGAAAACAGTGTAACGGGCAACAGGAATAATGAAAAGTGAAACCGCAAAAGGATCAGCGTATTCTGATACTTTCCTGCGAATTTCACTAACGGATCGGTGACTGTGTTAAAGCTTACCTTGGGGTAGCTGACTGTTGGATTCTTTTTTGACATTTGGATCGATATCTGGTGCTGGAACTTTCTTTTCGCGGTCTTTACGGAATTTCTCGCGGGGTGGCTTTTCATTCAGGTCATCAATTTCATTGTATGCTTTCTCTAATGATTTGGGTAGTTCGCCGGAATAAGAGATCTTAAAAAATGAAAAACCGTTAAAAGGAATTACATCTTTCGATGCATGGAAATGAATCTGCTTATTTACGTCGAGGCCAGTGAAAAAATTCAGGAACTTTATTTTTCGCTGTTGTAAAAGTTGTGCATATTTACGATTCACTTCTTCCTTTGAAATAAGCTGTGCGCATTTTTCCTGGATTGTGAATTTTAAAGAATCCTTGATATTTGCATGAATATAATATTCGAAGGCTTTATCCTTAACAGACATCTTTTCCACTTCAGCTGAATCTTCTTCGTTAAAAGTCTGTGGCGTTTTATTAAACTCATGTATGTAGTAACGTTTCCTTGCTTCGAATAACAGGATGTATTCCTTTTCCTTAGCTTCAAATTGCTGTGGATAAATATCGATGGAAGCCTCCGGGTTCTCTTTCAGGAACTCCGACATTTTTTCAATGAACTTTTCCTGTGAGTCCAGCAATGTGCTCTTGCGCATGGGCCATTTTAACGAAAGTGATTTTTCAATTTCTGATTCTACATGCTTGACGTGAACTCTGTAGTTAGTCCGGACGGGTTTCACAAAAATATTTTCGAGGATATCAGTAATGACATCTCCTATTTTGAATTTAGGATCCTTAAGATCTCCTTTAATAGGTATTTCATAATCGATCACATTACCTTGTTCGCGGGTCAGTGCAAGCACGAGCCGCATAGGAATAGAAGGTGTTTCTTTGTTGCGAAGTTTTTTTGTGAGACGGGGATCCAGGATTACAAGATGATTGTAACTATCGATATTCCCCTGACGTACTTTCCAGTCGCCGTTAGCTTTCACCCTGCCGCGATCAAATGGAAAAGAAGTTGAAGCGATCGTATAGGGGTTGAACATGGGCAACGACATATTATCGAAGATGTAGTTCAGATCAAATGTGTTGCTGTCGCGCGGATGAATATCGATATATGCCGCAGCTTCACCATATGGTTTTACATCACCTTTCAGCGTCAGCTGAACAATTTTGTGATTCTTATCAATTGAATCAGCATAAATAGTGAAAGGATCCAGTGCCATTGAAAATTTTTCGGTGAGGGAATAATCATTATATTCCAAGTTAGCATTGTTCACCGCAAGCCGGTTGATCTTATAATGACTATCAAAGAAATATCTGGATATATCTTTAACAAAATCTGCAATCTCAATAATCATATTGAATTGTGCCGAATCAGCCTGTGCTGCTGTAATGTTGGATCCATCTTCGCCAAACATTGTCTGCAGGTTATCGAGACTATCATATTTTTCATAGCGAAAAAATGGGCGATCCAGGATCAATGAGTCTCCGTGGAAAATATATTTTGAAGGACTAAGTTCGGTAATGCCAACTGCAAGTCGCTTGAATGAAGCATAATCTTCCGTTCGTGTTTTTCCAAAATGAAAATCACTGAGCATGAAATTACCTTTTAGCGTGAAGTCTTCATCGTTTTCAGTTGACCCTGTACTTGTAAAATCAGCATCGAGAAAGGCTCGAAAAGTTCCATAATTGGTAAGGTCCTTCAGGTACTGGTTGATGATGTTCAGGTCGAATTTATTTACTTTCAGCGCCAGCATGTATTTTTTTGTAGCCAGGTTTGCTGAAAGGTGACCCTCCATAGTTCCTGAGCCTATTCCCGATTCAAAACTGAAATCAGCGTTGATGGAATCATTATCCCATCGCACACCTTCAGAAGTGATATCCAGGTTTTTCACAAAATAGTTTACCGGAATCAGGCTGTCCCGGAAATGGAATTCACTGTCCCGGATTTTTATATCCAAAAGGTTAAAATGCACCGGAGGAAGTGTGGTGTCTTTAGGTGCAGAATTTAGTTTTGCGACCAGGTCGTCGAAATTGTAATTATCTCTTGACTGAACAACGATTGTTTTAGTTCCGTCGAGCCGCAGATTTGTAATCTCGTAGGTTTTGGAAAACAGCTTTTGTAATGCGAAATCGATTCCCAAACCATTACTGTAAAAAAATACAGAATCGCTCTTCAGTTCATGAATCCGGATATCATTGAAATAAATATATCCCGTAAGGGGATTCACCACAGCAAAATCCATTGTAATTTCCCTGCCGGTATATTGCACATCATATTTTTCCACCAGGTATTTTACGATAGGGGAAAGAAAAACAATAATGAGAATTACTATCAGCACCAGGATACCGGTGGTATATAAAAGCGTACGTTTTACCCGTGGCATTTAGAATTGAAAATGATAAGAAATGCTCTGTTATATTTCAAGACTGCTTCAAAGTATTTCATAAATCCTGTCGGTAAAAGGCAAAAATGAAGCCACCGGAAATGATCCTGTTTTCAATAAGAAATACTTAATGAATTTTAAAAAGTGAGGTATTTAATCCACAAAGTGGTGATACGGATTATAGATTCCTGTCGCGGCAGAATCGGATGTATAGATTACAGATATATTTAAAAAGTAGGCAGCAGTCTGTAATTTTTATCTTTTTATAAAAAACAAATCCGCGCAAATCTGCTTAATCCGTTAAATCCGTGTTCACATTTCAGACTTTGAGGAAAAATTGTTTCACTTCGTTCCGGGATCACAACACATGCTGTAACTATTTCCCCACCATAAAAATGACCCGAATTAAAATACATTTAAGTATCAGCAAATTATATTTTGCAATAGCTCTGGCATTATTATTTGAATAGGTTGTATGTCAGGTTTCCTATTTAGGAGTGATTCAAAAGAGCAATCTGAGAATAAATCCTCATCAACTTGAACCAGATAATGCTGGCGAAAGGAAAGTAGAAAACAAACAGGGCCTCCCGCTACGCGTGGAGGCCTCTTTTTTTTAGAGATTCCCTTTAGATAGTTGTAATGAAAATAACAAGCAAAAAATATGGGAAATTAAGTACACATGAATAACGCATGGTTAATCATAATATTCTGTTTTTTAGAGTGAAAACCTATTGGCATGAAATTTACGATTTAATAATACCCTGAAAGAATGGAAATATAACCAGAGAAGAGATTTAAAAACAAATTGCCATGAAATCATTACTCTTTATTATCGCCGCGGGCATTTTGTCGTTAAACGCAATTAACGATTTGCCGAACAAACTTGCAAACAGTTACTGTGCTGAAATGAAAGACGGAGTTTTACGAATTGTTCAGGATGGAGTTGCCATCAGCTCGGATGTAACGCTTTCTAACGGAACCATTATTAAAACAGACGGTACCGTTTTGACTCAGGATGGAAGTAAGGTTGTGCTCAGCGAAGGCGATTGTGTTGATAAGGATGGCATGTTGATGAAAGAAAATCCAAAGGATAAAACTATTAAAGAACCGTATTAGATTTCTGTAATGAAGTAAACGGTTTTTAACTTAAAAATAAATCAGCTATGAAAATGCAAGATCCCCCAAATAAACCGCAAAAGGATATTCCCGTAAAACCGGACAAAAATCCGGATCCTACGGCTCCGCGCCCGGGAGGGAATGAACCCGGGAAGGTGGATCCTACCCGGATATCAGAACCCGGCAAAACAGATCCAACCCGGATTGATAATCCACCTCCGGTTAAACCGGAGAGCCCTCCCCAGGAATACGTGATGTTGTTTTAATAACGCCGGTTAATTATACACACTACTTTTTTAAATTTTAACTTATGTTTTTTACAGATCGATTTGACGCAGCATTGCGTTTGATTCCCCTGATGAAAAATTTCAGGGAAAAGAATGCGGTAATTTTTGCAATTCCGGGCGGAGGTGTTCCAATCGGATACTACCTTGCTAAAGATTATGGATTTCCGCTGGAGTTGGTATTTGCGAAAAAAATAAATAATCCTGTAAACGGAAAACCCTCTGTTGGAGCTGTAACTCTCACAGATCAAATAATCGATGAAAGACTTAATGTACCGGATGTGTATATTCAAAATGAAGTCACCCGGATCCGCAAAGCATTGAGGTCGCAGTGCAAATTATTTGCAGAAGATCATATTTCGGTTCCCGTTGAAGGGAAATATGCAATCATAGTTGATGATGGTATTGCATCCGGGAATACAATGTTGTCGGCGATCAGGATGGTGAAAAATATGAAGCCATCAAAAATTGCAGTCGTGGTTCCGGTTGCAGCTTTGGAAGCTGCCGCCAGAATAGAAAAGTTTGTGGATGATTTTGTTTGCCTGCATACCGTGAATAATGTGGATGTAAGCATAAATTATCTGAATTTTTCAAAAATAAGTGACCGGGAAATAATCCAGTTACGAAAGGCAGCCAACCGCCTGGAAAGTGCCGCATAAAATATTAACATTATGGATTACTCTAAAGTTATTGAAAAGTTGTATTCGTGCGCAACGGAGTGTACGCGGTGCTATGATGCCTGTATGTTTGAAAAGGACAAAGAGGATTTACAGCGATGCATGATGATGGATCAGGATTGCGCGGATTGCTGTAATATGACTGCAAAAATACTGGAGCGGGATTCGGAAAATGCCGAAATGTTGTTGCGGTTATGTGTTGACATGTGTGACCGGTGCGCCGAGGAATGTGAAAAGCATCATCATGAGCATTGTAAAAAATGCGCCCAGATGTGCCGTGAATGTGCAGAACTTTGCCTTCATCATGCCGAGGTACACTAAAATCTTTTTACCCGGCATCTTTATTTTATTGACTATCACTGAATCACTAAAAATTCATAACGGTTGTAAATTTATATCCTAATAAATTTACCTTTGTTTCGCACGAAAAACCAACCTGTGCACACTCCGCTTATGAAAAAAATTGCTTGTTTGTTTATGCTGATGTTTTTGGTATTCCAGGGCTTTGGACAATCCAACCCCCTGGACCGGAAAATGGAAAAAGCATATGACCTGGTTAAAAAAGACAAAATTACTGAGGCAGTTGACTACCTTGAAAAATTGCTGAAGGAGAATCCGGAGTATGGAGACGGATGGGACTACTTAGCCAAAGTAAAATTTAAGCAATACCAGGATGCTAAAAAAATGGACGGCATATTTGAAAATATGAAAGTCACTCAAAAAGATGCAGATGGGAAAGAGGTG
>JANWID010000090.1 GCA_025450095.1 Bacteroidia bacterium | reverse complement strand
TAGAATTTTATATAAAAAGTTAATAGATCCTTTATTTCAGCCGGTGGGATACCTGGCTCAGTTGGTTAGAGTCCCGCACGTGCGGGATTAATCAGAGGGTCGCTGGTTCAAGTCCAGCAGGGGGAGCGGTATTAATCAATGGGTTATGGAAACATAGCCCATTCTTATTTTTACTTCTTGCACAAAATTTGCACCAATACTAACTCTGCTTGCAACCCAGTTTATTGCATTTGATCAAGCATTTCGGAGAAAGTAGCTTTAAACTTGAGCGCTTTCTTGATCTCATCTGCCGAGACAAACGGATATTCTCCATATTCGAGAAAACTGTTGCATTGATGATCACGTACAAATTTTACAAATCCAACGGGATTGGTTTTCCAATCCATTGGAAATCCCTCAAGGTTTTCAAAAACAGTATTGATTCCTCCCTGTGAAAAAAGGGCGACAGCATCCTCTGTGTACTTGTCGAAATCTGTATCAAATATACCTTGATACATGAATCTGGTATCGTTATCAAAAAGAACCCAGCGCAGGTAATGCAGTTTGAGGGGTGCCAAAAAATGAGGATTGCTCTTAATAGCTTCACTAATTGTATTTCCGTGGTTTCTAATTATTTCTGCGCGTCCGGGTATAACTTTGGCTATAATGGTGAATCCATAACAGGCTGGAGTCTTAGGCCAGACTGGACCAAATCTACCCATCTGCCAGTCATTACTTTCCTTCGGAATTGCTACAGCTTTTGGCAGCATCCATTCATGATCTTTCATGTTAACATTTTTATTAGATGATAGAAAAGTGGTACAGACTTTTAGAATAATTAAAATAACTGGTTACAATTTGTAATGCTATGCGGGGGACAATCCTAACACACAGTATTTTGAAAAAGGATTTAGATAATCATTTCCATCTTCATGCCATTTAAGGCAGATTATTTAAATAATTTATATCAAACTGACTGATAACACTTTGAATTGATGCAAACTAAAAAGCAACAGAAAAGACAATGATTTTACAAACGGCAATTCGTGCATTTACGAAATATCGTAATCATCGAATAACCCAATATTTATAAAAAGTTACTTTACAGTTCAAAGGGCAATTGCCTCGGCGGATTTAATGTTCACTACAACTGACTTGGGATTCGTTAGAATATCGAACAGACCTTTTCGATATTTCAATTGCTTGCCCGGATAAATGGTTTCCGGTAGAATAAATTCTATATTTTTATTTGTGCCATCTTCTTTCGTAAAAGTAATTGAAAGCATTATTTTCCTGTACGCGCAAAGCGTAGCATGGTTCACTATTACTCCCGTTATAACGGATTGATTGATCTCATTTTTCCTCCAGGTATATTCATTCGACAGAAATCGAATCGGATTTGTTTCTTCATAGTTAACTGTCTCATTATTATCAAACCTCCAGTAGGCAAATTTAGGGTCAACATTTTTACTAATGAGGATGCCTGCTGTTTTTGATAGAACCGCCTTTTCTCCCTCTTGGATGAGCATTTTTTCTCCTTTTGAATCCTTGTAATCAAAATTTACTGCTCCTTCAGCTACAGTAAGCGTGACTATACTATCGAATTCTTCATTAAGATCAAAAGCCGTACCCAGCACCTGGGTAGTAGAGTTTTCGGTGATGACTGTAAAAGTTGCATTGCTTTTTGTTACTGAAAAAAATCCCTCGCCTTTTAACTTCACGATTCTTTCTTCGAAATCTTTTGAATAACTGAGGCTACTATTGACATTCAGCCAGACTTTGCTACTATCCGGAAGCCGGATGATTGCTACCTGGCCGCCTGCATTCACGATGACCTGGTCGTTCAATAATAGGCGGATCAAAAAGTAAGTGACGAGCATAATGACTATACACGCGGTAAGGTGCCAGTAACGTGACTTTTGGCTGAAGATCGAAATGACTTTTGAAGGAAGTTTTGATTCAACTCGATTAGATCTCATAAGTTTAATTGATGGAAAGATGGACGTTCGCGAACCGGCCTTCATTTCTACCCGCCTTCCTTTCTATTGTCAGGCGCTCATTGCTATTCCTTTTATCGGGTTCGTCCTACTGAAAACGAGGTTTATTATAAAAAATTTTATATGGACTACTGGTCTTAGGCTGCCACCTGTAATCAGTGTTATTGTTCGTCGATGAATTTGAAAGTGGGATTTATCTTGCTACCAGGTTGCAACACCTGGTCCAAATCATACCAAACTGGAGATCAATTAATAAAAATAATTTCAAATTCGATTTATTCCCAAATCAAGAAAGCTTGTTCTATTGATGGAAACAGCTATTAATTGACCTTATCCTATAATAAAAATCCGTTATATACCGTTTGTACCTGCACATTAAATCCCTTACCTGTGAGAATACAATTATCTATTCTGTTTTTCCTTCTGATGATTGGAACAGCCTGTAAAAAAGAGGTAGAGATACCTCCTGCCAATATACCTCCGGTTGTAAATGCCGGTAACAACGCTACTGTCACTCTGAACACGTTTACCGAAAACATTTCCTTAAATGGTACTGCGGCAGATGCCGATGGTACTATAACCGGTTATATGTGGTCTGAAATTGCCGGGCCTAACCAGGCAAATATTGCCACAGCAGGATCAGCTACCACTACAGTAAACGGATTGATCACCGGCACCTATCAATTCCAACTGATGGCCACCGACGACGATGGTGCTGTCGGCGTGAAAGCTGTAACTGTAACAGTTACCCAGAATGGTGTTGCGCCCACTACCAATCAATTACCAGTTGTAAATGCCGGTAGTGATACAACATTCAATTTCACTGGTACGAGCAACGATACTGTTCAACTCAAAGGGAGCGCAACTGATCCTGATGGTACGATCACGAGTTATGTATGGAGCCAGATTTCAGGGCCTAATTCCTCCATCATCATCAATAACGGTTCTGCACATACCGGGGTCGCCCATACGGTGTCCGGCACTTATAAGTATCAGTTAGTAGTCACAGACAACAAGGGGGCTACCGCTTCTAAAACCGTTACGATCATCGTTATCAAACCAGCTCCATCGGGTACACTCACTTTACAGCCATCTCAAAACCCAATGGATGTTCAGTTAGCAGTATTAGGAACTTCAAACGTTACAGATAATGGTACATCTGAATTCAGTGGTAGTGCCTGGACAAATGGGGGAACACCAACTTTTATCAGGGGAATATTTCAGTTTGATCTGAGCGGCCTGCCCGCAGGTGCTACAGTTAGCTCTGCCAGCTTGATGTTGTATTCTAATCCAACACCTTTGAACGGCGATATGATCAATGCCAATTCCGGTCCGAATAATTCTTTGTTTATTCAGCGTGCAACCGGTGCCTGGAATCCTTCAATAACCTGGCAGAATCAACCTGCAGGTGATGTCGCTTCACAGGTCGCAGTTGCGCATACAACGCAATCGTTTTTGGATATCAATGTAGATGTTACCAATCTTGTCAAAGGCATGATTCAAAATGGCAACCATGGATTTTTACTCAAACTTCAGAACGAGAGTGCTTATAATTCAAGGATATTTTGTTCGAGCAGACATTCAAATAGTTCCAAGCATCCGAAGCTGATAGTAAATTATGTGCAATAAACTTTAATGCTGTTGTCCGGCAGGGAAGCTCAACATTAAACAGGTTATGTATACATAACCTGTTTTTTATTATACCTGATCAATAGGGTTGATTCTTTAGCTCTGGTCAAAGCATGGTCTTTAGCATTATTGGCCGGGGGCATCAAAATTGCAACGGACAGCAGAAACTACGTTATGAAAAAGCTGAGTGTCACCTTTATTTTTTTCTTCGTTTTCTTAATATCTTTTTCCCAGTCCCGCATACATAGCAACTTCGGAATAAAAGCAGGGGCTCAGGCTGCAAAACTTGGACAACCTGAAATTAATTGGGATACACGTTATAGTTGGCATGCCGGATTGCTTGCACATCTACACATGAGCGACCACTTTGCCATTCAGCCCGAACTTGTTTATTCCAATCAGGGAGGGGAACATATTGTAGTTGGCTCCGAAACCAAATTAGAGTTGGGATATGTCAATGTTCCGGTTTTATTCCAATACATGACCGGATCAGGTTTCCGATTCCAGGCTGGCCCGCAGATCGGATTTCTTGTAGATGCAAAACAAGAATTTAATGGGGTTAAATCAGATATAAAAGACAACCTCAAAAAAACAGACTTTACCCTGCTTGTGGGTGCAAGTTATATTACAAAGGGTGGGCTTGGCTTTGATGCTCGTTATGGATATGGCTTGACAGATATTTCTAATTCAGATAGTGGTTCCGGAATAGGTGAAGACATCAATAATCTACTTATTCAGGTTGGCGTATTTTTTCAGTTTAAGCATAAGTAAACATTAGTTTGGATGGCAGAAGGCAATGATCCACTGACCTTTAACATTCCATTGCACGAAATCCACTCATTGAGTGTATGGAATAAATAAATCCGCAGCATCCTCCCTGAAAACCGTAGAAATGAAACCAAAAGCTATTCTGTCCGGAGTGGTCCTTGGCGGACTGGTCCTGCTCATTGCCTTCTTTTCCTTCTTTCAAAACGATTCAATAAAAACCTTTGGCAATTACCAGAATTCCGACACGCTGCCGGCTTTAACTGCCCTGAACCTGGAGCACAAAGCACAAAGCAAATCCGCAAGCAGGGGTGTTATCACTTTTACAGCGGGGCTTGACAATGATTATTACCAGGCGCAAAAGACTAACCGTAAAGCACACCAGTACCTTGAAACCAAACTGGCTGCTTTTGTCAATGAAAAAGCTGTCCGCTTGCCATTCAACCTGTCATTGGTAATAGACCGCAGCGGATCCATGGCAGGTGAAAAGATCGCCTTTGCCCGACAGGCAGCACATAAAATCATAGAGGGCCTGCTGCCGCAAGACCGGATCAGTATTGTTATTTATGACACGGAAGTCGAAATCCTTCAGCCTTCCGTTCTTGCAATTGATAAGGCGGCATTGCGCCAGAAGATAGATGCGATTTCGGACCGGGGCAGTACCAATCTGTGGGGAGGTACAGAAAAAGGGTATGAACAGGTGAAAGCTTTCTACCGTGCAGATCACATTAACCGCGTATTGCTGATTTCAGACGGACTCGCCAACATAGGTCTGACGGATGAATCATCGATCAGGAGACTGGTGCAACAATATAAAGACCGCGACGGAATTACACTGTCATCCTTCGGCGTGGGCCTTGATTATAACGAAATACTGATGACTGGAATGGCGGAGACAGGCGCGGGTAATTATTATTTCATTGATACGCCGGATAAAATGGCCGGAGTTTTTGAAAAGGAATTGAATGGTTTAATGAAAGTCGCCGCACAAAATGCACACCTGACGATTCATCTGCCAAAAGGTGTGCGACTCGAGAAAGTTCATGCTTTCCATTATGAGTTAAAAGGCGAGGAAGTGACGATCCATTTCCGCGACTTATTCTCAGAAGAAACAAAGGGGGTTCTGCTGCGCTTTGCAATAAATGATGGAATACAGAACAGGCTTACGTTCACGAGTACGCTGCATTACATGGATGTTACAGACGGACGAGAAAAAAAACTGGTTCATGACAATCACCTTGCTCCAGTGCAGGATAATAATTTTTACCTGACTCATTTTAACCGGCAGGTAATGGAGCAGATGGTTTTATTCACCGCCAATGAAAATATGGAATTAGCAATGAAGCAGGCAGATCAGGGTAAATATGAAGAAGCGAGAAAACTTATTACGTCAAATGATTCTTACCTCAAAGCAAACAAACAATATGTGATAACATCCCGGGAATTACAGGTGATGGACTCTGCCAACCGTTCGTATTCGGGCGAGCTTAATGATGCGGAAACCAAGAGTGAGCAGGAGCTAAAATATATGCAGAAATCAAAACGGTCCGATTCTTATAAGGTAAGGACAAAGAAACAATAAGACTACAAGGGCAAAAAAGGCAACCATTTAAGCTTTGCTTGTTTCGGATGAAATTGTTGGGAATAGTAGTACCTTCTAATAAACGTGTATTAACTATTTTTCATTAGCTGCTTATGAAAATACTTACCATTTTCCTTCTAACGCTATTCAGTTGCAGTATCTGCGCACAGAAATCAATATTTATCAGGGTGTTTGATTTAAATGGGAAAAAGATGAATAAAGGACGCCTTGAT
>JANWID010000089.1 GCA_025450095.1 Bacteroidia bacterium | reverse complement strand
GGTAACGGGGTTGGGATATACGCTGATGATACCCTGCGCCGTTCCGGTTGTAATCCCTGCTATACGTTCCTCGTCTTCGAGTGATTCTCCAGGGCAAAATTCCATAAAGAAAACATCTTCCTGAAGACTGGTCAGATCCGTATTCCTCATAATCACTTCACTAAATTTTGTATGCCGGATCTGGTTCCGGATATTTGAGGGAAGGAAAGGATCGTTTTTATAGAAATAGTAATCTCCATCGCGAAGGCCTTCAAACTGAGCTTTCAACATGGCATGCATGGTAGTACCAAGTGATTTACCCGGGACATGATCTTCAGCGAGAATTCCTATCCACAAATCGATATTATTTACATTGCCAAAAAGAGTCTGGAGTTCTGCAGCAAGTGTGGTATTACTGGTTATTTGTGAGAAACTGGTGATCGTAACACCTGTATAATAAGCCCTTACCTGGCTATAAGAAGGCAACCCATGATCGCGTCCACGCTGGATGTTGATACTGGCAAGATCGAGTCCCATTCCGGGTCCAAAAAGAAAATCCCGCAGCACGATATTCACTTTATTATCGGTTTCATATTGCGTGTGTGCGGCAAATCCTTTAAGGTACGTTTCAATATCATAATCAAGGAAAATCTGCGGGTTAAAAAATGCATCGATGAGATCGATTTCACCGGGTGCAACTTCTTCACATTCATCATCACGAAGCAGGATATCATCAGCTACCATAGTGTGACCGATCCGGAAACCTGCTGTCGCGAATGTATTCCTGATATCCGGACGTGCGTTGGCATTGTAATTATTATATGGACTCAAAGAGATGCCGATAGCAGGTAAAAATTCCTGGTAAGTGATTACCTGCAGCATTGCGGTGTTTTCTTTCCTGGCTCTCTGGTATATCAATTCATCGTTTGTAAACCCTTCAGTTATCAGCCGGTCGCAAATACGATTATGCTCGCGTACGAAAAGGGTATGCATCGCAATGATTCCAGGGTGTTCTGAAGCACGTACATCGCCGGCTACAAATGCGATTACGGTATGATCTGCATCATTGGCCATACTGGGAGCATTAATATCTAAAACTCCGGTAGCTTCACTATTGTTTGTATTGTAAGGCAACAGGTTTCCGGCAGAGGTCTTCATTTTTCCATTTACGTGAGTGCGAAGCCAATCTGCCCTGACAGCATCTGATCCATATACCTGGGAACCATCTATCCATGCAGTATTGAGATTACTTTGTTCACGGTTAATGGTGACTCCGGTTCCGCTTAAAACCTCACTGCGCATAAAAGGAATAGGTACTGTAAATAAGGGCTCATTAGCAGGCAATGCAATCGGCGCCGATTCGGTAGTTCCGGAGGCAGTAAGGGTCATATCATGATCGAGAAATTGACCCCACACATAAACCAATGTACTGAGTCCACGATCATTAAATTGGGTCACAGGCTCGTAACATACTACGTTGGAAATTGCACGTGGTGAAGGCCGGTTCACACCGTTCATTGCATTCTTATTATTGGCAGCGTCATATTGAGCTGGTAATTCTCTAATTAAGGCAATGTCGGAGGCACCCCAGGTCTTTTTTGCTGTGGTACTTATATTATTGTTAGTACCATTATATGAACGATTCACCGGGTGTACGGTAAAATTCTGAGGAGCTCCCGTCCGTGGAGTATGCATAAAGGGCTTACGGTCAACAATTTTGCGTTGACTTTGCGCTTGGATTTGTCCTGATAGCAAAAACAGGGAGATGAGCGTAAATGTTAACTTATTCATGTTTTGGGCTTTTTGAAGAATTAACTGAATTGATGAGTAAGTGGCAATATTGCTGTGTAAATGTATGCCCAGTTTGGGTCAACATACAAAAAATGTAGGCGAATGAACCATTTGTGTTTGTAAAATGCTTAATTTAGCAGGTAAACAGAATTTATTGCCGGAGGAACCACTTTATGATGAATGTTATAGCAGTAAATGAACAGCCTTCCACACTGAAACTCATTACCTATTACTGTGCTCGGATCGATTTTATAAATCTCCAGAAAACTTTTACCGATCCTCAGGAAGCTATGCGGTATGTAAAAAAATACCCGGTTGACCTGATGATTCTGGATTCAGGATTGAGTGACGTTTCACTTATTCATTTCATTTCTTCCCTACCAGAGGAAATGATGATTGTTTGTCTTCTGAATTCACGACTCAATGCACTGGAAGGCCTGATACGGCATGCAGTTTATTATCTGATTAAACCATTCCTTTTTGATAATTTCCACCAGGCACTTAAAAAATTCGACGATTATCATGCAGTAACACATCAGAATGGTGAATCACGAAAAAAATATATTTACGTAAGAGCCGATTATGGATTGAAGAAAATCGCTATTGAGGATATCCTTTATATCGAAGCATTGGATGATTATACCAAGATCCATCTCACCGACTCAAGACTGGTTGTAGTTAAGATGACCATGAAAAAAATACTTGAAAAGTTAGAGCACGATGATTTTGTGAGAGTGCACCGTTCCTTTATTGTGCCATTGAACCGGATAAGCACGATCCGGAAAAAAACAATATACCTGTCCGGGGTTGAAATTCCTATTGGTCAGAGTTATCGCCAGAATTTTGAAAGAAACCTGGGGAAATAATTTGTTGCGGTTGTTATTTTCCTGAATCGATTTTTACAATTCTTGTTACAGAATAATTTTGTCCATCGGTTATTTCAATAAAATAAACACCAGGGCTCAACGCATCAAGATTTCCCATAACGATATTGTTGATTACTGAATACCTATCGTGGGTCAGAACCGTTTGTCCGTAAGCATCATAAATTTTAATTTGTGTTCGGGGAAGAAAGTACCCGTTTAAATCAATACTGAAATCATCCATCACCGGGTTTGGAAATACCTGGAGATGTTGTCTGAAGTTTTCGGGAAGGCCGACATTTAACAGGGCGCACACGGATGTATCGGTACATCCATTTATTTCCATGATCACAGCATAACTTCCGTTTGTTGCCGGCGTGAAAGAAACACTATCGGCTCCGGGTATTGGAAGAAAGCCGCTGTTACAATCCACCCACTGATAAGTCATGCCGCTGTCGGCCGCATTGGAAGTAAGCGTTCCGTTGGTAATTGAAATGGTAGTATCCGGAGTTGCAAATTCAAGATGCAGGTGTACCACACTATCGCAGCCCAATGACGGGTATCCTGGCAACAAATAATCGCCGGGTGAAGTATATAACTGGCCATCATAGAGATAATCATTACAGGTAAATGAGGTGATAATGATAGTATCCTGTGGGCAGGAATTATACCTTGCCAGAAACAGATCCGAATTCACGGTTGACTGCAGCGGGTATATGCCGACACTTGTATTAAAATCCAGGGTATCGGAAAAGCCACCGGTAAATAAAATTGCGCCGGAAGCATCTACGGCAAGGGCTCCGCTTTTATCAGTTCCGGGACTTGCAAGATGCACAGACATCCGATAATTGCCCGAAGAATCATAGGAAGCAAAGAAAGCATCTTCAGCCCCGGCACCATTGACCATTACAGTTCCTGTATCCGGATCAAGATCCGCAGAGTCGGGCAAAGTTCCGGCGATATAAATATTATCATCACCGTCGATATCTACAGATTCAATTTCATCAATTCCGGTGCTACCGATACCTTTCACAAATAAAAAATTCCCAGAGCTGCTGTATTTTGAAAAGAAGATATCAATGTCCCCGGTAATTGCTGCAGTAACAAAAGCAGTATCTGGATCAAAGTCGGCATTTGCATCATATACTCCGGTCACTACCAGGTTTCCCTGTGAATCCAGTGCAAGATCATTCACCTGCTCGAATCCCGGTCCCCCGATCCTATAAGCGAAAATAAATGCACCGGTGGAATCGTAGCAAGCGAAAAAACCGTCGCTGGCACCGGATGAAATCAAATTCGAAGTTAGAGGTCCCGGATCAAAGTCCACTGTACCAGAAAAATTCCCCGTCACATATACAAGACCGTTATTACCTAATGTAACAGATGTTCCCATATCAGTGGAAAAATCTCCCATGGAAAATGCCCAAGAATAATTTCCGGAGGAATCGTAACATGCAAGAAAAATATCGGTGCTGCCCTGACTTGCCAGGAAAGCAGCTGAAGTGTCGGGATCAACATCTGCAAAATCCCGTAATTCACCTATAAGAAAAACCCTGCCATCTGAAGTTACATCTATATTTCGTCCATAAACTGTGGTTGTTCCGTAAAGTGTTTTTACCCACAAAAGATTTCCGTTTGTATCGTACTTTGCAATGAAGCCATCAATCAGTCCGCCGGCCGTAATTGTATCTGATCCTGAAGGTGGAAAAAAATCAGCAGTCTGACTAAAATAGCCTGTGATGTAAATATTGCCATCAGCATCAGCAGCAAGGTTCCCAACCCGTGCAATGCCGGTGCAGGCAATTTGTCGTGCGAATACGAAAGTTCCCGAGGAAGTGTATCCTGCAAAGAAAATATCATCAGCACCTACAGCAGTGAACGACGCTGTACCAGGCCCGGGATCGAAGTCAGTGATATCACTGAAGTTTCCTGCCACAATAACATTGCCTGAAACATCTGGTAAAACACTATTGCCATATTCAAAAGCATACGATCCAAATCCATGTGCCCATTGCAGGCCGGGAGTTTGAGCAGAAGATAATATAGCTGATGTAACGAATAACGAAACCAATAGCTGAATCCTGGCTTTCATGATATATGAAATAATTATTATGGGTTAAGAATGGTAAACTGGTAAATTTAATAAAACCATGCGGAATTACCGCTTTTCTGAATCCGTAACAGTGAATGCCAGTTTACCTGAAAAACCCCGGATACAATTATCCAGGTAATAATTAAATGCGCTGTAAAAAAGGTCGGGTTCCAGATCGAGAAAATGATAATACTTATCCCCGGATATCAGCTGGAAATTCTTGTCGTATAGCTCAAAATGAAGAGTAAAGCCTTTTGATTTATTACTGTTTCTTAAAATGGTTTTGTTAAGAAAAAGGTAATATGCTCCATTCCTGTTCAGCAGCTCCTGTTGTAATTTCAATGTACCCGCTACGGCAAGGATCCGGCTCCCGTACCGGACCTTGAAGCCAGGCCTGTTAAACATAATAACTCTCTTGATCCCTTTTGCGGATGCTACTTTTTTAGCATAAGCGGAAGTGAACTCCTGGCTTATACGGCTACTGTCGAAAACAGATTTGATCGTTCCGGTATCCATAACCGTTATGTTAATTCCCGGTAGCTGCTTCGCAAGATTTTCCGCTATACGTGCGTTAATGGACTGAAGAAGCGAATCGAATGAAATACCCTGCTGTGAGAGGATCTTTCTTGCGGAAGCCCTGGTTTTCAAATGACCTTCCTGAATCGGGAAAAACAATAAGGACTCCTGTGACTGTGCGGAAAGCAACCGTGTGAAGAGCACCAGCAGGAAAATGGTCACTGGTTTTTTAATCATCAGGTATCAAAAGGAAAGTGAACAAAAATACTAAAATAACCTTATAGCTTTCGCGTAAGGAATTTATAAAAAACAAACTTTGTTACATTTGCCGCATGAGAATAATTTTATTGAGTGGAGTGTTCCTGTTAATGTCATTATTAAGCAGGGGACAGGATTACAAGATTTTCAAAGGAGATACTATAAACCGTACGGATGCGAAAGGACTGAAGCAAGGCGTATGGAAAAGGTATTACGATAACGACCAGTTATTCTCCGAAACTACATTCCGGAACAACAAACCGACCGGAACCACCACGATGTATTATAAATCCGGTGAAAAGCAAGGCACTATGGTTTATTCGAGTGATGGGAAAACAGCACGGATGACAGGCTATTGGCCAAATGGTAAAATAAAAGCGAATGGTAAATATGTAAACCAGGAAAAGGACAGCACCTGGAAATACTATAATGAAAACGACACTCTGAATTCCATTGAAAATTATAAGATGGGAAAAGCACACGGGGTCTGGAAAGTTTTTTACCCGGATGGAAAACTATCTGAAGAAACGACTTACGTGAATG
>JANWID010000088.1 GCA_025450095.1 Bacteroidia bacterium | reverse complement strand
TTTATTTCAAGCACCTGATGATGCTCCTGGCATCATATGGTTATGATAAACCTTATGAAACATCAGGTTCCAAATTACAGGATTATGATTTTTCAGTTCCACTTACTTTAGAGGATGATGAAATGCTGGTGTTTAAAGGTAAAGCCAAATCGATTCCCATCAATGGTGCTAATGCATCCATAACCTCGAGCTACAAGCTTAATCTTGCTGACATCAATAAAATTACGGACAGCAATAACAACACTTATTCAATCTTTAAGGAAATCGATTCGCTTCATAATGATAAAGAGGACCAGTTTATTTCCGTAAATCTTAAAACAAGAGCATTGCTGGGAACATGTAAAATATCATATACTGAACTGGATTCGCTTGAAAAACCGGAATGGACTTTTGCATGTAAAGATTCTGCCGGACAGAAGAAATGGAAAAAGATCAATGTGGTTTCAAAATCATCCGATCCCCAAACCGATACGTATAACCTGGCACCGGTTGAATGTAATGTTATCGGGTTGTTCTTTGATGATGTGAAGAAGTTTAAACAGTTTAATGTATCGAATCTCATATTTCAACAACCGGTAGAAGCCGGATCTTCTCATTTCCGCCATTACATTACACCGGTTTATGAATCAGTTAGCGGTAATGTAAAGTTGAACCTTGAACAGAAAGGAATGAAAAGCCTGGCGATTTTCCATAAAAGTTCAAATGATGCTAAAAATCTTGATAAAGAAAAATGGGATCCTTTGAATGTGTATACCAAAGTGCCGGTAGAGCTGAAATCAACCGGAAAAAAATATCACCGTTTCCTGGTTATTTGTGAACCGGCGCAGCCTTCGGCAACGATCGGTAAAGTCCGGTTCCAGAATTGATCGGTTTGATACCAGTTTATTTTCTCTGTTTTAATATTGGAATTAAAAATCAGCTTTAAAAAATTTTCTAACAGGAATATTTTTACCTGATTCTGTTGCGACATTAATAAAATAAATTCCTGCAGTCAGACTGGAAATATTAATTGTTGTTGAATTTTCCCCGTCAGGAATTATAAAATATTTACAAAGCTGCCCCTGGTCATTTATTACTGATATTTTAAGATTTTGAAAGTTTCCATTTGGAAAATTAATTTTCAGAAATTGTGTTGCAATGGTTGGATATATCTCAAAATGTAAAGTACTGGTTTCGTCAATTGAAGTGAGCAGAGATAGTTTCCACAGACTGTTTGTAGGAAGGATTGTACTGTCTGACAAATTGCCTGAAGCCACATAACCATTCTGTCCAATTGAAAATGCAACGGCGCCCCATCGAGCTTCATTCAATGGCATTGAAGCAATAGTATCCCAGGTATTTGTAACAGGATCGAATGCGTAAAAATCTTCACGACAACCTGGCCAGTGAGAACCATTTCCAACTATTAATTCATTATTAAGTACAAAAACTGAGGAACAAAATCTTCCAACAGATGGCAGATCTGCCATCGGATTCCAGAGATTAGTTGCCGGACTATATCTCCATAATTCACTTGAATAACTAAAAGTTACAGGAGTTCCATTACCACTCAGAACATAACCAAAACCGTTTATTGCCTCTCCTCTTGTACCACAATTCACCCCTCCTGGATACGCTTGTTTCACACTCCATGAATTTGAAATAACATCATACGCATATAGTTGACTAGTATAGGGACCGTTGTTATTTACTCTTGTCCCGCAACATATATATCCAACGTTACCTATTGCAAAGCTTGCTCCTTCGTACCGTGCAGTTCCTGGAAATGGTGCTTTCTGTGACCATGAATTTGTTACAGGATCATATTCATTCAGATCCGATAACGGAACAACATTGACTCCTAAACCTACATATCCTTTTCCGTTTATGGAGAAGGAATATGCAGATGCTCTACCAAGCGGTATATCTGCAACCTGGGTCCAGGAGTCGGTGACAGGATTATATTGCCACCAATCATCCAATGCAACACTATTTGAATCATATCCGGTTCCGACATAACTGAAATTGTTTATAACAAACCCGCATCCTGAGTAACGGGCAGCAGGCATGGAAGTTTTTTGTGTCCATGTATATTGTCCATCCAACCTGGTAGTCGCAAAAAAAGCAACAGCTAAAATCAGAATATATTTTTGCATGGTATAAATCGATTTCATTTATACCAAAGCTAATAAAAATTCAATCCGGAAATAGTTTGTTAAAAAAACAGCAATTTGATTAAAGCGATCCGTTATCCTTCACGCATCATGTGAACTTCGGCTTCAGGAAGACCTTTCAGCTTATCTTCCATCTTAATGCCTTCCTTGATTTCGATATTTATTCCGTCGGATAATCCCGTTTTGATCAGCCTTTTCTCAAATTTCTGCGGCCCGGTTTCTACTTCCACGTATGTTGAATCTCCTGAAATAGTGAGCAGGCTTTCCTTTATTGCCAGAACGCTGTCGCGACGATCCAGTACAATATCCGCATTGGCACTATAGCCTGCTCTGATAAAATAGTCCTTGCTGAGTGTAACAGCGGCTTTGATCTGGAACTGGATGGCGCCGTTTTCTTCAACTCCTTTCGGTGCGATGTACTCGAGCCGTGCTTCAAATTCTTTATTTTCAATGGCTCCTATTTTAAGGATCAGGTCCATTCCCGGTTTAATTTTACCAACTTCCGACTCATCCACTTTTCCTTCAAAAATCATTTCTCCCATATCGGCAACTGATGCAATAGTAGTTCCCTCATTGAAAGTATTACTCTCGATAACCGAGTTACCTTCTTTCACCGGAACATCCAGCACCATGCCTGTAATGGTGGAACGCACCAGTGTATTGGTGATGTTACCCATTTTCTTGTTCGATCCTTCCTTGATCAGGGCAAGGTTGTTTTCGGAAGCTTCGAGCTCTTCTTCGGCAGTGCGAAAATTCAGCTGCGCCATCTGGAAATCAGTTTCAGGAATTACTTTTTGATCGTAAAGCTGTTTGCTTCTTTCAAAATCACGCTTCGCATTTTCATATGCGATCTTTCCACGGTTCACACGGCTTTCGGCATTGTTGAGATTTACCATATCCGGTATGATCTTAACACGGGCAATGACATCACCGTTTTTTACAAACTTTCCTGCTTCCACAAAAATGTGATCTACAATGCCCGATACTTTGGCTTTGATCGCAATCTCTTTCCGCGGCACCACCGATCCTGTCGCGACAGTTTTCTTAATGATATTTGTTACTAAAGGTTTTTCGGTTTTATAAACTACCGGTTTAGCTTCCGATTTTTGATAAAGGAAATACAGGGTCCATCCGAACAGGAATACCAGTGCAACTCCAAAAACAATTTTGAGAATTTTTTTCATAAGTTTGGTAAGAAGTTATTCGCTTCGCAAAGCTTCAATTGGTTTTATTTTCAATGCCCGAAATGCGGGAATAAGCCCGGCCAAAGCTCCGCAAAATATCAATATAACAAGTGCTTTTAATGCAATACCCAGATCCACTTCCGGATTCAGGAACATACCTCCCTCACTGGGATCAATGGATGATGCAATGAGCTCGAGCAGACCTACACCGAGTACAAGACCGATATAACCTGCCAAGGTAGTAAGTACTACCGATTCCATCATAATCTGGAGTATGATATCACCAGGCTGAGCACCAATTGCTCTTCTGATTCCGATTTCATTAGTCCGTTCCTTGATGATGATCAGCATAATATTACTCACACCGATAACACCCGCGAATAGAGTTCCGATTCCTACAACCCAAACCAGCATCTGAATTCCGAAAAATAATCCGTTCATCTTGTCAAATTCTTTTTCAAGGTTAAAATGACCTATTGCCTGCCGGTCATCCGGTGCAATAGAATGCCGTTCCTTGAGTAAGGCAATTACTTTGTCCTCTACATCCGAAGCTTTGTATCCCGGCTTTGATGTGATGGCAAACCAGCCAACCACATCACCGTAGTTGAATGCGCTCTGGAATGTGCCGAACGGAATAAAAATGGTGCTGGCATCTTCTTCACCGCGATCGCTGCTTTGAGCACTTTTAAATACACCGACAACCTGGAAAAACACACCATTGACTTCAATGTTTTTACCAAGCGGAGAAAGTGAATCACCGAAAAGAACTTTCTTAACCATAGGACCGATCACGGCAACTTTTCTTCTTTCGTTTTCGTCGATCTTGTTCAGCACACGACCTTCCGTAATAGAATAACTCTGTATTTCAAAAATTTCGGGATAATCTCCATATATGGAAAAGGAACCTGTTTTGAGACCGTAATTCACATTATTATTCCCACCATAATTTCCCAATTGATTCCGGGGAGCTATAATAGCTGCTTCCGGAACACTCTCACGGATAGCCTGAATGTCGGAATTATTATAATTGAAATTCCTTCCCTGGCGGAATCCTTTATAGGCGACACTGGTGCGCTGTGTCCATGTGAAAAAACTGTTGGTTGCAAAATCCTTGAAACCTTCCGTAACGCAATACTTCAAACCATTCCCGGACCCAAGCATAATGATGAGCATGAAAATTACCCAGAATACTCCAAATGCAGTGAGGAACGTACGCATTTTGTTTTTGCTGAGTGTGCTGTATATTTCCTGCCAGCGGTCGCGGTCAAACATTTATTAATTTGGTGATTTGGTTATTTGGTAATGTGTTAATGAGGTAGATCTTTTTCATCTGTAATCCGTACATCCGATTCCGTTTCGACCTGAATCTGTAATCCGTACCCATCCCTGCCTGCTGTCTGTTAAATATTAATTATTATTGGAATCAACATATTTTATCTTATCTATAAACATCCAGATAGCAGACGGCAGGCAGGCGTTCCGTGTATATATAGAATCTATAATCCGTACCTCTACTCATCACGTAATGCAACAACGGGGTTAATTCTACTTGCTTTTCTTGCCGGTATAAATCCAGCGATTGTTCCTGCAATGATCAGTACCATGGTTGCGGATATGGCCACTCCGAGATTCACTTCCGGGCTGTCGAAGAAATCACTCTGGGGCATATTGGTTGAAACCAGTTCCAGCAAACCTACACCTGCAATCAGTCCGAAATAACCTGCAACTGCGGTAATGAATATTGATTCCTGGATGATCAGACCAACAATGGAACCGGGTGTTGCCCCAAGTGCTTTTCGCACACCAATTTCTTTGGTGCGCTCCTTAACAACAATCATCATGATGTTGCTTACGCCAACTATTCCCGCGATAATGGTTCCGATTCCGATCACCCAGATGAACATCCGGATGTTCGCCATCATGCTCAGCATCTTTTTATATTCTTCGTAATTGTTCCAGATGGAAAGAGCTTTGCTGTCGGTTTTATCAAATTTGTGTTTCTGTGCAAGTGTGGCAGTAATTTCATCTACCATTTGTTTCGATTCTTCCACAGTTGCATTACCTGTGGTGAACAATACCTGGCGGATATTTTCATTTCCGTTGAAAGCTTTTTGCGCAGTTGTGATAGGCAGATATAATAAGCGGTTTTCATAATCACCTTCTTCATCCTGGAATACACCAACCACCTGGAATGCGATTCCATTCACCTTGATATATTTTCCAATGGGATCTTCATCCGCACCAAACAATTGTTCTTTAACCAGCGTACCGATGCAAGTTACTTTTTTGTATTCCTCCAGGTCGGAATTACTGATATATCGACCGGCGTGAATGATTGTATTTTCAAGATACGCGTGATCGGGATGTACCGAACGTACTTCAAAAGCACCGAATTTATTTTTATAGGAAGTATTCACGGCACCCCGTATGAAAAAACGTGATGTGATGTGATCGATTTGCGGATACGATGATTTGATCGATTCATAATCGCTGTTCTTAAGCTGGATGTTGCGTCCGGGTTGGAAACCACCATATGCTATAGAAGTAGAGCCTCCCCTGACGAAGATGGAGTTCGTGGCTGCCGAACGGAATTGGTTTTTCACTCCGTTTTCTAATCCGTATCCGGAACCGAGTAAAATAATCAACATAAAAATTCCCCACGCCACGCTGAAACCGGTGAGAATTGTCCTCAGCTTATTTTTACTGATGGTGTTGAATATTTCCTGCCACTTATCAAGATCGAACATGGCTCCGTATTTAAACTGCTTTCATTTCTAACTCCGATTCATTAACGATCAAACCGTCTTTAATCCGGATGATACGATCGGTAATAGCTGCGATATCTTTTTCGTGAGTAACAACTATCATCGTCATACCTTCACGATTAACCTCCTTGAACAACTGCATTACTTCCATCGACGTTATTGAATCGAGGGCTCCGGTAGGCTCATCAGCCAGGATCATCTTCGGTTTCGATATCAATGCCCTCGCTATGGCTACACGTTGCTTTTGTCCTCCGCTCAGCTCCGATGGAAGGTGCTCAGCCCAGTCCTTTATCCCAACCCGTTCCAGGTATTCCATTGCAATACGATTCCGTTCTTTTCGCTTAACTCCCTGGTAATAAAGCGGTAGCGATACATTTTCAAGAGCGTTTTTGAATGAAAGCAGGTTGAATGACTGGAAAACAAACCCGATAAACTGATTGCGGTATTGGGCAGCTTTTTTCTGGGAGAGGTTTTTAATGAGTGTACCTCCGAGAAAATAGTCTCCAACGTCGTAGTCATCGAGGATCCCCAGTATATTGAGCAGTGTAGATTTCCCGGATCCGGAAGAACCCATAATAGCGACAAATTCGCCGGACTCCACCGCCATTTCAACGCCCCGGAGCACGTGCAGCCGGTTTTTACCGACCTGGTAAGATTTATGGATATTTTTAAGAGTGATCATATGGTTGCTACAAAATTAAGAAAGGGTAAAAGAGCTTGGATATTGCATGATATTCATTTGGCTACATGATCAGGTAGTTAATTTTCTACAAGGTCGTGAAAATTGTAAGAAATGGTGTGATTATGGCCGGAGAAACTATTGACAAGCATTAATAAATCATTATCTTTGAAATCTTATAAATTTAACTTCTGAAAATGAAAGCAAAAAAACTGATGTTTCTGTTCGCGTTTGCAGGTTTTGGCTTATATGCTGAAGGTGCCCTCGCCCAGGGAAACGAACAAACCCAAACCACGCCACCACCTGTAACTGAGGAAAGTGCAGCAACAACAGGCGAAGAAACCGAACCTAATAAAGAAAGTGTGACTATTGATGATGGCGCTGTAGCACCAGCTGAAACTACATCAGAAAGTACATTTGCGGTTCAGCCGGAAAGAAAAGAAAAACTTAGAGTTTATTCCGGCAAGCACGATGGAAACAACGTGATCTCCGATCCAAGATAACATTTAAAAAAAAGTAAGGAAAACCGGGTATATGCCCGGTTTTTTTTTGCGCATTTCATTAGCCCGGTATTATTATGCCGGGTTTTATAATTTTGGGTAAAAATCAACGATGCGTAGCTTTCTGAAAATTATCCTTGCTGTTTGTTTCCTGGTACCTGTTTCACTGCATGCTCAGGAAACCGAAAAGCCAAAGATGAAAACGTATACATTTGTTATGCTTAAAAAGGGGATTAAGCTGGACCAGGATTCCGCTACACTGGCAACGATTCAAAAGCAACACCTGGAACATCTTACACAAATGGCTGAAAACGGTTACCTGAATGTTGCCGGACCTTTTCTGGATAATGGTTATTGGAGGGGACTGCTAATTTTTAACACCGATGATGTCGAAAAAGTTAAAAGCCTGGTGGAGGAAGATCCCGCTGTAAAATCCGGGAGGCTTTCTTATGAAATACATCCCTGGATGACACAACAGGGAGTGACATTTAAATAATACGCTTTTAAC
>JANWID010000087.1 GCA_025450095.1 Bacteroidia bacterium | reverse complement strand
TCTACCAGATATCACAACAGAACAGCCTTGAAATCGATACCATCTCCGGAGGGTTATATGTGAAAATGATCTCGAGCGCCGCCGGTTTGTTGGTAGGTATGATTGCATATGCCTGTTATCACTACCTGGTACATCGAGTCGATCGCGTCATCAATAAAATGGAGCTAAATTCTATTCAGTTCATTGATCTTCTTGAAGAGCCTGTAAAATAATGAACCTGCGTCGTCGTCATAAAACCACTTCAGAAGTCTACAGTCATTCGCTGAATGACATTATGTTTTTTCTTTTATTGTTTTTTCTCATTACTTCTACTCTTGCTACTCCTTCGGTACTGAAGCTGTTGCTTCCGAATTCTAAAACAGGGATACAAAGTGTAAAGCATCCTGTGGTCATCGCCGTTACCGAAGATCTGCAGTTTGTTGTCAATGCAGAGATTGTTAATCGTGACCAGGTGGAAACTGCGGTAGTGAATGCCATACAGGGTCAAACTGATCCAACCGCTTTACTTAAGGTTGATAAAAATGTTCCGTGGCAGGAAGTGGTGTTCCTGCTCGATATCGGAAACAAGAACAAGATTAAAATGGTAGCTGCAACCAGTCTTACAAAACAGCAGCAGCTTTAATGAGCCAGGACCAGGCTAAATCAATCGGTATTTCAATTGGCTTTCATGTAGCCATATTATTGCTGATGATGTTCCTATACATCAGCACACCGATTCCTCCGTGGGAAGAAGGACTTGCCGGTGGTGGCGGTGGCGGCAGCTTTGTAGAATTCGGAACGCTCGATGTTCAGGAATCGAAGAGCACTCCTCCACCACCTCCTCCCATTGAAGAAACATCAAAAGATGATGAGATCATTACTTCTGATGTTGAAGAAACAGTTGTTGTTGAACAACCGAAAAAAACAAATAAGCCAAAACCTGTTAAGCAACCTGTAGTGGCTGTAAAAAAACCGGAACCAGTAAAAAAACCACCGGTTGAATTGGTCAAGGTTGAGCGCAAACCCGATCAAAATAGTTTAATGAAACCCAAAAAAGGAAATTCCGGAAGCCCAACAGGAAGTAACACTGGGAGCGGAACTGGTGGTGAAGGAACCGGAAATGGCGGAGGAAGTGGAAGTGGAACAGGACCGGGAAGCGGTGGTGGAAGCGGATCGGGAAGCGGTGGCGGTCATGGTGATGGAACCGGATTGTATTTTGATCTTGGAGGAAGAACCATGCGTGTAAAGCCGCGACTGGAAGAATCGTCACAGGAAACTGGTAAAGTAGTAATCGAAGTGATTGTTGATAAGGATGGAAATGTAACTTCCACAAACGGACCTGCAAGAGGTTCCACAACTTCGGCACCGGTTCTTGTAACCAAAGCTAAACTGGCCGCGCGTGAAGCGAAATTCAGCAAGAGCCCGACCGGTGTGGAAGAACAACGCGGCACCATTACATTCGTCTTCAAATTCGAATGACCTATAGCGAAACTCTCGCTTATCTTTTTGAACAGCTTCCGATGTTCCATCGAATCGGACCTGCTGCCTACAAAGCCAATCTCGACAACACAAACGCCATTATGGATCTGCTCGATCATCCCGAGCAGGATTTTCGTTGTGTGCATATTGCAGGCACAAATGGAAAAGGTTCCTCATCGCATATGCTTGCAGCGATTTTTCAGCAAAGCGGATACAAAACAGGACTCTATACTTCACCACATCTTCGCGACTTCCGGGAACGAATTCGCATAAACGGGAAAATGATCGACAAGAGCGAAGTTGTGAAATTTGTAAAGCGACACCGGAAAGCATTTGAAAAAATAAAACCTTCCTTTTTCGAATGGACTGTCGGGCTTGCTTTCGATTTCTTCAGCCGCAAAAATGTGGATATCGCCATAATCGAAACCGGGTTGGGAGGCAGACTCGATTCAACCAATGTAGTCACGCCGTTAGTATCACTAATCACCAATGTGCAGTGGGATCATATGAACCTGCTGGGTTACACGCTTGTTAAAATAGCACAGGAAAAAGCAGGCATTATTAAACCTGGTGTTCCGGTTGTTATCAGTGAGACACAAAAAGAAACCACAACGGTTTTCAGGAAAGCTGCTACTGCAAGGAAATCGGAGATCTTTTTTGCTGATAAAATATATAAGGCTTCCTCCGTTAATGACGAAACACCACCAGGATTTCTCGACTTGAATATCAATCGGGCGGGCGAGCCTTACCTGAAAGAACTGCGGGTCGACCTGGGTGGATGGTACCAGATGAAAAATATTTCCGGAGTTCTGATGACTGCTGAATTACTCCAGGAACGCGGTTTCGAACTGAACAGAAAAAATATCCGCAAAGCACTGGGTTCCGTTAAGAAACTTACCGGACTTGCAGGTCGCTGGCAGGTTATCGGAAAATCGCCACTCATCATTGCAGA
The DNA here is from genome assembly GCA_025450095.1 of Bacteroidia bacterium. The sequence continues at coordinate 7,220 of JANWID010000087.1, read as the reverse complement.
TACTGGTCATAACGCTGATGGCATACACGAAGTTTTAAAGCAACTGCTTTCCATCCATTACCGGAAACTGCACATCGTTCTGGGTATGGTATCTGACAAAGATTTTCCGGGATTACTGAAACTGATGCCACGAAATGCATCTTATTATTTTTGCAGCCCTGATATTCCCCGTGGACTGGATGCAGCCACCCTGCAGGAACAGGCTTCATCAATGGGCCTGAAAGGAAAAAGTTACAAGTCGGTCCGGCGGGCTTTGAACAGTGCTGAAGAAACAGCAGGAAAAAATGACGTGATCTATATCGGAGGTAGCACGTTCGTTGTTGCCGAAGTGATCTGAGAGGTCATAAAAAAACCCCGGCACTATTACCGGGGCATATTTTCCAAAGATCAATCACATTATTTTTAAGCTCGTGCAGGAGTGGAAATACGTCCAAGCATCAGGGCGATTACTCCACCGACAATTGCCCATACGAGTGAAGTAACTACAACATCCAAAAGAATGATGGTATAATTTGAAAAAAAATTCATCAGCGCGAACCACATCATATCTATTGAAAGTGAAAAGAGGAAGAAAATTAAAGCAGCCCGTTGGAATCCGGTCGCGAAATTATTTACTCCCAAAGAAGAAAACAGCCAGGACAGCAGCAGGCATCCGGCCAGGTTACTGACAAATATCGCCCACAACCGGGGCGGATCTATATTCAACCCTGGATATTGAACGGTGTTTGCAGCATAATAATCACCCAGGAGGAGACCCCAAACCACATAACCCAGGAGGAACGTAACTATAGCTCCAACCAGGGCAGCAATGATCGTTTTTGTGTTCATGGTGTTTGTGTTTTTTAGTTTAAGTCAGAATAACATAGCTGATGCTTCCGCCACGCGGTAGCATTAATGGAATGAAGTTAATCAGGGGAACCATGCTTTTTTATCTGCTACCCCCCAAGTTATAAACCGGACAGGGTTCAAAATTGTATTAATGATTTGAAATTCAATGATATGACCTTAAAATAAAATCACATGTGGAATTCTAAACATGACCTTTGTTACCTGTTTTCAATTTCAGATGCTCTAAAATTGCAGTCTGTAAACCAATTTCCCGTTAAGGAAAATGAAAACACATTACCAGGTAATGATTATTGGAGGGGGAAACGCAGGGCTCTCAGTTGCTGCATACCTCCTCCGAAAAAATTCCTCCTTAGATATTGCCATCCTGGAACCTTCGAAAAAACATTTTTATCAACCGGCGTGGACGCTTGTCGGTGGTGGCGTATTTCCCATTGAAAAAACCGTTCGGGATGAGGCCGATTATATTCCTGAAAAATCAACCTGGCTCAAAGAATACGCTTCCGGATTTGATCCTGAAAACAAATTGGTTCTGACACGGGAAGGTTCCACCTATTCGTACGATTACCTGATTGTTTGCCCGGGTATCCAGTTGAACTGGAAAGCTGTCAAAGGACTCACAGAAAGTCTTGGCAAAAACGGCGTAACATCCAACTATAGTTTCCAGTACGCACCGTATACTTTTGAGTGTATCCGCAACTATAAAGGCGGACCTGCTATTTTCCATAATCCGCATACTCCCATGAAATGCGGAGGTGCTCCACATAAGATCATGTACCTCGCAGCGGATTACTTCAGGAAACATAAAATCAAAGAAACCGATATTCAATACTGGAGTGGCGGCAGCAGGTTATTTGGTATTGACAAATATGAAAATACGTTGCTGGAAATAGTGAAACGAAATCATATCAAACTTCAGTTCCAGGTACGGCTTGATGAAATTGACGGGCCTGCCAAACAAGCACATTATACCGGGATTGGTGCCGGAAATAGCGGAAATAAATATGTTGTAGATTACAATTTTATTCACATTGCTCCTCCACAGGGTCCTCCTGATTTTATCAGCAACAGTAAACTTGCAAATAATAACGGTTGGGTAGATGTGAACACGCAAACACTGCAACATGTGAGGTATCCTTATATTTTTGCATTGGGTGACGCTGCAGGACTTCCCACAGCAAAAACAGGAGCTGCAATTCGGAAACAGGTTCCTGTTCTTGTTTCAAACATGTTGTCTCACATGAACAAAAAGCAATTGTCAGCAAGCTATGACGGATATTCATCATGCCCCATTGTTACCGGTTATGGAAAACTGATGCTTGCTGAATTCAATTACCAAAACCAGGTCACCGAAACTTTTCCGTTTGATCAAAGTCGCGAGCGTTGGAGCATGTACCAGCTTAAACGCCACTTCCTTCCCCGTTTATATTGGGGAGCTATTCTTAAAGGCAGATTTCAGGGTTGAAAGTAAAAAGGAACGCAGATTTAGCAGAAAAATCTCGGATTGTCTGGTACTAACCCTGTTGGCGCTGGGAAGGTAAAATTATACCTGACAGGTAACTGTTTTTGTACACAGGTTTTCGGAGTTTCAATACATTTGCTGCCGTTTGTGTTACTAAAACAAACCAGCTGATTATGATTGAAATTATAAAGGAACCCTGGCCATGGTTTGTATCAGGAACCCTGATTGCAGGCATTATGCTATTGTTGCTGTATTTTGGAAAATCTTTTGGGTTTTCTTCCAACCTGCGTACGATCTGTGCGGCATGCGGTGGTGGAAAACATTCAACGTTTTTCAATTACGACTGGAAGGCGCAACGATGGAACCTGTTGTTCCTGGTGGGTGCGCTCATCGGCGGATACCTTGGTGCACATTTCCTCTCCAATGGTGAACCAATTAAAATTTCTGAAAATACAATTTCAGATATTGCAAAATTGGGTTTTTCCGCTCCGGTTTCGGTACAGCCTTCAGAGTTGTTCAGCACGGCGGCGATGTTTTCAATTCGCGGATTCCTCATACTTGCCGCCGGAGGATTTATGGTCGGATTCGGAACGCGATGGGCAGGAGGTTGTACTTCCGGGCATGCTATCAGCGGATTATCCAACCTTCAGCTTCCTTCCCTGATTGCAGTAATCGGTTTTTTTGCAGGAGGATTAATTATGACTCACTTAATAATGCCTATAATTTTTTAATGTTATGAAACTTGCAAAATTTCTGTTCATTGGAATTGTTTTCGGAATCATAATGGTGAAGTCTGAAGCATTTTCATGGTACCGCATCCAGGAAATGTTCCGCTTTCAGTCATTCCAGATGTATGGTATAATTGGGGTAGCCGTTGTTTTAGGAGTACTTGCGGTTGCACTGATGAAAAAATTCCACCTGCGCGATTATGCAAATAATCCGATCCGGTTCGAACCAAAAGAAAAAGGTGTAATCCGTTATATCGCCGGAGGTACGATCTTCGGTCTTGGATGGGCGCTATCCGGTGCCTGCCCGGGCCCTATTGTTGTGAATCTTGGTTACGGGTACATTTCATTCCTTGTTGTATTCCTTTTCGCTATATTAGGTACTTATTTTTACGGAATCATCCGGGACAGACTTCCCCATTGACCAGAAACGGGAAGAGATCATGAATAGCAATTCTGATGAAAAGTACGCGGCGCTTGCACGCGTGGTACGACAGCTGATGAGCTTTATTATCGGACTTGTACTTTTTTGCCTGGTCATGATGATCTATATTTTTCACCTGCATTCTAAAATTCCTGCAGAAATAATTCCTCCGGAAAAAACAGTTGCCACCAGTACTACATTACCGGTAAAGAAATCACCCGGTGAAAATTTCTGGACTGCACCTGATGAAGCCGTGTTGGAAAACCATCCCGACAAGGAATTAATTCTTTATGGAAAAAATCTTATTGCGCACACTTCTGAATATTTCGGATCAAATGGTAGCGTAAGAAAAAATTCCACGAACGGTATGAATTGCCAGAATTGTCATCTCGATGCCGGGACTCGTGTATTTGGAAATAATTACGGTGCTGTTTTTTCAACTTATCCCAGGTACCGAGCAAGGTCAGGAACTGTTGAAAATATTTATAAAAGAGTTAATGATTGTTTTGAAAGAAGCCTGAACGGACAACAACTTGATACCAACAGCCATGAAATGCAGGCGATGGCTGCATATATAAATTGGCTCGGACAAAATGTTGCTAAAGGTGAAAAAGCTGCGGGTGCCGGATTAAAAGATATGCCTTTGCTGGAACGACCCGCCGATCCGGAAAAAGGAAAACTCGTTTATGTTGCAAAATGCCAGTCATGCCATATGGCATCCGGTGAAGGTCAGTTGAATGGGAATGAAACTGCATATATATATCCACCGTTATGGGGACCTCACAGTTTTAATACCGGTGCCGGACTATTCCGGATGTATAGCTTTGCGCGATACGTTCGTTACAATATGCCGTTCGGTGCGACGCATACAAATCCTCAGCTCAGTGATGAAGAAGCCTGGGATGTTGCTGCATTTGTTAATTCTCAGTCACGGCCGGTAATGAATATTCGTAACGACTGGCCAAAAATTGCTGAAAAACCTTTCGATCATCCTTTCGGACCTTATGCCGATGGGTTCGATGAATTGCAACATAAATACGGACCTTATCAGCCGATCAAAGAAAAGCTGGAAGCAATGAAGGGGAAATAACCAATAGTTTAAGGATTAATAAAATCAAACAGTATTCTCATCTATTCCAAAAATAACCACTCATGAAAACAAAATTCTTCTTCAGGATGATAGTAGTCCTGTTATCCGTTTCAACTTTCACCACGTTCGCCCAGGAAGGAAAAGTGGTTCCAAAACCTGCAAACAACGCACAGATCATTCCTGCTCACCGGATCGTTTTCCAATTAACAACCAGTGATACTATGGCACACAAACAGCTGATGAAACAATTGGCAAACATTAAGAATGTTACTCCCGGTACCCAGCTCGAAGTGGTTTGTCATGGACCGGGTCTCGATATGCTGATCGCCGAAAAGACTATTGTTGCTGATAAAATTAAATCACTTCGTGAAGCCGGCATTGCTTTCCAGGCATGCGAATTCTCGATGAAAGACCGGAAGATTGAAAAATCTCAAATGGTTCCTGATGCTTCGTATGTTCCTTATGCAATCATCCATTTAGCTACACGACAGGAACAGGGTTGGAGCTATATTAAGGCTGGTTTTTAAGAATGTAAAAACAAATATAGGAACCGTTATAAATAAATTCAGAAATCTCTGCCGGCACTAAAACAGAACCGGTGGAAAATTACAGGCTCAAGAAGCGGGTATTTTATGGGAGAACTTGAAAAGGATCCGGGTACGGACAATGAAAAAAGCGCGAAACTGACAGGCAACCGTAGGGATTTTCTTAAGAAATCAGCACTGGCCGGATTAGCAACCGCTATTATTCCTGTGATTCAAACAGGTTGTAACAGTGAAGAGAAAAATCAACCAGAGGAAAAAGCGGTTGCTACAAATGTAACAGCCAATAATGTAATTACATTCCTCATCACAACTGATGTTCACGCTCAGCTGAATATACATGATGAGTTTTTCTGGGAAAATGAAAAAGAAGTGTACCGGAAACGTGGCGGACTTGCAGTTCTGAAAACCATGATCGATTCGCTTCGGCTCCTCAATCCCTCGAATACTATTTTATATGACGGAGGTGATTTTTTTCATGGTCATGCTGTGGCTTCGCTGACTGAAGGTGCCGCATTGATTCCACTGTTTAACCACATGGGATACGACCTGATTCTGCCCGGCAACTGGGAAGTTGTTTACAAGAAAAAGAAAATGTTATATGATATGGGACATGCTAACGCTGCAAAAGTATGTGCCAACATGTTCCATGAGAATCCTGATAACAACAACTGCGAGCTGGTATATCCTCCATACTGGATAAAATATATTGCAGGAATAAAAATCGGAGTCATTGGTTACACCGATCACCTGATTCCCAAACGGCAATCGCCGGCATATTCCGAAGGACTTACATTCGAACATGCAACCGAAAGTGTAGCGAAGTATGTCACTCTCCTTCGTGAAACGGAAGGATGTTCTGTGGTGCTACTGGCTACACATATGGGACTTGCACAACAGATAGGACTTGCAAATCATCCGGCATGCAGCGGTGTGGACCTTATCATGGGAGCCGATACACATGAAAGAGTTCGGAAACCCATTCAGGGCACTTATGCAAAAGTTATCGAATGCGGCGCGTTTGGTTCATTCCTCGGAAAACTGGATCTCCAGTTCGAAAATGGAAAGCTGAAAAAAATAGATTATGAACTCATGGATGTGGATCCTGAAAAATATCCGGCTGATAAGGACACACAGGCAATGGTTGACAAAATTTGTGAACCATTCCGGGAAGATCTTAATAAAGTAATTGGCACAACAACAACACCACTCGTTCGCTATTTTGTTCTGGAAACACCAATGGATAATCTCATAACGGATGCGATTATGTGGAAATTCAAACCTGATATCGCATTGTCGAACGGCTTTCGGTTCTGTCAGCCACTCGCTGTGAATCCTGATTCCGGGAAAGCTGAGATCACAAAAGAATTTTTATGGAATATGTTACCGGTAAATAGTGAAGCAAAATCAGGAAAAGTAACCGGTAAACAAATTCACGCATGGCTGGAACAAGAACTTCAAAATGCTTTTGCCAGTGATCCCGTAAAAAGAATTGGTGGTTGGTTCGTTCGTTTCAAAGGCATGGAAGTAAATTTTACAATAGGAAATGAATTTGGAAAAAGAGTGAACAGTGTAACGGTCAATCATCAGCCCTTAAATCTTCATAAAGAATATACCATCGTGGCTTGTGAACGTGAAGGTGATCCGGATACTACGTTATGCCGGATGGAACATGTTAAAAAACCATCGTTGACCCATGTACTCATGCACCAGGCCATTGAAGAATACCTGGGAGCAAATTCTCCCGTTTCACCCAGGCTCGAAAACCGTGCAGTAGCTACTGATGCACCAGCAACTTTGCTCACTCAGCTACAGGGCACCACTTATGAATTCAGGTAGTCTCCCCGTCTGTAAACCAATAACTTTTTCCAAAGGAGGTTGTTACTCTGTGAAGTTCATTACAATGAGACATTCTGCCAGCATAATGAGATCCTTCGCTTCGCCTGACGGCTTCGCTCTGGATGACGATTCAAAATAAAAGATGGTGGGGGGCTAAGAGGTTCGGCAGAGCCGAACCTCTCAGCCCCCCACTTTATTCCACATTGCATCCGTCATTCCGAACGAAGACCTGAAGTCACCGGAGGTGTACTTCAGAGTCGAAGTGAGGAATCGCATCATATTACCAGAAATC
>JANWID010000086.1 GCA_025450095.1 Bacteroidia bacterium | reverse complement strand
CAGATAACTCCAACTCTGTCGGGGTTAAATGAAGGATGAGTTACCACACCGGAATCATCTACTGCCTGAATAGCAGCTGCGAGACCGAACTGGCTGAATAAATCCAGCTTGCGGGCTTCTTTACGGTCGAGAATGGTACCGGGATCAAAATTTTTTACCTCACAAGCGAAGCGGGTTTTAAATTTTGAAGCATCAAAGCGGGTTATAGGAGCAGCACCTGACCGGCCATTAACAAGACCATCCCAATATTCTGAAACAGTATTTCCAAGAGGGGTCAGGGCTCCCAGCCCTGTAACAACGACTCTTTTAAGCTTCATCAGCTGAAAAGGTGATTACTTTACGTTTGCCTGAATGTAATCTACAGCTTGTCCTACGGTGCTGATTTTTTCAGCTTGATCATCGGGAATCGCGATATTAAACTCCTTCTCGAATTCCATAATCAATTCAACGGTATCTAAAGAATCAGCGCCCAGGTCATTGGTAAAGCTGGACTCTGTTTGTACTTCACTTTCGTCAACGCCTAATTTATCAACAATAATTGCCTTTACGCGTGTTGCAATGTCTGACATAGCTTTATATATTATTTTTAAAATTGGACGCAAAGTAACAAATTTATAGTTGAATCATCAAAATTTATTGTCAATAATTTGATAATCAGTCGCATATTGATGTCATGAAAAGTAAAAAAACAAGCTATTCAGGTATCCTTCAAAGATGCCTGGAAACAGGTGATAAAATTACCTTTGCGGCATGACAAACATTGCTGTTTTTGCCAGCGGATCAGGTACTAACGCTGAAAATCTGGCCCGTTATTTTGAGAAGCATCCGAAAGGCAGGGTAGTGGTCATGATTTCGGATCGGAAAGACGCTTTTGTTTTTGAAAGAATGCGCAAACTGCAAATACCTTCTTATTATATGAGCCGGGAAGATTTTGAAAATGGCAGCGTTTTGAAACTTCTGGATGATAATAAGGTGTCGATTATTGTGCTGGCAGGTTTTCTCAGGCTGATACCGGAATCATTGATAAATCAGTTTCGGGGAAAGATCATCAATATTCATCCCGCTCTTCTTCCTGCTTTCGGAGGAAAAGGAATGTATGGAAAACGGGTTCATGAAGCCGTCCTGCTGTCCGGTACTTTAAAAACCGGAATTACCGTACATTATGTGAATAAAAATTTTGATGAAGGAGAAATAATCGCACAATATGAAACTCCAATTTCAAAAGATGATACCGTGGAATCTATTGAAAGAAAAATTCACGAACTTGAAATGAAATGGTTCCCGGTGATAATTGAAGGATTGCTATGATTGGGTAGATCTATCATAATAAATTTATCATAAGTGATCATAAAAAATCATTTATTAAAATATTGTTTCAGCTTATGCAGCGGTTTTCTCAGGGTTGTAAATAAACCAGGTTTTAAATCATTCATCCTCCAGGCAAGCTTATCTTCAATATTGGCTTTCAGCTTGACAAAAAAACTGGTATTGCTGATGCCTCCCATTCTCATCTTTACAATAGTTTCAGGGAGGTAAGAAATTTTAATACCATGCTTGTGAATGAAACGCAGCATCAATTCGTAATCTGCTGAAAGTTTAAGATCCAGGTTAAATCCTCCGAAACGATCGTACACAGATTTTTTAACGAAAAAAGTAGGATGAGGCGGCATCCAGCCTTTCTTAAAGGCATCGGGTTCAAACGCTCCGGCTTTCCAGGTACGAAGCACCCGGTTTGTATCATTACGGTCAACAAAAACCAGGTCGGCATAAACACCTTCCACTTCAGGATTTGCAGCAAACTGTTGAGCCACCTTTGAAATAACATTGGTGTCAGCATACACATCATCGGAATGCAACAAACCAATAACATCACCTGAAGCAGCTTTAATTCCTTTGTTCAGGGCATCATAAAGGCCCTTATCCTTTTCAGAAATTATTTTATTGATATACTTTGTATAAGCATTTACAACACCCAGTGTTCCGTCTTTTGATAAGCCATCAACAATAATGTATTCAATATCCGGAAAATCCTGTGAAACGACAGATTGAATCGTATCCTCAACTGTTTGTTCACTGTTGTAGGTTATTGTAATGATTGAAATTTTCAAGGGAAACGGCTTGTTAAAACTGAAACTGAAGCAAAGGTAATTTCTGAGAACCGATCAGCGGGTTAATTTGAATAATATTTTACAACTGTAAATGAATCAGCGGGCAAAAAATCAGTGATGTTGTTACGAAATGACCCGGTCCCGTACTTTTTGAGCAGGATTACCGCGGTAAATGGTGTATGCATCAAGATCCTTACTGGCTACCGACTCAACACTGAGCACTGCATGTGACTTGCATGTTACACCGGGACAAACCAGGGAACGTGCACCGATCCATACTCCATCTTCAAGAATTATCTCACCAACCAGAAGGTCAAAGGAAGTTTTTTTGAAATCATGATTTCCGCACAGAAGCATTGCGCCTTGTGAAAGGCATACATTATTCCCGATTTGAACCCTTGCATGATTTTCAATCCAGCAACATTCACCGATCCAGGCATGATCACCGATTTCAAGCAACCACGGATATTTGATGCGAACACTTTGCTTGATCACCACACCCTTTCCTATTTTGGCGCCAAAGGCACGTAACAGGAATTTTTTTAAGGAACCAAAAACAGAAAGACTGTTCAGAAAAAAGACAGATGAAACAACTATCCATAATGCCAGCCGGAATTTAGGCACCCTGGAAGAATACCAGCGGTTGTCGAATTTTGCCAGGTCAGTTTTGCCGTTCATGTGGTAAATTTCGAAACATAATTGATAGTATGATCAGGCTACCGGTTTTTTTTCAACATCTTTAAAATAACTCATCACGTTGCGGGACCATTTTTCAGGCGTAATGGAAGCTGCCATAGCTGCGCTACGGTCACCCATTTCCGCCAGGATGTGTGTAGGCGTATTACTGATTTTATGAAATATATTTTCAAGGGCATTCACATTACAAGGTTCATGGAGAAAGCCATTATAGCCATCCTTCAGAAATGCTGTCGCTGCCGAAGTAGTGGTGGAACAGATCAAAGGGAATCCCGCGGCAGCGAACTCATGTACCACCACACCCCAATGTTCGTAATGACTGGGTAATATAAAAACCCCGGTACCTTCAATTACAGGTCCCATATTTTCAGGCAGAATAAATCCGAGGTTTCGTATTTTATCATGCACCGGGAATTCATGCTCCAGGTCGCCCTTGCCCAGGCACCAGAGTTCCCATTCATTTGGCGATTGTTCCTGGAAGTTTACAAAAGCTTTCCAGAGTTCTGAAGCCCCTTTTAGCTTCGTGTATCTTCCCACAAAAATTATCCTTTTCGGGAAAGCCGATTTTTTTGCATCGCGGAAACGCTGATAAAGCATGTGGAAATAATCGTAATCACATGAGTACACATCATCTTTTATTTTTTCATTTCGGAATCCCAGCTTACGTGCAAAAACTCTTTGTGGTTGGCCCGCAACCCAGCATTCGTTAAAATATTTGTGAATAAATAAAGGACCAATCAACGATGCTGCATATTGTTTCGGAGTTCCTCGCCACGGATTATCGAATCCCAGTATTACAGGAATGGAGTTTTTATACTTTTTACAGATCCGCATATATCCTTTATCGCTCCAACCTCCGGCAAGGATAAGGTCCGGCCGGATGGATTCGATTTTTTTCTCCAGCTCTTCATCGGTATATCCGGGTCTGTCGTAAATAAAGAGATTTTTATCTTCCAGTGAAAAATGAAAAGGCGCAACCTGGTTCACCGGGTACCTGAATACATGAACTTCAGCAGGAAAATCTGATGCAAGCTTTTTCAGGCAGGCTACCGTATAACCTGCAAGCTCCTGAAAGAGAAACAAACACTTATTTAATGGCGCTTTTTCCATTTATCTTTTAAGGGTGATATGATACTTTTCGGGTTCCGAATTACTTTTGAATTAACCAGTAACGGCACCGGATGTATGAAATAGTTTTTTATTGTCAAGCAATGATTGCGGGTTGTTTACAATACTGTCGGCCATCATCCCGGCATTTTCAGACCAGAGCGTATAAGTTTCCTGGTTCATACGGCAGGTTTCTTCAATAACCCGTGTAACCGGTTCTGTTTGATCAATGCTCAGATCCCAACCTGCTTTACGCGAAGAAAGATTTCTCCATGGTGTCCGGTCACTTATAATAACCGGGCACCCTTCTACCAGGCTTTCAACAATAGCGTGTCCGTAATTTTCGTTTTTCGTCATCAGGAAAAGAAAGTGGTAATCACGTAATGTTTCATGAAGCAGGGAATTATCAAGATTCCCCTTATAGGTCACACGAACATTTTCGGGAAGGGATTCAATTTCCTTCTTGCACAATTCCCAGTAAGCAGGCTCTTCTACCGGTCCGTAGATATGAAAATCAACGGAACATTCTGTAGAAAGATTTTTCAGGACCCGGATATTGAACAACAGGTTTTTTACTTCGCTCACCCTGCCAAGGAAATACAACTTCGCATATCCGGATTTTTTTTCACGAATTAATTTCCTGATTTTGATTTCCGGAGCCAGGTCAATAGCCAGCTGCACCGGAATATTTTTACCGAAGGTTTTATAAATTTCTTCTCTTTCAACAGGAGTTGATGCATGCCAGGTTACATTTCGGAAAAGCCCGAATGTTTTTGCTGCTCCCAGAAAAAGCTTTTTCTTCAGTGGTTTTATCGACAGCGCCCCGCTGCTGAGCATACCACGCGGACCCAGGACCACCCTGCACACTATTCCTGAATTCTTAAGTACAAGCAATGGCAGCATGGTGAAATAAAATGAAAACATACTATTCAGATGTACCGCATCGGGTTGAATATCCAATATCAGTTTTTTGATATTTCGCAGTGATAGCTGTCTTTGTGAAAAATAATATGCAGGAATTCCATCGGGTGCCGTAACCCAGGAATCACTTTTAATTCCAGGATAAGGTTTGGTTTCATTCAGATCGGTATTGCGGGTAACGATTCTGAAATCAAAATCATTCCGAAGCCTTGCCACCATATTCACAGCTGTCCGTACAGGTCCGCCTGCCTTAAAACCGGGAAGATACCAGTCCAAAAAAATCATCACCACCGGCTTTTCGTTTCCCGTTTTCATTTATTGCGGGGCTAAAGGATTTATCAGGCTTTTTCCCACAGAAATGTCTGTGGATTCCACAGCTTCAGTTGTTCCCGGTGCCATGGTGATGTAAGTAATCAGAGAAATAAAAATAATTGTGAAGGGATTCAGTGAGCCCAAAAGCCACGATTCGATGAACGCGGAAAACAACGCTGCATACGCCAGCGGCATGGCAAGGAAGGAATATCGTGCCGCAGTGAAAATACACCGGAAGAAACCATAAAACCATAGAATGAGCCCGATTATCCCTGTATTCAACCAAATGCCCAGGTATGAATTATGAACACCTCCAATGTGACCCAGCTTATTAAGCATGCCTTTGTACACGCCGAATAAATATTCCTCATACGCCCAGCCCCCTCCCAGGAAAAACTGACTTACACTGCTGTTT
>JANWID010000085.1 GCA_025450095.1 Bacteroidia bacterium | reverse complement strand
TTAAAAAAATCGGATATATAGAAGGCGCAGGTGATGAAGTGGCCGAATGTCTGCAACAGGTCGGGTTTGAAGTTACGTTATTGGATAATGAATCCATAATGAAAGGTGATTTACAAAAATACGATGCAATTGTAACTGGTGTGAGAGCATATAATACTGTGGATAACATCAACAGCTGGTACGAACCCCTGATGCGATACGTGGAAAATGGCGGAACATTAGTGGCGCAGTACAATACTGGTAATTCCATCAGCAGCCTGATGGGTCCGGTTGGTCCTTATCCGTTCAAAATTACACGTGACCGCGTAACAGTGGAAACATCGCCGGTTACATTTGATGATCCGGAACATTTTCTTTTAAACCGTCCAAATAAAATTACGGCTTCAGATTTTGAGGGTTGGGTACAGGAGCGCGGACTTTATTTTGCCGGTGATACAGCTCCTGAATATAAAACCGTTTTTTCTATGAACGATCCGGGTGAAAAGCCGCTTAAGGGAAGTCTCATCATAGCCGCAAAAGGTAAAGGCTATTTCATATACACGGGAATATCATTTTTCCGCCAATTGCCTGCAGGAGTTCCGGGTGCCTGGCGATTATTTGTTAATTTACTACATGCAGGAAAATAAACCACAGATAAAAGGAGAAGAACGTCCTCCGATTTTCGGAAACTGGAAGGGCTGGTATTTTTTCGTCTTGTTCGTTTTGTTAGTTCAGATCAGTTTATATTATTTTCTGACAATCACTTTTAAATGAGCATTACCGATTGGATAGTGTTGTTATCAACGCTGATTTTTATTACTGTTTACGGTATCATTAAAGGGAGGAATAATATAAATATTGAAGGATACCTGCTTGGGAATAAAACCATGCCCTGGTATACGATCGGGTTATCGATAATGGCTACCCAGGCAAGCGCCATAACATTTTTATCAGCTCCGGGCCAGGCATTCACCGATGGAATGCGGTTCCTGCAGTTCTATTTTGGACTGCCAATCGCCATGGTAGTTTTATGTATCACCGTAGTTCCCATTTTTCACCGGATGAAAGTTTATACTGCGTATGAATATCTCGAAAACCGCTTCGATCTGAAAACACGATTACTCGGATCCATTCTTTTTCTCATTCAGCGGGGCCTGGCAGCAGGCCTGACTATTTACGCTCCTTCCATTATTCTTTCGTCGTTACTGGGTTGGAATATTTACTGGACCAATGTTTTTATGGGTGGGTTTGTGGTGATCTATACAGTTGCCGGAGGCACACGCGCTGTGAGCTATACACAGCTCGGTCAGATGACAATTATTTTTGCCGGGATTGGGCTGGCAGCTTACCTCCTTTTCCAGATGTTACCGGAGCAGTTTTCATTCACTGATGTTGTTTCCATAACCGGCAAAACCGGGAAACTGAATATTGTTGATTTTAGTTTTGATATGAACAACCGGTATAATGTCTGGTCCGGATTGATCGGAGGATTTTTTCTTGCCATGTCCTATTTCGGAACCGACCAATCGCAGGTGGGGCGTTACCTTACAGGGAAATCCATCACGGAGATCCGGCTTGGATTGTTATTCAACGGCATTGTAAAAATTCCAATGCAATTATTCATCCTGTTTATCGGTGCATTGCTGTATGTTTTTTACATCTTCAATCCGCAACCGTTGTTTTTCAATAAAGTTGAAACCGAAAAAATACATTCATCCTCACATGGCGCAGCTTACCGCGAACTTGAAAAAGAATATGCAGTCATCCAGGAACAACGGAAAAAATTTACCCTGGAATATACCGAAGGAATGAAAAGCGGCAATCCCGTGATTGCTAACCAGGCTGTAGAGAAACTGAATGGTGCTGAAAAGGAATCATACGCGGTCCGGCAGAAGGCACATGGCATAATGTTAAAAAACGACCCGGATGCCGATGTCAACGATACCAATTATATCTTCCTGAAATTTGTTACCGATTACCTCCCGGAAGGCATTATCGGTTTGCTTATAGCAGTGATATTCGCTGCTTCTATGTCATCCACATCATCCGAGCTCAATGCCCTTGCATCAACTTCTGTTGTGGATATTTATAAACGCAGTTTTTTCCGAAGCGGCAGTGATCAACATTATGTGAACGCTTCGCGCTGGGCAACGGTCTTCTGGGGACTTTACGCCATCGGAGTTGCCGAATTCGCCAACCGGATGGGAAGCCTGATCGAAGCAGTTAATATTCTTGGATCGTTGTTTTATGGAACTATACTGGGAATTTTCCTTTCCGGTTTTTATCTGAAAAAAATAAGTGGTTCAGCAGTTTTTATCAGCGCTCTAATTGCCGAAGCAGTGGTTGTCTGGTGTTTTACCTATACATCCATTTCCTTCCTCTGGTATAACGTAATCGGCTGTGTGCTGGTAATGGGAATTTCTTCCATCATTACATTTATGATGAGGAATGAACCCGTAAAATCATAAATCTTACATCTTATATATTAAATGAACATTCAGTTAAACTGGTGTTCATATCAAATTGAAAATGTAAAATTTAAGATTTAAGAAATAAAAGATAATTATTTTTTAGCTGGCTTCGTTGTCGCAGCCGGTTTCCAGTCGATGATTGCTTTTTCTACCTGATCTTTAAAGAAGAAAGCAGTGGACTTATCACCAAGCTCTTTTGCTTTTAATGCATGACGATAAGCTTCATCATTTTTATTCATCAGGTTATAAAGCTGGGCTTTTGTCCACACATTGTACCAATCCTCTTTCAATTTAATTGACTGATCAGCGTAACTCATAGCTGTTTCGAGATCTTTTTTATTATCGAGCAGGTAACGGGCAGCGCTATTGTATGAACGCCATGTACGGCTAAGTTCTTTATCGATATTCTCCTTTGATTGCGCATCAGTGTCGAGTATAATGTTCATTGAAACCCGTGTTTTTTCCCACTCCAGGTCAACAGTTGCCTGTGAATCAGAAAAATTACTGAACAGGAATGTCATGCGTTCTCTGAATTCAGCAGGTTTGGATTTCACATCAAAACGAACCAGCTCATCGGCTTGTTTGTATTCGTCGGCAGTGGAATTTAAATCCTTGTTCAGTAGAATTGTAAACGATCCTTCTTTTGGAATGGTTAGCAATGCGTATTTACCTTTTGGGATCTTTTGTCCTTCCACAATAACGTCCCTGCTAAATGAAATTTTTGTTGCTGAATTGGCTCCGGTGCGCCAGATCTTATTATAGGGAACCAGATCGCCGAATATTTTCCTCCCTTTAACACCAGGGCTGCTGTATTCAATGGTTATATCAGTTAATCCTATCGTTTGTGTTACTGAGGCCGAAGGACTTGGTTGCGGAAGCTGTAATTGAGCCGAAACACGATCTGTGCAGGCAATAAACAGCATCACAGCATTTAAAATTGAAATGGATTTTGTGTTCATAAGAGTTGATTTAATGGTTAAAAATTTTGTCCTTCCAAATCTAATAAAATTTACGCATCATAGTATATAATATTATTTATCAAACAGTTAACAATTAATGGTATAATCCTGTAACCTTCTCTTTCCATTCGGGGTACAAGGAACTGTTTTTAGGGTTTATGATTAGGTTATTTTTTGATGGCGTCCCGTAAGACGCCATTTTTTATTTGGAGCCACGTAAGGTTCCATTATATTTGCTGCTAATGAACGTCCAGATACTTATCAAACCGAAATTCCACGTATTGTTTTACCTGTCGTTTTATTTTCTCTTTACAGGATGCGTTACGTTGTACAAGCCCAGTATAAATCATTCTCCGATGTTAACGGAAAAAGGCCAGGGCCATGTTACATCATCACTTGGTATAACCGGCTGCGGGCTTGCTAATGTACAGGCAGATTATGCTGTTTCCAATCACATTGGGATCATGGCCAATGGTATGTATCATTACCGGAGCAATACTATTTACACTGATACATCTACAGGCACTGAAAAATTAAACATTTTATTTGGAGAAGCCGGGTTCGGTATGTTCGACAAAATCGGAAACAGCAATTCTATGGCATTGCAATGTTATACCGGTGCAGGTTACGGAAAATCTGAAGCAAGAATCATTGGCAATTATATCACTGAGCCGAGCATAACGGGTAACTTTTATAGCATATTTGCTCAACCCGGATTCATATTTAAACAAAGATTTATCGACCTGGCGGTTGATATGCGATTCAAATATGTGAAGATGTACGATATTGAATCAGTCGATTTCCAGGCATTTGAATGGTGGGAGGATGACAATGATTTTGCGACAAAACTGGACGTAGACTTTATGCTTTTCGAACCTTCCTTTACATTTTCAGGAGGGAGTGAACATTTCCGGGGAATACTGCAGACAGGTCTCATCATTCCGATAGTTAATTCCGAAGCTTATTTTGGAACAAGTTCCTTTTCTTTCATAGATGCACCTGTTTTCAAATTCAGCATGGGTATTTGTTATGCGTTCGGAAAAAAATCAGAACCTGCTATAAAGTAAGCAGTAGGCAGTTCGCAGTTGGCAGTATTGTATGTACTTGAAATTACCCTGACGAAGGCATTTGCTATCCGGAAAACCATTAAATACCGACTGCCGGTTGAAGACTGGTGACTGCTAACTATTTTCCAAAAACTCCAGAGTTACTCCTGACTCCTGTGCTTATGTAGTTCTGATAATTCGGAAAAAAGCTGGGTTTCTTTTTTTGTCAGGTTTTTAGGAATAACAATTTTAACTTTCGCATAGAGGTCGCCAAAATGAGTTCCCTGTTTTCCTGCGGGCATACCCATTCCTTTCAACCGTAAAATTGCTTCGTTCTGAGTTCCTGCCTTGATGTCTATCTGAATTTTCCCTTTCAACGTTGTAACCGTTGTTTTTCCTCCTAACACAGCTGTATATAGATCTACTTTCAGATCGGTATACAAATCATCGCCTTTTCGTTCAAATACTTCATGTCGTTCGATCCGGG
The DNA here is from genome assembly GCA_025450095.1 of Bacteroidia bacterium. Next base: position 4,831 of record JANWID010000085.1, on the reverse strand, counting down.
TTGTGATTAGTAAGTCACCATGGATACCATCCCTTCCGGGACCGCCTTTCCCTTTTATGCGCAATACTTCCCCATCACGAACTCCGGCATGTACTTTTATATTCAGGGTATTACCTCCCGCGATGATTCTGCGGGTTGTACCATGATACGATTCCTCCAGTGTAATAGACATAGAACCTTCAATGTCCTGCCCTTTTAAAGGCCCCGGGCGTGCGCTGCGGTTACCTCCTCCGAACATATCACCGAATCCGCTGCCGAAAATGCTTTCAAAGAAATCAGAAAAATCACCGGAAGAGTCTGTTTCATAAACGGGCCTCCCCCTGGGACGTTGTTGCGATTGCTGCCGGTGCATCTGCTCGTAGTATTTCCAGTTCTCTCCTACTTCATCGTATTTTTTTCGTTTTTCCGGATCACTTAATACCTCGTTTGCTTCAGTGATCTCTTTAAATTTTTCTTCTGCTGTTTTATTTCCCGGGTTTTTATCAGGATGATATTTAACTGCAAGTTTCCGGAAAGCTTTTTTGATCTCGTCGGTACTGGCAGTTTTAGCAACACCCAATGTTTTATAATAGTCCTTGTACTCCATGTTTTATAAGTTGTCCCCAGTTTGAATGCAGAGGTTTACTCACTCTTTAATTCCTGAACAATAATCTCAGCTGCGCGTTTCGAAGCTCCACCACCACCAAGCTTTTGTTGCAAGAGCTTATAATCGCTGAGCATCTGGTTTCGTTTCTTAATATTCTTGGTAATAGCTGAAAGTTCTACTTTCAGTCTGACCGGATTCATATCATCCTGTATCAATTCCGTAACTACTTCACGGTCCATGATGAGATTTACCAGTGATATGTATTTTATTTTTATCAGTTTTCTTGCAATATGATAAGATATCAGGCTTCCTTTATAGCATACCACCTCAGGTACATTAAACAATGCAGTTTCCAGTGTTGCAGTCCCCGAGGTAACCAGGGCGGCATCGGAATGTTCGAGCAGCTCATACGTTTCACCATGAATCACGGTAACAGAATAACCTTGTGTAAGCTGTTCATAAAGTGAAACAGGTACTGAAGGTGCAGCACCAACCACAAAATGATAACCTGGAAAATCGGCCACTACTGATAACATCACGGGAAGCATTGCGCGGATTTCCTGTTGCCTGCTTCCGGGTAATAACGCAATCACAGGTTGACCGGTTAAGCCATGGTGTTGTTTCCAATCATCAATTCCAGAATGCTTACGGTTTTCAATGGCATCGAGTAAAGGGTGTCCTACAAAATGCACCGGATAGTCAAACTTTTCATAAAACGATTTTTCAAATGGAAGAATCACCAGCATCTGGTCAACATTTCGCTTTATCTGATGAACCCTCGATTGTTTCCATGCCCAAACCTGGGGAGAAATATAATAGATCACTTTCAGTCCCGCCTTTGATGCAAACTCCGCAATGCGCAGATTAAAACCGGGGTAATCGACCAGGATTATAGCATCGGGTCTGAATTCAAGGATATCTTTTTTACAAAATTCAATATTCTTTAGAATGGTGCGTAGGTTTGCGATCACTTCTATAAAACCCATGAAAGCGAGTTCGCGATAGTGCTTCACAATGTGAATTCCTTCCGACGACATCAGGTCACCACCCCATCCTCTTCCATGAAATGATGGCACCAGTTGCTTGAGCTGTTTAACCAGGTTGGAAGCATGAAGATCACCCGATGCTTCGCCGGCAATAATATAAAACCTCACTTCAGTTTAGGTTTGTATTTCAGGAAAGATAATAAAAGAAATAAGCCAGTCCCACAACAAAGGTAACCAGGAGAATTCCCCGTCCGGTAAGCTCTTTATTAGTTCGAAGCATGAAATACCGGAAAGGAAACACATTCAGAAAAATAGCAAGAACTCTGACTGTGCTTTCCCGGAATACCGGTGGTTTATTTAAAAAATAATCAGAAATCCAGAAATTCAATCCAGTCAGGCTAAAGTAACCAGCTATAATAACTGCGATACCCAGCAATACGCCATGTATCATCCTGTCTTTTTTAAACATCCCACTGAATTTTATTCAGGTGTTGAAAAGCATGATGTGCTGTAAAATCAAACAAAACGGGAACCACGGAAACATACCCGTTTTTTAATGCCCATTCGTCGGTGTCGTGACCTTTATCATAGTTCCTGAATTTCCCGGTAAGCCAATAGTAAGGGCGCTTCCTGGGATCCATACGTTCATCAAATTCTTCTTCCCACTTCGCTAACGCCTGCCTGCATACTTTAATTCCTTTTATTTTTTTAAGTGAAAGATCCGGGAGGTTTACATTCAAAAGTGTGTTTGGCGGAAGTCCGTTATTGAGAATATTCCGTGCGATAATTTTTGCATAGTGCCTGCTGGGACTGAAATCAGCTTCCATGTTGTAATTGTCCAGCGAAAAGCCAATAGAAGCAATCCCTTCTATAGCGCCTTCCATTGCTGCCGACATAGTTCCGGAATAGATCACATTGATCGATGAATTGGAACCATGATTAATTCCAGACACGCATAAATCGGGTTTACGATGCAGAACTTTATTCACTGCAAGTTTAACGCAATCTACCGGAGTTCCTGAACACTTATAGCCCAGGAATTCTCCATGCACTTCAGCTTTATCAAGCCTCAGAGGTTTCCCGATTGTAATAGCATGTCCCATTCCCGATTGCGGTCCGTCCGGCGCAACTACGACGACTTCACCTAACTGCTTCATAGTTTCAACCAATGCCCGTAAACCTGGTGCCGTTATACCATCGTCATTCGTAACCAAAATGATTGGCTTACCTGATTTGCGTGGTTTGTCAGTTTTCTTCGAAGATGCCATGCGACAAAATTAACTTTTTGGTGTTACCGGAATACGAACATATTTAACAGACCACATTAAAAAAAAGTCCCCGGAATTACCCGGGGACTAAACCAAAACCTAACTAAATAACATGTCTTTATGAAACCTTGATTTCGCGTGGAGCTTTTGCTTTCGCTTCTTCTTTCTTAGGAAGCACCAGGCTCATGATACCATTTTCATAGCTTGCATGAATACCTTCGGAATTCACTAATTCCGGAAGAGTGAAGCTGCGCAGAAATGAACTGTACGAATATTCCTTACGGGTGAATTTTTCGTTTTTTTCTGAGGTTTCCGATTTCTTTTCAGCGCTAATAGTCAGGATATCATTTTCGATGCTGATCTTAAAATCTTCTTTCTTCAGACCGGGAGCTGCCACATCCAGGCGATAGCTATCATCGGTTTCACTGATATTTACTGCAGGAACAGTTGATCTTTTCACATCCGGAGTGGAAACTACATTTTCGAACAGGTCGTTGATCAAATCAGACCACATAGGCATTCTTTCACGGTTACGAACCGGAACATCATTTTTGAATTTAATAAGTGTCATTGCTTTTTGAATTTTGAATTAAACTTAAGTGCTTTTTACACCCAGCTTGTCAATATTTATTCCATGTGAAAATGCCTGTAAAAAGCAACAATATTTATGACTTATTGGCAGGCAAACTCAGCAACATAGGACAATATTGCTTAAACTATTACTTTAATAAAATTGATGTGATTTATAATCAAATGATTGACTATTTCTTAATAACTCTGAGTTCCCCCCGTTCAATAGCCTGTACAATACCTTCAATCATATAATCTTCCCCCTGAGGATCATATTCACTTTTAAGATTTGTACCAAAAAACCGGGCAAGGCTTTGCCAGAAAACAGCCTGAAACGAGCCTCTTAATTCTTTTACCAGGCTATATGATGTATTCCCTGTTTCACGATCAATTAATTTGATCAGGATGCGGCCCTGGCTATAAGTAAGATTCTTCAGGTCCTTTTCAAAGCGCTCCTTAAGGTCTTTCTCGGTCGCTTTAATAAACTTCCTCCTCGCCTTTTCTGATTTAATATGCATCAGTGTATCATTTATGTATTTCAACTGTGTAGCAGCCAGCTTTGCATATGGATATGCCCTGAGAACATCCCTGCGGAGTTTCAGATACTTTTTCAGATTTTCAGCATTGGCAGGATCGAAAGCAGCAAAAATTTCAACGGCTGCAAGGTTTACCAGAGGAATAGTATCGGTGCCCCTCACAATTGCCGGAGTAATAATCTGGTTTTCTGGAAGTTGTGCTACGAGTTTTCCGGAAAATAAAAGCAACAGTAATATTTGAAGTACGCGGAAAATTCTATTAAGAGTTGTAAGCATTTTACCCGGCCTGATTTCCAAGAATTAAGCCATCGAATGAAAGCATTTATTAACCCGAACGGTTAGCTTTCCACCCCGAAGCATTATCATTTTTCCGTGTCGCAGATAATACGGGCTGGCGGATATGGTGTTGCAGACGGGCAGCAATAATGACCGCAACTTCTGCTTCATCCTGTTTTGCCAGCTGTAATTTTTCGGGGGAAAAATAAGTCTCCACGAAATGCGTATCGAATTTTCCGGAAACAAAGGCCTCATGCTGCATTACAAAACGGCAAAACCCGAGTGTTGTTGCTACGCCTGTGATACGGTATTCATCTATTGCACGGATCATCCTTTCAATGGCTTCTTTGCGATCCTTCCCATAAGTCACCAGCTTGGCTATCATCGGATCATAGTAGATGGGAATACTCATTCCCTGTTCGAATCCGTCATCTACACGCACACCCGGACCAGAAGGTGGCTGGTAAGTGATCAGTTTCCCGATATCCGGAAGAAAATTATTGGATGGATCTTCAGCGTATACCCTGATTTCTACTGCATGGCCTTTAATTTCGAGATCTTCCTGGCGGAATGATAATGATGCACCCATTGCGACCCGTATCTGTTCCT
>JANWID010000084.1 GCA_025450095.1 Bacteroidia bacterium | reverse complement strand
TGGCGTGCTGCATTTACAGGCAATCCATACATGGATCTGGCTTACTGGTACGATATGCTGGGTGTTGAAAACAAACAGGGATTCATGTCGGTAGAAGAAAGCTCGGAGATCATTCGTAAGCTGAGCCTGAAATCGTTTGAATCATCATACAAGATTCTCATCATGTGGCTTCCCGAAAAAATGCGCGTGGATGCTTCGAATAAACTGCTGAAAATAATCGAAGAGCCACCTGATAATACAGTGTTCATCCTGGTAACAGAACATCGCGAGCAATTACTTCCTACTATTTTATCGAGGACGCAACTGGTGAAAGTGCCACGACTTTCAGTGAATGAAGTGGCGGCAGCAGTGCAGAAGAATTTTAATAAAGATGCCGTCTCCGCAAGGAAAATTGCAAGCCTTGCCGGCGGAAATATGAATATTGCGCAGGAGCTTTCGGGAGATAAGGAACAGGATTATCGCATCGAAAATGATTTCATTAATTGGATGCGTTTAAGCTATAGTCCGTTTCATGAAAAGGAAGGAAAATTTGCGTGGACCGATCTGAATGTTTTCATTGATGCTATGGCAAAATCGGGCCGGGAGTATATGAAGTTGTTCTTTTCGTTCTGCCTCGATGCGGCACGTGAATGCATGTTGGTGAATCATGGCGATGCCGGAATGGTACGTTTCGATGATAATGTGATCCCTAATTTCAGCCGGTTCACACGATTCATACACGCCGGCAATATCGATGCTATCTGTACGCTATTGAACGAAGCGCACTACGCCGTGGAACGCAATGCAAACCCGAAGATTTTATTGCTAAATTTGTCTTTTAAAATGAATCGCCTGCTGAATATTCCTCGCCTTCGCGAAGCAAAAGAAGCGTAAAGGTTCGGCGGAGCAAGGCTGGCAGTTGATTATCAGTGTATTTTCGCCTCAGGTTACTGAGATTTAACCGAAAAAAGTTATGGGTTGCAGTACATGTTCTACTAAAACGGGTGAAACCTCTCCGGGTTGTCGCAATAACGGCACTTGTGGTACGAGCGGCTGTAACAAGCTCAATGTATACAATTGGCTGTCGGATATGCAATTGCCGGATGGACAGAAGCCATTCAATATAGTTGAAGTTCGTTTTAAAGGTAGCCGTAAAGAGTTTTTTAAGAACCAGGATTTCATCGAACTCAAGACCGGTGAAATGGTGGCTGTCGAGGGAAACCCGGGCCATGATATTGGTACCGTTTCGCTTACCGGTGAGTTAGTGCGATTTCAATTAAAAAAACACGGCCTCTCCGAAACTTCTGAAGAAGTAAAAACATTGTACCGCCAGGCGCGCCCTGCTGATATCGAAAAATGGAATTCGGTAAAGGCGATGGAAGTCGATACCATGTATAAAGCACGTTCAATTGCATTACGGCTTAATCTGAAAATGAAGTTGTCGGATGTGGAGTACCAGGGCGATGGTAAAAAAGCAACATTTTATTATACTGCTGATGAGCGTGTCGATTTTCGTGAGCTGATTAAAAAGCTTGCTGAAGAATTTCATGTTCGTATTGAAATGCGGCAGATCGGCATGCGCCAGGAAGCGAGCAGGCTGGGAGGAATCGGGTCGTGTGGAAGAGAACTATGCTGTTCTACCTGGCTGACCGATTTCAAAATTGTTTCAACAAGTGCTGCGCGATACCAGAATCTTTCATTGAATCCTATCAAACTTGCTGGACAATGTGGCAAATTAAAATGCTGCCTGAACTATGAGCTCGATTCATACATGGATGCACTGAGTGATATTCCCGATGCGAATACGAAGCTTGAAACAATGAAAGGACATGCAGTGCACCGCAAGACGGACATCTTTAAACGGATGATCTGGTTTGCGTATACTGAAGATGCAAGTGCGACAGCCATAAATTCCGATACGTGGATCCCGTTACCAGTGGATCGTGTGAAAGATATCATCCAGATGAACAAGCGTGGTGAAAAACCAGTTGATCTGAACGATTATGCAGAAATAGTGGAACGCGAAAAGCCGATGGATTATGCTGATGTGGTAGGGCAGGACAGCCTCACCCGCATGATGGATAAAAAGAAAAAGAAGAAGAAAAAAGGAAATAAGGACGGTAAAAAAAATATGCAGGCATCCGATGATCAGCAACAATCACGTCCTGCACCGAGAGAACAGTCGGGCGATAACCGCAATCAAAACCGTCAACGTCAAGAACCGGGAAGACAACAGCCACAGCAACAGAAACAACAACGGAAGCCACAGCAACCCAACAACCCTCCAACTCAACAACGCACCAACCCGCCAACTCAACAGCCCAACATCCCGGCAACACAACAACCCAATAACCCGGCAACTCAACAAAATACCAATCGTCCGGCCCGGACACCGGTAAAGCCGCAGGAACCGCCACAACAAGCACCGCCTGCACCACAACCGAAAGTTAATATTCCACCTCCACCATCCACTGGTAATGAAACAGGCGGTAGAGTACGTCAGAGTCCGCCCAGAAGCACTCCGCCAAAAGATTCATGAGCAATAGAATTTTCTGTTTTTTTATAATTGCTTTTGTGGGTGTCGCTTTCGCGGGATGCGATCCGTCGCGGGTGTTCGAGGAAAATAAAAAGATTGACAAGAACGAATGGGATCAGCGGGCATCGCTGGTATTTCGTGTTCCCATTTCGGATACTACTTCCGCTTACAATGTTTATATCAATGTTAGGAACGCAGGTTTTTACAGGTTCAGCAATTTATATCTTTTCATAAACACCAATTTCCCCGGCGGACAAATTCAACGTGATACACTGGAGTGTGTTCTCGCTGCGCCTGATGGTCAGTGGACGGGAGAGGGGCTTGGTGATATCTGGGATAACCGGATTTTATTCAAACAAAATGCACGCTTTCCGCAGACAGGCGAATACACTTTTGAGCTGATCCAGGCCATGCGCATTAACCCGCTACCAGGTATTATGGATGCAGGAATAAGGATCGAAAGAGCAGGTCAGTAATTATCATTTTCAGCAGTACCGAAAAACTGTGAACGTGCCATCTCAAGGCAGTATCGCATGTAATAGGTAAACCAGGTTACAATTCCGAAAAGTTTTACAGCATCTTCCAGGAAAGAATCTTCCGGTATCGGCATGGGTAACAAGTCCACGAACTGTGCTGCTCCGATAAGACCAAACGCGATCACCAGAATAATGTATTCGGAATGCATCAGCTCATTGCGGAACAACAGCACATAAGCCAGGATGAAATTCACATACACCAGGTACACTACGTTTTTTGGAATATGAAAATAAATGGGGAAAACAGATTCATGCAGCAGGAACAGATCATCGAACAATAAAAGAGATGAAATCAGTCCGGAGAAAAGGAGGAACTGTTTCTTTCGTTTTTGCTCAACAGAAATATCAAAACTTAATAAATGCATAAAAAAGCACAATGTTGCTGTAGCGCACCAGAACAGGATGCCGATGTAAGAGAAAAACCCAAGGTAGAATGGGGTTTTCATTATAGTTGCCGGATCCTGTGTGAAATGATCCAGCTCCACATCATTTTCAATTCCCAGGAAGATCACCAGGGAGAGTATAGCAGTGGTAAACGCGTACGCCATTACCAGTATCGGAGCCGCACTCCGTATTTGCTGCAGGAGATTCATGTGTTACCACAAATGTAAAATTTTCCGCTTTGTGCCGGAAGGTATTGCTGATCACAAATAAAAAAAGCCGCACAAGGCGGCCTTTTCGTCAGGATTAAGATTTTCTCAGTAGAATTTCCCGCGGTTATCCACCACGTTTGCTTTTTCTTTCAGCGCGTTAAAAACTTCGTAAGTGGCACGCTGCTGCAGCTGCTGAACAGATTGCTGCTGGAAATTTTTTGGTTCAAATGGAGTGGCGGGTTCGGTGATATTATCAACGATGATTACAAATACGCCACCTGTTCCTTCTATAGATTTTGAAAGCTGATTCACCAGCATGCTGAATACGTTTCCAACTACGGCGGGCTCAACACCCAGGTTGGGCACGAAGCTCGATGCAAAAGAAATCCTTTCAGCATTTCTGACCGATACACCCAGTGCAGCTGCAAGTTCTTCGATGGTTTTAGCAGTTGCCCGTTTTGCTTCGATCTTATCAATAAACATTTTCGCTTTCTTTTGTGTCACTACTTTTCCCTGTACCAGTTCTTTTGCCTGTTCAAACGGTGCGATGCCTTTTTCCTTTACTTCGGTAAGGGCACCTACCACGAATTTATTTCCGAAATCATAGGGTTTCGATACAGCACCTTTTTCCTGCTGGTAAGCCCACTGGATGAGGGGGCGTGGATTTTCCAGGCCGGGAATAGCTTTATCTCCTTCTTTCAGGTTGTCGGCAACGCGTTTGTTGAGACCTTGTTCCTGAACGGATTTGTTGAAATCGTCAATGGTTTTGTTCCTGGCTGCAAATTCATTCGCCTTACCAAAAGCAGTCTGGTAAGTTTTGGAACCGGGTTCGATGCGGCGGTCGATGATCGCCACTTTCACCTGGCGTGCAGGAGCAGACTGGTCAGTTACTTTAATGATGTGGTATCCGAAATTTGATTCTGTAACAGTAACTTCTCCTTTGGAAATGCTGAATGCGCCTTCTTTGAATTTGGGATCCATCGGGCTTTCTGTTGTAATCCATTCAAGATCGCCTTCTTTTTCAGCAGCCACTTTATCATCAGAAACATTTTTCGCGATATCGTTGAAACGCTTCGGATCTTTTTTGATGATGGCAAAAAGGCTGTCGGCAGTTACTTTCGCCTGCTCTTTGGTACGGGTAACTTCAGGAGCAGCTCTTTCGGCACCGGCAAAAGAAACCAGTGCATGACTAACCTTCAGTGAATCGGGCTGCACTTTCACTTCGAGGAGCTTTGCAATTTTAAAAGTATTGTTTTCTTCGTATGGGCCAACCGTTATACCCGGGGTAGCGCCGTAAAAGAAAACGGTATCAACGGCAGGAGGGAGCATGCCCTGCTTGTATAATTTGATCTCATTTTTATTATCCGAATTCACACTTGCGAACAACGAGTCGTCGGTGGTTTCGCTGAAAGGTCCGTTGAGTTTTTGCAAACTGGAATAAGCCGCAGCGCGGTCATCGGGAGAAGCGGTAACATCAAACACCACGAACTCAATTTTCCGTGACGCTTCCTGCTTGAAATCATTCTGGTGTGTATTATAATATTCCTTCAGTTCGTTATCATCAACCACAACGGTAGAATCAGGAACGGTTGTGTAATTGAAATCGATAAAACGGATGTTAGCTGTTTTACCCTGGTCCTCATACATTTTTTTTGCTTCTGCAGTTGTTGTAAAAAGTCCGTTTTTAATCAGGTCGTTATACTTTTCCTTAACACGTTCTTCTTTGATGTATTTTTCAAAAGCAACCCATTGAGCACGTGTTTTACCGGTAGCGTCATTATCCATGTTCTTCAGAAACTGCAGTACATTAGCGGGTGAAAATTCACCGGTCTTCGGATCTTTGAATGCCTGCTTGATTTGCGGATGAGGATTCTTTCCCTGGATCATATCGAAGAGTTCTTCGGAGCTGATTTTAATTCCCGTCTTTTCATATTGCGGGTTCATAATATAATCATTCAGCAACTGTGTCCATGCCTGTTCGCGCAATGATTCAACTGTTGCCTGGTCAATATTTTCTGTGTTAGTGTTCAGCTTATAATTTTCTTCCATTTTCTTGACGGAATTTTCAAAATCCATCACTTCCACTTTTTTCCCACCGATTTCAGCTACCACTGTTCCCGAACCGGAGAGAAAACTGCGGTTCGAAGTCAACAAATCGCCAAGAATAAAAGCTACCAGGCTGAAGCCCACAATTCCAATAAGCAAACCTGCTTTTTGGCGAATCTTACCAATTACTGCCATTTTTTAATTGTCTAAATATGTCTTTGAATTTCAATAATTTATAGCCAAAAAGGAGTTGAAATCCCTCAAGGTCTGATAAAACAGGGGGCGAAGATACAACGTAAAATTCAATATTAAAAACTCGGTTCGACTCCGCTTACCATGACTTGGTATATGTGAGAAATGTAGTCATGGTTAGCGGAACCGAACCATGGCGGTAAAAACTCCTATTCCCGTTCTGCGGCAGCTTCATGTTGCTGCTTCTCATAGGCAATACGCTGTTTTCTGCGGACGGTATAAAAAACTGCTGCGATAAGTGTGAACAGCAGGGGCCAAGCGGCCGCAACAAAACCATCTATTGAGAGATTGTAAACACACAGCCCGATGCCCAGCAGGCCAAATACCAGCCAGGAAATTTCAAGGATTCGTAGCGCGTTCATCTTTATTGATGGTTATAGTTCCCTTAATGTTGAAAATTTTGTAGCTGGTAAAATCCTGGTTGGCTTCGAAGCCATTTCCGTATATGATTTTATCAGCGGTTGTAATTTTTACAAATTTATCACTCGAAATTTTTGCAGTCTTCTCATTCCATAACAGGTGTTCGGTATTCAACTTTTCACCTTTAATATTTACTACCACCACATCGTCCCTGGCTTCCATGATCGCTTCCATATCCCTGCGCAAAGCATATTTTGCATCGAGGGTGGAATTGACTCGCAGTGTATTGTCATAGAACTCCACATGTACACCCTTAGGAAGCTCGGTATAAGGTTTTTCAGTATCATACCGCACTAATTCAGGAGCGGTGATCTTTACTTTTACCCTGGCCGAATCGCTGTAAAGGATAGTAAGTCCTTCGGAAGTTTCAACCGGCTCTATTTTTTTTCCGGTAACCAGCGTCACTTTTTCTACATCATTTTCACATCCGTAAAGACCCGCTATATACAAAATTACTAGAAAAATGCCGGGATAACCAGTCCGGAAAGGAAAGTTTTTAGCATGTATTCCGGTCTTCATTTTTTGATCCTTGCTAGTGCAGTTTCGTTGATCCAGCATTGAATAATGTAGGTATCACCTGCATTAATTTTCAATGCGGCAAGTTCGTCCTATTCGGGGAACATCTCCATACACTTGGCAGTTTTTTGGTTGGCAAGATCTGTCATGGTGGGATCAATAGTTTTGGCTTTCAGGTATTTATCAGTTGCAGCCCAAAATACAGGTTTTCCGTAAAGCGAATCTTTACATTCTTTAACACTGTCGAAATATAAATCCCCGATAAACATCCATGGTCTGCCCCAACCGGGATTAAACGTCGCCGCACGCATTGCAATTATGCGTGCCTGTGGAAAACTTTTTAGTTCCTGCTGTTGAAATTCCGCCGCGTCCATGAGCAAAACCGACTTCTTTACCGGATCCGATTCCATCTCGGTGGCATCATTAAAAAATCCCATAGCTTTTTCAGGCTGACCTTTTGAAGTATAAATCTGGGCAAGACATTTACAAGTCAGTGGCGTGGGTCCTTTGCGATAAAGTTTTTCAGCCGTAGTTGTATAGAGTTCCGAGGTACATTTTCTTTTATAACACAGCTGAATGAATTCCTGCATCAATGCAACACTATCGGGAGCAGATTTTATTTTGCCGGCATAAATTTTTTCTATCATCTCACAGGAAAAAAGTACACCAAAAAGTGCAGTTGTCTTTTTGCTGAAATCATCATATTCCGTTTTACCGCGGTTTGCATCATAAACAAGACTCACACGATAAAAATTTTCAGCAAGGTTTTCTACCGATAGCTGCCTGTCGTTATAAAGTTGTGCGCTTCCCTGGAAGTAATGAAAAAGCACAATGACATGAGTGTGGTCACCGACTTCTTCAATCGATTTACCGAGCAATTGTACTGCTTCAGTTTTTCTGGCAGGATCGTATTTGAAAAGAACGAGTCCTTTTTTGCCATTGATAATTCCTGGTTCGTTGAAGTACCGGATCTGCCGGTCGTATATCATCAGTACGGTATCAACAAATTGAATCCGGCGCTCTGCATTAATTTCTGCCGCAACCAGCTTTTCGAAAAATGCCGCACCATTTTCATAAATGCTTTTTGAAGTTGCAGGACATTTTTTATATGCTTCCCGCCACAGCGGCATCGCCCTGCTGTATTCGCCGCTATTATAATTGCTGTTAAATAATTTTACTATTGAATCGCATGCGCTGCTGCTGGTAATCTGTGCCTGCAACTGATTTATTACTGGTAGTAATGCGACAAATAAAAGTAACAGTCGTTTCATTTCTATAATCCGTTCTGAAAATTACAACCAGGAAACATAAAAACGAAGGTCAGCAATAATCCTGTTTTAATTTTCCGCAACCATCCGTTCCGCGCATACCTGGCATCTGTAATCCGTACATCCCGTTCCATGTAATTATAGAATCTGTAATCCGTACATCCGCTCCGCCGCGACCTGAATCCGTAATCCCCGCCTGCGTCGGGCAAGCGTACCCATCCCTTCCGCGCAATTATGAATCTAGTCGAATTTAGGTTGAACAAACCAGATATCCGTCAGTGTAAATCCTAAGAAAAACCGGTAGTACTGTTCGCGGATTAAATTGTTATCGAGTGTTCCGCGCTGTCCGATTTCAAACCCGATATTAATAGCAGAAGGCGGACGTTTTGCAAGCAGCTTTTTTATTCCCAGGCCAACGGTAAATCCATATTCATTCAGTTGCGTTTCTTTAATATTCAGATACGTGGTTCCATAACGAACACCCATTCTGAAATCGAAACGGTTAGTGTATTTCTGTCCGCCAACAATAACATTATAACTGTTCTTAAGTGTATCGCGAACACCAAAGCTTTCGTACGCATTCCAGTTATAATAATTGAAATCCGCACCGATCATCCATTTACCTGTTTTTTCCAGGCTGATTCCCGAACGCCAGAATTGTGGCAGCTTGATATCTCCTCTGTTTTCAGTTTCATTAAAAACAGAATCCTTAATTGTTTCACCGAATTTTGTAGAAGTATAATTATAATAGTATTGTGTATTCAATGCATTTACTTTGGTAGAAACCGCACCGGATAATCCTGCACGGATTACCTTTCCGTTTTTAATTGGTTTCTCATAGAGGAGACCGTAATCGAAATGGAAACCGTTTGCAGTTACCGCGTCAATATACCTGCTGTTGAAATAATGAGTACCACTCGGGAACTCCACGCTTTTTACATTATCTATAGTGCCAAACAAATAAGAAATATTAAGGCCCGCATTCAGGTTCTTCAGGATCTTTACCCCGGTTCCCACGAAAAATTTATTGAAACCTCCATCACCAATATACTCATAACGGATTGTGCCTATATCCGGAACATTGGGTGTGGTAACCACGATATCATAATCAACCGAAGAAAGCGGAACCACGCCGAACGTTACTCCCACCTTGCCTTTTTTAATGGGAAAGCCCAGGGCAAGATGTGAAAAGGATGCGCTGTTCAGCGAAGTGGACTGGGTTTTTGATTCCAGCTGGCGGATATCACCCAGGGCACCCACTTCAAATATCACGATGCTATCGGCAATATACGATGCCGGGTTTACCATATTAATATTAAAAGGTGATGACAGTGATGCGCCAAGTCCACCCATGCCGGCCTGGTGTGTAAACCCCTGTCCGTAAATATCACCAATCCCATACCTTGAATAAGGAGAGGTGGAACCGGTCTGGCTTTTTGAGATGAAGGGCGAAAAAAGAAAAAGTAAAAGGAAGAGTCTGGAAAACCGGGAATTATAATGGGTCATTATGGTCTAAAATTACCTTGAGGCCTGTTAAAGTCAGGTTTGGGGCCACAAAGATGGGACTTTTTAGTTGATCCGCAAACTTGGAATGATCTCCACCTGTGAGGATAATGTGTGTTTGATCAGTGAGTTCCTGATATCTATTCAGGATTCCCCGGACTTCTTCCAGGATCCCGTTTTCAACCCCTGAACGTATTGCCTCCTCTGTAGATTGTCCGACCAGCATCGGGTATTCTTCAACCGGTTTGAAATAAGGCAGTTGTCCGGTGAATTGGGATAATGCCTGATACCGCATGTTCAATCCAGGAGAAATACTGCCACCCATATATTCCCCCGCTTTGTTAACGAAGTCATATTTAATACAGGTACCCATATCGATAACCAGGGTATTTTTTCCAGTGTTCAGCTTCCACGCACCACATGCATTGGCCAGGCGGTCGTTGCCCAGTGTTTCAGGAGTTTTATACAATACTTTAATTGGAAGTATGAGATTGCTACCCGTGAAAATTATATTCTTTTGCGGAATAGTGTGGAGGTATTCCAGGATCAAGGATTTATCCAGCCGTACATTTGAGACAATACAACGGACTGGTGGACCATGAGACTTAACAATACTGGTTATAATTCCTGAAAAATTTTTCTCCACCGATCGCAATTCACGAATCAGGTCATCTTCAAAAACTGCAATTTTAGTCCGCGAATTTCCGATATCAATAACAAGTCTGTATTCCATGGATTGTCAAAAATAAATAATTAGTCAAGTCTCGTTAGGATTAGTCAATGAATAAGTCGGAATGTAGGGACGCCATGCTGGCGTCTGAATCATCAAGGGTCGGGATTCACTTGTATTAAAAATCCAAAATCAGACTGACCCAGACTAACCCAGACTAACTCGGACTAATCCTGAGTAATTTTTGCATCAACCGCGGTTATTTTTTTCCGACCAATTTGAAAAATTATTCTACTTTTGCGCCCAGCTAATATAAAAGCCCGGTGATGTAGCTCAGTTGGTAGAGCAAAGGACTGAAAATCCTTGTGTCGACGGTTCGATTCCG
>JANWID010000083.1 GCA_025450095.1 Bacteroidia bacterium | reverse complement strand
GCTTTTTCGGTTTTTACAAGACCCTATATCTGGGACTCTTCCGGATTACTTTTCATTGCAGCTTCTCTCGAAAATTTATTACTCGCAATAGTTCTTTTAGCCGGATTCCGCTACATCCAATGGGATAAAATGGCACAAAATAAAAACTTGTTACTGTTTTGCATATTTTTCGTAATATCAGTTTTTACTCTGATAGGGTTGACATCTCCTGTTTTAGGTGCTATAGTTCGTTATAAATCTCCCGTACTACCTTTTTTATGCCTGATTCCACTACTGATGACCGGTAGTTTTCATTCAAGAAAATTATAAAAGTCGGACCGATGGTACATAAAATTAAATACAAGCATAAATGAATCTGTTCCGAAAAAAAAGTGTCAGTAGGATCCTGGAACAACTGGTAGCGGATGATTCCGCATCAGTGGGAAAGCTTAAAAAACATCTTAATGTCAGAGATCTTACTGCTCTCGGAATTGCCGCGATAATCGGAGCTGGTATATTCAGTACTATTGGAAAAGCAAGTGCTGATGGTGGTCCAGCAGTAATTTTCTTATTCATTTTTACGGCAGTTGCTTGTAGTTTCGCCGCCTTCTGTTATGCCGAATTCGCAAGTATTATTCCTGTTTCGGGCTCAGCGTATACCTATTCATATGTAGCATTTGGTGAATTGTTTGCCTGGATAATCGGATGGGCATTGATTATGGAATATGCTATAGGAAATATTGTCGTCGCAATTTCCTGGTCCGGTTATTTTTCCTCCCTGCTGGAACATATTCACATCCCATTCCTGGGTTTCCCTGATGGTATTCATTTGCCGGCCTGGACCGGCATTGATTATTTTTCAGCAAAGCGTGCATATGAAGCTTCTCTTATTACAGATAGTGATCCTGCTTTAATTACACAAGAAGGTTATTTAGCCTGGATTTCTGCTCCTGCAATTGCTGGATTAAAAGTCATAGTGGATTTTCCGGCGCTGATAATTAATGTCCTTATCACCTGGTTAGTATATCGTGGCATTCGCGAATCACGCAACGCATCCAATCTCATGGTTGTTATAAAAATCATTGTGGTAATTATGGTAATTTGCCTTGGTGCAGGTTATGTAGAAACAGATAACTGGAAGGATTTTATGCCAAATGGAATCGGTGGAGTTCTTGCTGGTGTATCTGCAGTTTTCTTTGCCTATATCGGGTTTGACGCAATTTCAACAACTGCTGAAGAATGTCATAATCCTCAACGCGATCTTCCCCGTGGAATGATGTATTCGATCATCATTTGTACCGTATTGTATATTCTGATTGCACTTGTATTAACCGGAATGGTTTCATATACCGAATTGAATGTAGATGACCCCCTGGCATTCGTATTCAGCAGAATCGGACTCACGTGGATCAGCGGAATTATTGCTGTAAGTGCTGTTGTTGCCATGGCAAGTGTTATGCTTGTATTTCAGCTGGGACAACCCAGAATCTGGATGAGCATGAGCCGCGACGGACTGCTGCCAAAAAAATTTGCTGAAGTACACCCTCGTTATGGAACACCCGGTTTTGCAACCATAGTAACCGGCTTGCTTGTTGGCATTCCGATTTTCTTTATTGATATGAACACTGTAGTAGATCTTTGTTCCATAGGAACTTTATTCGCTTTTATTCTTGTTTGTGGCGGAGTATTGATGCTACACGAACAACAAGGAATTCAACGAAAATTCAGGGTACCTTACTTAAACGGACAATTTATTATTCCGCTAATGCTTATAATTTTCATTTCTGCAATTTATCTGTATAAGCGGGAATGGTTCGAACAGTATTCCAACCCAATTACAAATCCGGAAGGCATCCCGATGCTTATATTTTTTCTTACTTTTTCTATACTCTCCGTTCTTAGTTTTACAAAAAAATTATCAATGATCCCGGTGCTAGGCATTCTAACATGCACTTATCTGATGGCTCAGATACAACTCCGAAACTGGATAGGATTCATAATATGGCTCGCAGCCGGATTAGTAATTTACTTTTCTTATAGTTATAAAAACAGTCGGCTTAATTCACAAAATAATTGAATTGAATGGCAATTGTATTTATTACAGGTGCAACCTCCGGCTTTGGTAAGGCCATTGCATTGAATTTTGCCGCACATGGCTGGCAGGTAATTGCGTGTGGCAGAAGAAAAGAAAAACTTGTAGAGTTGGAACATGAAATAGAATCAGCGTATGGTTCAAAAATCCTGACCCTGGATTTCGATATCCAGGACAAAGATGCAGTCCGGTACGTTATTGAATCTGTTCCTCATGAATGGAAAGAAATAGATGTCCTGGTCAATAATGCAGGACTTGCTTCCGGGCTCGCACCCATACAGGATGGTGAAATTGAAGATTGGGAAAAAATGATAAATACCAATGTGATGGGATTGTTATACGTTTCAAAATCTATTATGCCAGGAATGGTCGAACGCCGAAAAGGTCATATCATTAATATTGGTTCCATTGCCGGAAAAGAAGCGTATGCAAAAGGCAATGTTTATTGCGCTACCAAACATGCTGTAGATGCCATTTCAAAATCAATGCGGATTGATATGCTTCCGTTTGGCATCAAAGTTACCGCAATTAACCCGGGCGCGGCGGAAACTGAATTTTCATTAGTAAGATTCAAAGGTGATGAAGCACGTGCAGGACAGGTTTACCAGGGTTATGAACCTTTGAAACCTGAAGACATTGCTGAAGTTGTTTATTTTGTTGTAAGTCGTCCACATCATGTGGTTTTGAATGATATTGTTATGACACCGCTTGCTCAGGCTAACACCACCTACATGGTTAAGAATAATTCCCAGTAATATAATTCTTTAAATATTATTTATGAAAATTCTATCAAAGTATTATTTGGTGATGCTCATATCATCGATGATGCTTTATTCATGTTCATCCCATAAAACAGCCGACCATGTATTCTATAACGGTAAAGTATATACTGTTGACAGCAACTTTACCGTTTGTACAGCATTTGCAATAACGAATGGAAAAATAACTGCGGTGGGAAGTGATGCTGAAATCCTGGATTTCGAAGCAAAGAAAAAAACAGATCTCGAAGGGAAATTTGTATATCCTGGTTTTCAGGATGCACATTGTCATTTTTATGGATATGGAAATGACCTGAAGAAAATCTGGTTAACCGGAACCGTTTCTTTTGAAGGCGTAATCGACACATTGATTTATCACCGGAACCAGACTATCGGAGGGTGGATTTTTGGACGTGGTTGGGATCAGAATGATTGGGTTCATAAAGAATATCCTGATAAATCGAAACTGGATAGTCTGTTTCCTGACATCCCTGTTTTTCTGCTTCGCGTTGATGGCCATGCAGCACTTGTTAACCAGAAGGCACTTGAACTGGCAGGGATTTCTGCCAATACAAAAATTTCCGGGGGAATTATAGAGACGAAAAATAACAAGCTTACCGGTATCCTGGTCGACAACGCAGTGGACCTGGTGTATGAGATTATTCCAAAACCAGGTAACCTGGAAAGTACCGAAGCGTTGTTGAATGCACAAAAAAATTGTTTTGCAGTGGGCTTGACATCTGTGACTGATGCGGGTATTGAAAGTACTGGTTTAAAATGGTCGGTTATTTCGCTAATGGACTCTTTGCAAAAAAATGGCAGCCTCAAAATGCGGATTAACGCCATGGCTGCTCTTGAAGAACTTGACCGTTACCGGAAACAGGGAAAATATAAAACCGATGCATTGAATGTTCGCAGTTTCAAACTGTATACTGATGGTTCACTTGGCTCTCGTGGCGCGTGCATGTTAAAACCTTATTCAGATAAGCCAGATCATTTCGGTTTCCTTGTGCATGATCCGTCTTATCTTGATAGTATTGCTGCACAGGTAGTATCAATCGGATTTCAACTCAATTCACATTGTATCGGAGATTCATCACAACGGCTTATGCTGCAACTTTATGAAAAGTATACAAAGAATTTACCCGATCACCGATGGAGAATTGAACACGCACAAGTCATTAATCCTCCGGATATGGAATATTATTCAAGGAATCACATTATACCCAGCATGCAGCCGGTTCATGCCACATCGGATATGTATTGGGCTGAAGACCGAATTGGAAGTGAACGGATCAAGGGCGCCTATGCACTGAAGCAATTGCTCGAGCATGCAGGTATACTTGCAGCGGGAAGCGATTTTCCTGTTGAAAATATTAATCCGCTTTTTGGATTTTATGCTGCTGTCGCACGGAAAGACCAGAAGGGGTCTCCTGAAGGTGGTTTCATGAAAAACAATGCACTCAGCCGTGAGGAAGCTTTGAAAGCAATGACCATCTGGAGTGCTTATGCATCATTTGCGGATAAGGAAACTGGCAGCCTTGAAAGTGGAAAGTTTGCCGATTTTGTACTACTCGATGAAGATCTTATGAAAGTCCCGGAAGAAAAGCTATGGCAACTGAAGGTATATGCTACTTATATTAATGGGAATGAAGTTTATCTTCGTCCTGAATAAACACTCATTCTGAAATCATCCATGTACAGTAATATTTTCTTTTCGTTCCAACAGTATATTTTCAACCTTGCGTCAGAAGGTACATTTTCCGGTATTACCTGTTTTATAAAAACACGATTCCAACTGCCGGGTTCCGGAGCATATTCATTTACCAGGGCTTCGCTGTAAAAATACTTGATATCTCCCTTTTCCAGACTCATCACCAACCGGGCACCGAGCGGAACTGTATCGCAATAAAACAGTGCATTGATTTCTATTACATCTCCCGCTGATAAACCAATAGATTTATATTCCACATCCATCCCCGGACTGAATTCCTGTCCTTCAGCAATGCGAATAGAGTAATTGCCTTCCGCCTTAACTAATGAATCATGATTTACTGTTTCATTTTGCCACAGATCTTTTTCAAAACTATTTTCAAGTGTAAAAACAGGCAACAGGTTCAAAGCTGAATCGGAACGTAACCTGCTGTATAACCTGATCCCCGAGCCCAGCATACTATCCCGTTCAATGATCCATGGATAACGTGAACGGATGAACATATCAAGTTGTGGATCATCATACATATTTGAAAATGCATGCAGGTAATAGGGCGTCTGTGAATGTTCCACAAGTTTTCTGAATTGTTTTTTATCATCATCAGAAAGCACTCTGTACAGGCCGAATTTTCCGGGGTGCTTGTAATAATCAAGGTAATAGTTAATGTAATATGGATTAAATACACTGATAGATTTCGTAATATTTCCAGCTCCCAGCATTTCATCCAATTCCTTAACCCGTTTAGCAATGCTTCTGAACTCAGTAAAATGTTGTTTGGAATAATATTTATTTTCAATCACTGTACTATAAATTCCTCCTGATAATATGCAGAATAAAATAAAACCAAAAGTGAATCTTCCTGCCGTTGGTGGGATAAAAGAAAACAACAGGAGTAACAGGTAAGGAAATGAAAAAAGCAAAACGCTGTACTGAAAAACCGGGTTTTTGTATATGCTATAGTAATATGCTATGCCAAACGGAAGCAGGAAAAAAATAAGTGTAACCAGGTGAAAACGGTGAAGTCGGATTTCTTTTCGGTAAATTAACGCTGTTCCTAATGAAATAATCAGGAATAAAAGTTTCAACTGGTAAGAATCATTGAAACAAAAATCAAGGTATTTCGAGAAGGCATCTTTTTTCGGCGGCCCCAACCACCCTTCCGCTCCTCCAACCCCTCCTTTTGAAATCTGGTAAAGGAAAACACCGAGATGAGGTAAATATAATAACACAATTAAAGCTCCCGAAACCAGGTATGGAAATAACGTTTTCCGGTTAAGAAAAAAAATGCCTGTAAAACAGAAAATGCCTGCAATTATAAAACTGAAATAATGAATGTACATACAACAGCATACTGCAAACACAAATCCGGCATAATGAGCCATTGATATCTTTAAATTATCACTTGATTTTTGAAACAAAATGCGTGTCCAGAAATATACCGCAACCAGGCTGAAAAAAAGACCTGGACTATAGGGGCGTGCCAGCTGGCTATAAAGCAACGGATATTCCAGCACGGCAAGAGTTCCGGCAGCGAGTAATGCCGCAGGTTCACCGAACCATAACTTACCGGTTCTATACAACATATATACGGAACCGATACCCATGAGTGCAAATGGAAACCTTACAGCCCATTCGCCAAAGCCGAATAATTTGGTCCAGTAATAAAGGAAGAGTTGTACACCGGCAGGGTGATAATCAGGATACACGCCTTCCCTTATTACGCTTGCAGCGGAATCATACTGCAGCCGCGCCAATGCACTCAGTTCATCATTAGACAATGAAAATGCGGTTAACCCGGAAAGTCGCAGAAGTGCCGCGATTGCAAGAATTAGCCACAGCAGCCGCTGGTTATTTGAAGAAGTATTTCCGGTCTCCGAAAATAAATTAAACAT
>JANWID010000082.1 GCA_025450095.1 Bacteroidia bacterium | reverse complement strand
AAATTAGAAGTGCATCCTTCAAAGCCCACTGTACCTTTCAATTCAATGGTTTCAGGGCCGGTGCTTCCGGAACTTGTGAATTCTGCAGCAGTAGTTCCTTTTACGGTCAGGTTACCTTCAACAGTAAAGTTCAGTCCTAAATTATTGGATGTTCCGGAAAGTGAAGTAAGGCCGTTACCCCGGAATTTTGCATTTGCAGTTGCGAAATCAATGAGAAGATCACCGTGAATTTTCAATGATGAATTATTTCCGGAAGTATGACAGGCATAATGCCCCATGAAAATTCCACCGGTCAGATGAACGTCGTTAAATTCGAGATCCGATTTACCACTGTTAGTGGATGTAAGATTAAAGATGCCACGGAAGTCACCGGATGGCTGGTAATATTTTCCAACTACTTCCATGGAAGCATTTCCATTGGAAACACCGGTTACTCCGGAATTGTAAATCAGGACTGTATTACCCAGGTTGGTGAAATTGCCATTGACCTGCAAGTGGATATTACCATTACCATTATAAATTCCGTTCAGGTTACCACCGATGTTGGTAATTGAAGAAGTGTTTATCGTGAAAGAACCGGGATGATTTCCGGAATGCAGATCCAGGTAGGAATTTATATTTTCAAGTAAAATTGCTCCTATAGTTGTGTTGGAAACAGATCCCGATTTATCCAGCACAATCCATCCCTGGCCAATGGTAAGTGTGCCCTGGATAGTATGTGTCTCAAATTCATTATCCTGGTTCCATTCGTAAAGCAGGCCGTTTGTAAGTGAGTTCAGCGTAAGGTTACCAAAATTACCTGTAACGACCGAGCCTATGGGAACACCAGAGTAATTATACCACCGGTTTATAACCAATGTGCTTGCAGGATGAAAAAATTCAGCTCCGTTTGTGAAGAGAGTTGCTCCTGCTGCAGTATTGTCTTTAGGTTCCCAGACAACTGTTCCGGTAGCCCCGATAATAAATGAAGCACCTGGAGTGGATAACATAAAATCCGCTTCCATGATCTCAGCGATTCCAT
Source organism: Bacteroidia bacterium (assembly GCA_025450095.1). The sequence goes on along the minus strand of JANWID010000082.1, from coordinate 5,415 downwards.
AAACAATGAAATTACCCGAAACGGTAAGTCGTGTAGCAGGAGAGAAGGTAAGCTTTCCGCCATTTGCGATCGTCAGATTTCCCGCGAAAGCGGTATTGCTGACATTAACAATGTGATTATTCTGAATGGTAAGTTCGTCACCTGCTACGGGAGTTCCTGCAGGATTCCAGGTTGCAGCCTGGTTAAAGCTGCCACTTGATATGGAAACCCGTGTAACAGCATGTGCATGGTTTGAAAGAACCATGATGATTGATAGCAGACAGACAATCCTGGAAATGAATCCTGCCAGCCGGAACTTTATCTGATAAATGGTGATCATCATCGGGCAGGTGTATTTTTCAAAGGTTTTGCAATTCTGTAACGGCTCCCGTTATTTGAAAGAGTGTCGGAGTTGACGACAATATTTTGAGTCACTACCATGTCTACTGGCATTGTACCGTTTGTAAGAACAGGTATGCTTTTGGCGTTAGTTACTTCGTTCCGGAAGAATTGGAAATAAATAATCAGTACGGCAGTGATCAGTGCCACCGAAAGACCGGTCGCAAGGATGAGCCTGTAAGAAAGTCGTTGTCTTAGCGCCGTCTTAATTTTCCTGGGTTTTCCGGGTTCCATAGGTCTAGTCTGATATGCTTTATCTGGTATCTGTCTTAATATTTTAAACTAAATACTTTCGTATGAGTTCCGGCGCTGGAATTGTGTTCTTACATATGTAAGATTTCGTCTGAAATGCATCGATTTTGAAAGGTTAACCGGCTTGCAAAAAAAAAACCTGCATTGAAGCAGGTTTTTTATATAGTGTCTCTGAAGTCTTAAGCCTGAACGAACATTAAATCTTCAACTTTGATTGTATTATTTTCACAGAGCAGGGCTGCACGTTCCATTACGGCCTTTAGTTCCCTGATATTTCCGGGCCATTCGTATTCCAGCATGAATTTCATAGCTTCTTTGGAAAGCTGTGGTGTTTCAGTTTTATTGTTTTTACTGAAATCCGATAAAAAATTCTTTGCGAGCAAAATAACATCATCCCCGCGTTCCTTCAATGGGGGCAGGTGAATCAGGAAACCCTGGATACGATAGAATAAATCTTCACGGAACCGGCCCTCCTTAACTTCGTTAGCAAGGTTACGGTTGGTGGCGGCAATCATTCGAAAATCAAGACGAATGATCTTATTACTTCCTATGCGGGTAATTTCTTTTTCCTGTAAAACACGGAGCAACTTTGTCTGGAGATTCAAATTCATTTCACCGATCTCATCCAGGAAAATAGTTCCGTCATTGGCTTCTTCAAATTTTCCGATTCGTTTATCCCGCGCATCTGTAAATGCACCTTTTTCATGACCGAATAATTCTGATTCGATCAGATCTTCGGGTATTGCACCCATATTTACAGTTACGAACGGCTTGCGGGCACGGGGGGAATTGTAGTGAAGTGCCTTCGCCACTAATTCTTTTCCTGTTCCACTCTGTCCAGTGACCAGCACCATGATATTGCTTTTCTCTACTTTCTGGATCAGCTTCAGCACCCGCATTACCGGCGTACTGTTTCCAAGAATATTGGCGTATTTATGACGATCGATAACTTGTTCCTTCAGGAATTCCACTTCCTTTTTCAGCACTACGTTCATCGTTAAATTCCTGATTGCATTCTCCAGGTTAACAAACAGGTTATCATTTTTAATGATGTATTCTGAAGCACCGTTTTTATAGGATTCAACAACGACTTCAAGAGTATCCTGTCCGGAAACCAGTACAACGAGAATTGACGCATTGTACGTTTTGATCCGGCGCATCAGCTCGATTCCATTCATGCCGGGAAGGTTATAATCCACGGTTACAATATCAGGATTGAGATGAAGATTTTGTATGCACTCTTCCGCAGTAGTGAAATGTGTGAGATCGTGATCATGTTTTGAAAGTGCCTGCTTTATCAGCGTGGCGACCATCATGTCATCTTCAATGATGAATATTTTTGCCATTTTAATGAATTATTATGAAGTAAGGGGAGTGGATTTTAATTCGTGTTCAAGTTCAATGAATGCAGTCTTGCAGATGTTGTTCAGCTCAGTAACAAGTTTCGGTATTGCTTCGAGATTCGATTTGGCTACGGCGTATTCTTCAATTGTAGCAGCTACTTTTTGCGCATCTTTAAGGCCGAGATAATTGAGTGAAGGCTTTACTTTATGTGCCGCCTGGCGTACACCTTCCCAGTTCTGCTTTTCAAGATTTGTATTCAGATCATTGAGCGTTTCAGGAGTGTTGGTAAGGAAGAGGTTGATGAAATCCTTGAAGAAGGATTCGTTATTCTCGCTCAATTCCCTCAGGTAATCAAGATTGGTAAGCTTCGATGTTTTTACTGGCTCTGTTTCCTGTTGTGGTATCTCACAGGTACCGCCCATGGTTTTTTTACTTAACGCAACAATTTTCTGTTTCAGATCAAATGGATCGAATGGTTTGGATATATAATCATCCATACCAAGCCCAATACATTTGTCACGTTCTTTTTTATTGGCATGCGCGGTCATGGCCATTACCGGAACATTACATTTCGGTTGCGGCAATGCGAGGCGTATTTCACGGATACACTGATAGCCGTTCATTTCGGGCATCTCAATATCCATGAGGATTATATCATATGTATTGTTCCGGATTTTTTCCAGGGCATCACGACCATTAACTGCATTGTCAGGTTTCACACCCCAGTCTTTCATGATTTTATTTATCACCAGACGGTTGATATCATTATCTTCCACCACCAGTATTTTCAGATCGCTGTCGATGCGGCTTTCAGGCTCTTCCGAAACCGCATGATGTGCTTCCAATTCTGCCGGATCGGGGTGATCGAAAGGCATGCTGAATGTGAACGTAGTTCCCTTGTCAAGTATACTGTCAACCTTGATTATTCCACCCTGGAGATCCACAAGTTTTTTGGCAATGCTCAATCCCAATCCGGTTCCACCGAACTTACGGGTGATATCGTCGCCCGCCTGTGTGAACATATCAAAGATGGTCGACAGTTTATTTTGCGGAATGCCTATGCCGGTATCTTTCACTGAAAAGCTGATCATGCTGCACCGTTCGTTACTTTCCACTAAACGGATTCCGATCTGCACACCACCGGTAGTTGTGAATTTAATTGCATTATTCACCAGGTTATTCAGGATCTGACTTAATCGTGTCGGATCACCTTTGATATATTCTGGTATGCAATCATCAACAGTTTTCGTAATGGTGATATTTTTTTCGTTTGCTTTTGCTTTGAAAAGCTCAAACGATGTTTCAACAATTTCAGCAGCACTGAATATAGTGCTTTCAAAAGTCATCTTCTGTGCTTCTACCTTTGAAAGATCCAGGATATCATTAATGATCACCAACAGGTTATCCGCTGATTTCTTAATCGCATTCAGGTATGTGAGCTGATCGTTATCAATCTGTGTTTTCAGGAGCAGGTTTGTCAGACTCATGATACCATGAATCGGTGTCCGGATTTCATGACTCATATTTGCCAGGAACTGTTCCTTAACCTGCTGCGTTTCCCTGGCGTTGCTTAGATTGTTCTTCAGCTCAATTTCACTTTTCTTCAGTTCTGTTACGTCCGTTGCAATTCCAATCATCCCGGCCGGTTCAAACTGTTCATCCCGTTGCGGTATACATGTTACCTCGAAATGACAACCATTGATCTCGAGATTGGTGCTCAGTTCTTTTCCGGCAATAACTGAACTGATATCACGGATATCGATAGGAAGGTATTTCTGTGTATCAGAAAACTTTTTTCCGATGATGTCTTCCGGGTTGATCTTTAATAATTCAACACCCTTGCCTTTGAACATGGTAAATTCACCATGCCGGTTGATAGCAAACAAAATGATTGGTGATTTGGCAATGACAGTGTCCAGCTTTTTTTCTGACTCCTGCAGAGCTTTTTCGAACCGGTTGTTTTGTTGTTCTGCTTTATTAATACGCAGTGCATATCGTATACTCTGGGAAATTCCTTCCGGTGTTACCTGTACTTTGGGAATATAATCGCATGCTCCCAATCGCATGGCATCAACGGCAAGTTTTTCATCACCATGAGATGTAATTACAATCACAGGAGAACCATTTATTTCTACCTGGTGATTTTTCAAAAAGTCGAGCCCGTTTGTATCAGGAAGATTGTAGTCGAGGAAAATGCAGTGAAATGATGATTTCTTCAATTCAGCCAGTCCATCTGCCATATTCGTGACGGTAATTATCTCAGCATTGAATCCTGACGATTTAATGGAGCGTTTTAAAAACATACAATCGACTTCATCGTCATCGATTAGCAGTATCTTGATTTTTTCAGTCATGGCGAAGCGGGAATTTTCTAATCAGCCGATTTTAGCGTAAAATGCAGTAAATCAATTAGTTAAATTACATAATCACCTGATATTATACAGGTTATCGCAACTTATACATCAAATCCGGGGAAGGGTTACATTAAAAGGGGATATTGAATAACACTTAACACTAATTGATTATTGAATAGGTGGATTTGTAAAAGGCTTCTTATTCAGATCAGTGTTGGATGTTTTCGTTTAGTTCGCTTGATGTTTCGTTTTCACCTCCCGCATGGTGTTTCGAAGTTCTTTGATCATCCCGGTGCGGGAGACATTGTCGCGAGTTTTTTGTACCCCGGACTGAAGTCCTGGGTTAAACGAAACTTTAGTATAGTTCGTTGGATACTTCGTTTTCACCTCCCGCATAATGATTCGAAGTTCTTTGATCATCCCGGTGCGGGAGACATTGTCGCGAGTTTTTTGTACCCCGGACTGAAGTCCGGGGTTAAACGAAACTTTAATATAGTTCGTTGGATACTTCGTTTTCACCTCCCGCATAATGATTTGAAGTTCTTTGATAATTCTGATGCGGGAGATATTGTCGCGAGTGCTTTGTACCCCGGACTGAAGTCCGGAGTTATAAAAAATGGATATAATCCCATCGGGATCATATTATCATAATAAAACCTTTGTACGCTTTGCAATCCTTAATGGATCATTAACCCCGGACTTCAGTCCGGGGTTAATGCGTTCCTGATACAGTCTCCCGCATGAGGATTACCAAAATATCACAAAATATAAAGCGGGAGAAAAAACGAAATGTAAAAAGGATTCGATACAGAGTTCATGCTTATATAAATGAATTGAATAACACTTAACACTTATTAATTATTGAAGAGAGGACTATTATATATCACCTTATTCAATTTTCATTTTATGTTTGGTGTTTTTCAATATTGGGACATTTGAAGGGCATCAACATTTCGTTAAGTTCTTTCGATATTTCGTTTTGCCTCCCGCCTTATGTTATGTGGTTCTTTAAGCATCCCGGTGCGGGAGATCTTGTTGCGGATTCTTGCACCCCGGACTGAAGTCCGGGGTTATAAAAAATGGATTT
>JANWID010000081.1 GCA_025450095.1 Bacteroidia bacterium | reverse complement strand
GTTGATGCAAGTAACCCGTGACCAGTGACTGGTCACGGGTCAAGGGTCACCAATTATTGGTTACAAAGAATGATCTTGCAATTAGAAAGTAAGAGAACGGAGAAACAAGTCAACATGAATACGTGCTTTGCTTTCATTTAAACCTCACTGTTCAATTAATTTTTAGATGCTAATAAGTAATAGTACCCACACATTGGCATGTGAACGAGAAAGCAACAAGATCAACAACACCGTTGATAGTCAGGGAACCTGTTGCACCTTCAAATCTGCCTGTTCCACCTGTTATCGTCCATGTTCCAGTTATAGTACCGGTTGTACCACCTCCTGGTGTAAACAGGGCTGCAACATTGACTACGTCGTCGCCTTCATAAAAAATAAGATCGCCGTTTGCTGCAGCAAGCTGGCCTTCAACACTGGTGGAAAGCAGTGCGGTAGTAGTATTCAGATCGCACAAGGAATGATGAAGCCTGCTGAATTCAGCATCAATCTGACCTATGTGAATTCCAGATCCACTGAGCAGGAAATCGGGTGCGGCAATAGGTACGACCTGCGAACAGGGTGTGGGGGGAATAGAAGGATCGGTATCTGCAACAGCGTTAATGGTTGCATTGAAAGAACGGGTAACAAATGTCTTTTCAGAATTTGGAGTGGAATTGTTCTGGGCAGATGAACCAGGATTAACTTCTATACTGTCTTTACTGCATGCAGCAAGAAGAGTAACTGCTAATGTAATGATGGTGACTTTTTTCATGATTGCTTTTTTTTATGTTAGATTTAGATTTGTTATTTGATTTGATTTGATGATACAAAAGTGCTCCAGGAGCACAACCTGTACAATCCACTTTTGTGGGTAAGAAAAACATTACAAATCAAGGGGTTCAAAAGAAAAGCCTGGTCAGGTTTGATAAACCTGTTGGTGAGCTCGAAAATGTGCCTAAATGCAGTTCTTTTGTGAACTTAGTGCCTTTGTGGGAAAAAAAAGGAGTCCCACAAAGACACTAAGTTCACAAAGGGAAATAACTGTTATTCCTTAATAAACTTCAGCGCTGTGTGATCAGTTCGAATAAAATAAATTCCTGGCGATAGAAAAGAGACATCCAAATATGAAATTCCGCTGGCAACGATCTTTTGTACCAGAACTTCACCCAGTAAATTAAGAATACGTATGCTGCTCCTTTCTTGCAATTTAACTGTAAGTGTATTTCCAACAGGATTCGGGTAAATTTCAAAATTATTCATCCCTTTTGCAGGTTCGTTTATGGATAGCGGAAGCATTTTATACAAGGTAAGACCACCTGCATAATTTCCTGTCAATAAATCCATCAATCCATCTCCGTTTATATCAGTACCATCTATTGTCACATTGCCGGGTTCATAAATACCTCCATAAATGGTATCCAACACCGAGAACGCTCCATTTAGATTGCCGGTTATATTTCCACACCTAAAGATATACCCTCTTAATGAGCCCACCATTAATTCAAGTGTACCATTATTGAGATATAAAAACGGGTAGCTATAGCCGTAAATGGAATTCAAGGTATCTACAACATTTACCTGGCCCCAAAAAGAACTTATCAATGTAAACACTGGAGAGGCAGCCGTCCCGGTATTCTCAAAATAACTCAATTTTCCATTTCTGTTGCCACATACTAAATCAACCAGACCGTCCTGGTCAACATCGAAAAGATAAGGTGTACATGCATTTCCAATATCTATAGCCTGGTAACTAGAAGTGTTAAACACAAAGTTTCCTGCAGTGTTCGTATACAATGATAAAGTACCATCACTTAACCCGACCAACATATCCGCATCTCCGTCACCATCCATATCCCCAAATCCCGGGGCCATGCCGAAATCTGAGTCAGTCATTGAATTTGCGAAATTGTTTGAAATTAACTGAAAAGCAGGATTGGATGTTGTACCGGTATTTCGAAAATACCAGAGGGAAGTGGAGTCATTTCCATTTTTTTCCCGCTTCACAAAATTGCCAGATATAATATCCTTCAATCCATCATTATCCACATCAAAAAAACGAACATTTGCTCCGGAGCCAACATCGATCATTTCCCCCACCAGAAAATCATCCGCAACCATGTTAAACCCACACACGGTCGTTGAAGATGTGTCCTGGTAAAAATAAGCATTGTGCACATTTTCAGAGACGTTAGTTTGCTGTGGTGAAACAAGTAAATCTTTTTTCCCATCATTATTGACATCTAAATAAAATGCGGCAGGAAAATATCGAATATACGCAGGAACATTATAGGATGGAAAACTATCGTCCATCATAACAAGCGTCGCATTTAAACTATTTCCAGTATTCTCATAATAAAATAAATTAGTATAATCCCCAAAACCCGTTGCAGGATCATCTGTCAAAAGATCTATATCACCATCACTGTCCGGGTCAAATGCAAGATAATTGTCAGACTCTTGAGTTCCCCCTCCAATTGGAAGTCCACCCCATCCACTAGTTTGAAGCTTGAATATTAGAGTATCACATGTTCCAGTACTATCCATGGAAAGATTTTTATGAAATTCCAATCCTCCGTTTCCAACCGAAATAGTCAATATATCTAAATCGCCGTCACCATCTACATCAGTGAACGCAGGAAGGTCATTGCCTCCAAGATAAAGATTGGCATGGATGCCTGCATAATTTGAATAAATCAAAGTGTCTTGCAAAATAAACTGCAAATTACCAGGTGTAGACACATTTTCATAAAGAGTCGCACCTCCGAAATAACTATATGTGAAAATATCTTCCTTTGAATCACAATTATAATCGGTAAGTAGTGCCCAATTGTGCATTTTCGGGAAATCGGAAATATATTGCGGATCATAATGATAATCCACCTGGTTTGCTGTGCCGGAATTGATGTATGTCGTTATTCTGTCCAAGGTTGGTTCAAACACAAACAGGTCTTTAATCCCATCACCATTCAGGTCAATTGCCGAAAATTGAGGGTTATTAAATCCGCCCGCCCAAGCGTTATTTAACACCACACCATTTACAGTTACAGGAATCAATAAATCGGGTTCGAAATTCTGCGCATCGGACGTTTGAAAATTAAAAAACAATCCATAAATGAAAATGACCTTTAAGGCTTTCATAATTGTGAATGTTTAGGCATTATGAAACTGATTGGAAGAGTTCGAAGTTTGAGCTAAAGGTATACATTAGTGATTTCACATGCTTTATTCAATAACTAGACGAATTTTGAAGTATTTTAATTGCTTTCACCTTTCAATTTCCAGTTGGTGAGCTCGAAAAGGCAAATAAATGCAGAAATAAGGTTTAAAAGGTAACAACGAAACCTGGATTTATACTAGAAAATCCATGAAGATGGGGTTAATTCCAATTCTGTGAAGTTGACAAATGCTATTAAGGGTATGCTTATTTTGACCTGATATTGACATGATACACATACCAGGAAAAAAATAAGTGAGTTTATTCTTTTATAATCTTCAACGCTGAATTAGTTTTTTTACGATATAAGTTTCAAGTTTATATGATGGAAATTTCGCTTAAATAGATCCCACTTTTTCATTCCAACCTGACCCCGCTTTTCCGTATCAATGTGATCTCTATCATCAATAAAGAAAATCCGTTGATAGACAATCAACTACTTTGCAATCTGTGGTATGAAGTCAAAAATGAATTTAAAGTTCGTATTATCATGTGAATCTGGGGTCAGTAAAGAGCGGAAAGGCGGGGGCTCTAAGGGCGAAAATTCCATTACATATCACTGAACAGAACATATTAACATTTTATTTCATGATCTGTGGTTTAAACATGAACTTAACTTCAAAATACGTTTACCCTATCGCGTTAGCACAAGTGCTGAAAGTCACGGACTGTAAATAAATAATACCGGTGATACTGTGTGTCACACACAGCAACAAATATTTTTATTGAGTAGTAATGAACCCTTTGCGCTGGTTATCAACAGGTATTTTCATGTATGCCATGTGGTTGTTGATAACTAAAATGAATACTTACCATACATTTTTTTAAAAAGTGAATTACTTTTAGTCCTTCAATGCGCCATCCCCCCAGGCGTGAATTGAAAAGAACTGGCTTATTGTGTTATGTAAAGTCCAGGATCAATTTTAGTAAACGGATATCCCTAAAGCCTCTATGGCGAGGTTTGCATTTTTTAAATCCTGATTTATTTGGTTTTTGGAATGAGGATTTAAAAAGTCGTTTCTGTTTTTTTGAAACAACTGTGATTCGGAGTATTACCAGGTTTTAGCGATTTCCTATCCAGTAAAAAAATCCGGGCGATTCCCGGAGTGGAATTGTTTTGTTAAAAATAAATTAAAGCAACCATAAATCATTTATTTAAAAAATTAAGCCCATGAAAATCATGAAACGATTACTCCTGCTTGGGGGACTGATATGTCTGCTGGGCAGCGCTAAAGCTCAGGTTCAGATTGTGGAAGCAATCTACACCACGCAAACGTCACCAATTACCTTCCAGGGAACTTCCCAGGAATTATTTGTATGTGCCTGGAAGTATACACTTATGTTGCAAATTCCATCATCATCCTCTACTTGCACGATTGTGGCCACGTACCCGACAGGAATATCGTTTACTGCAACCAATTCAGATGGCAATGTTGCAAATATTGTCAGTCAAAACAGTACGTCCGTTACATTCAGTGTAGTCCCTGGTGTTGATGGATTTGTGAATCTCGAAATCATCAATGCATGCAACATTGCACCAAATTACAGCTCAACGCCTTTAACATATACACCTACCGGTTGTACTGTAAATGTTACCCCGGTTGATTACATTGTCAGGATACCGGTTATAGCCATTTCCCCTATTCAAACAACGTATGACGGTGTTCCCGGCCTGGGGCCCTCTCCTATCGGACTTTACTGGAGAAGTGACGCTACTCTGACGCGCACCTACGATATTGTCATAAGTGCCGGTGAAACCCGCCGCTTCGATTTTATTTATACCCCCGAAATGGAATTCGGAACTGTTAACTTGACCCTGGCAGGTTCAATCGGTAATCTTAACTATAATACTACGGGACTTGCGCTCAACATTCCTCTTACAACAACAGAGCTGATCACATTATTTGGTCATTCATACATGTCGGTGAATAATCCAACTGATGTGATCCATGTGACGGAGGCAACCACGGTGGAAAATTGTTCCAATATGGTGTCGCCTGACAACACGTCTTATACCTTGAGCACGTTCTGCACCGACAATTGCACCTCCTGCAATTGCCATTCATCAACCATTAACAGTTCGGTATTTGTTGATGGAAATCATGCAAACCTGGGTGTGACACATTTTATAAATGGTGGCGCCAGCAACAGCACCGCGATTGATATTTGCGGAACCACGTCCTTTGATTTTGAAGTGCGATTCAGGAATCCAGCAATTCCGGTTACCAATGTTGCCGGTTCCGGAATAAAAAAACTGGTCAACCTGCGCATCCCGATCGACCTGGTAGCCTTGGGATTTGCAGTAGGTAATGTGTATGATCCAACACGTATTTTC
>JANWID010000080.1 GCA_025450095.1 Bacteroidia bacterium | reverse complement strand
TACTCTCGTGCAACAACTCATAGTAAACGGACCGGTTACCGCTGCAGCTGTTACTTCCGGAAATGGCGGATGTAATCCATACCCGGTAACATTCACTAATAATTCAGTGAATGCCACAACTTTTTCATGGGATTTTGGTGATGGAAACACATCAAATGCAATTTCACCATCACATACCTATGCCGCATCCGGAACCTATACTATAATATTGATCGCTTCGAATGGTGGAGGCTGTGCCGATACACTGATATTGCCGGTAGCTGTACAGGTAGGTCAATCACCGGTAGCAAACTTCAGCCGTTCACCCGGTGCAGGATGCTCTCCGATAACGGTATCATTCAACAATACTTCATCACAGCTGAACAATCCTTTATACTAGTGGGATTTCGGTCATGGGCAGACAGGAACTCAGCAAAGTCCTCCTGCGATGGTTTATGCTACAGCCGGAGTTTACCCGGTTACGCTAATTGTAACAAATGCCAATGGCTGTAGCGATACGGTTACTAAGAATGTAACTGTTTACCAATCCCCGGATGCAAACGGATCTATCAGCAGTTATAACGGTTGTGCACCGCATAATGTGAATTTTACAAACAATTCACTGAATGCAACATCCTACACCTGGGATTTTGGTGATGGGAATATAAGTACACAAACCAGTCCGAGCCACGTATACACAACTGCCGGAACATATCAGGTGATCCTGATCGCCGGAAGTGGTAACGGTTGCGTAGATACGATGTTTTTTGTGAATCCTGTTATCATCGGCACAGCTCCCAATGTAATAATGTCAACTTCCGCTTCCGCGGGATGCGCTCCGTTGGATGTTATCTTTACAAGTCAATCCACAGGATTAACGAATCCATCTTACCTGTGGGATTTCGGAAACGGACAAACTTCTATTCTGAAGGATGATTCAACTACGTATACTTCCGCAGGAACATACAATGTATCCCTGGTCATTTTCAACCAGGGAGGATGCGTGGATTCTGCCTCCTCAGTTGTGAATGTATTTGCCACTCCACAAGCAATAGCTACAACCACCGACACAGCAGGTTGCGCACCATATGCTGTGACATTCTCCAACACCTCTGTTGACGCAACCGGCTATACCTGGGATTTTGGTGATGGAAGCACATCTACTCAAACAACACCGGTTCATACCTATACGGTTCCCGGAATTTATACCATATCACTTACTGCTTCAGGTCCGGGTGGATGCTCGGGTCAACTCACACTACCGGTTACTGTACATGTGAAAGCGATGCCAACAGCATCCTTCACAACCTCGGCAGTTACCGGCTGTACACCGATGCAGGTAACATTCAACAATACCTCTTCGGGGCTCGTGAATCCAACGTGGCAATGGAGCTTTGGTAACGGCGTTCAGTCGCAACAGCAAAATCCTTCCGTAACATACAACCAGGAAGCAAATTTCCCGGTGTTACTTACCGTGACGAATGATGAGGGATGTATTGATACTGCTACTGCAACTATTGATGTTAACCTTTCGCCCGTTGCTAATGCAGGAGGAATGGATACTTCAGGATGTATACCTCATACCATAAATTATAACAGTAATTCTCTTTTTGCGGATTCGCTGATCTGGCAGTTTGGAAACGGGGCTGTTTCAAATAGCGTTTCCGGCACATATACATACACACAGGCTGGAACTTTTCAGCCGGTACTTATTGCGTTAACCAATGAAGGTTGTGCCGATACACTGGCATTAAACCCGGTTACAGCACATGCATTTCCGGTTGCCGGATTTACTGTTAACCAACCAAGCGGCTGTCCCGGAAGCCAGTTTTCATTCACAAACCAGTCATCACCAGGTACAGGTCTCATATACCAATGGACCATTGCCGGCATAAGTAGTACCGCAGTTAACCCGGTGTTGACCCTGAGCAACCCGGGTTATTTTGATGTAAGTCTTATTGTCACTAGCGCGGCCGGATGTTCCGATACCATGGTAAGTCCTTTTGCAATCCAGGTTTATGATTCACTACCTCCGCCTGTGAGTCCTATTCTGAGTGTTTCTGTGCTTAACAACAGCAGCGTGGAAATCACCTGGCTAAACAATCCGGCCCTTGATCTTGGAGCCTATGTACTCTACCGTTTCAACCAGGCTACTTCTGTTTTCCAGGAAATATACCGGGATACCACTCCGAATAATTCCTCGATGACCGTAACATCAACGTATATCGATAATGGGCTGAATACATTGAACAATGTTTATACCTACAAGCTTCAGACACTCGACCTATGTGCCCATACGTTACCTATGTCATCACTGACGGCACATACTACAATTAACGTATCAGCACAACCCAGAGTCAATGATATCCGCGTGAGCTGGACACGGTACCTGGGTTGCCCGGTCGATTCGTACCAGGTTAACCGCGTTCATCTCATCTCAGGTACATCATTGGTTATTGCCACGGTGCCTGGGACCGTACTTACCTATACTGACCAGGGCTTTCAGTGTCCTGAAGAATATTCGTACCGGATAAAAGCGCTTTCCCTTTGTGGAACTTCATATTATTCGTGGAGCGATACAGCTGAAGCAACCCCGGCAAATCCGCTGGCCAATCAGAAAGTGGAAATAATCCGCAGCACTGTGGTGAACGATAAAGATATTCTTACAGAGTGGATGCCACCGATTCTGGCACCCGGACGGGTTGCACAGTACGATGTAATGCGATCGAAAGATAATATTCATTTTACCCTGGTTGCCAGTGTTCCGCCTTCAGCAAACAGCTATATCGATTACAATTCGTATGTCCATGATGAGGTTTATTTCTACCGGGTTGATGTGATCAGTGATTGTATGATAGCCGGTGTAAACAGTAATACCGGAGCAAATATTCTGCTTAGGTCTGACTGGATGGAGACACAGACTAAACTCTGGTGGACACCTTACACAGATTGGGATACCGATGTGGATTATTACATCATTGAGAAATACGACAGGGGTATCTGGCAACAGATTAAAACCGTTAATGGTAATATCGTAAATACCATTGTTGACGAATAAAGTGTAACGAATGTACGAATGAATACGAATCTACGAATTACGAATAAACCACTATTCGTATAATTGTAAGGCGAAGCCCATTCATATATTCATAATTCGTAGATTCGTAAGGCAATTCCCAATCCTATATTCGTAATTCGTAGATTCGTAAGGCGAAGCCTATTCGTATATTCGTTACATATGGTTATTTTTACAGGATCATGCGACCGCTTGTATTATTTTACCTGCTTGTAATTTATGTGTTACTCCAGTTTGGCTGGTGGGCATATCTCCTGGTGGAGATGAACAAGGAACTTTACTACCATAAAATTGAAATAGTAAATCTTAAGGAAAAAGTTCCGGATCATGCTGAGGAAGCTGCTTTTCACGAGGAGCTGCAACGCCGTTGGTTTATGATCGCAGGAGAAGGGATTGTATTCATGTCCATTCTGGTGATCGGGATCTATGTAACGCGAAAGGCATTTTACAAGGAATTTGCGCTGGCAAGGCAACAAAAAAATTTCCTGCTATCCATCACTCACGAATTCAAATCTCCGCTTGCAGCCATCAAGCTGAATCTTCAAACATTGCAGAAGCGGGAACTTGAAAAGGCCCAGAGCGAATCGATCATTTCCAAGGCGCTTAATGAAACAGACCGGATTCACAACCTGATCGAAAATGCGCTGCTTGCGGCTCGAATTGAAAGCCACAACCTCAAACTTCATATGGAGGAGTTTAATTTTACGGACTGCATCCGGTCAACTGTACAAAGCAGGATCATTCCCGGTGCTGAAAAACGTAACATGAATCTTGACCTGGAAGAAAATGTATACATAAAAGGTGATGCGCTTGCTTTATCATCGCTATTGCTTAATCTCCTGGAGAACGCTGAAAAATACAGTGCTGAAAATTCTAAAATCAGTGTGCAGCTTTCAAGCGATAAACGACACGCCTTTGTGACCGTTTCTGATAATGGCATCGGCATTTCCGATTCTGAGAAACATAAGATCTTCGATAAATTTTATCGCATCGGAAATGAAGAAACCCGAAACACAAAAGGTACAGGCCTGGGATTGTTTATTGTGAAACATGTTGTTGATTTTCATCATGGTGATATCAAAGTCTCTGATAATAATCCTTCAGGTACGGTTTTTAAAGTAACTTTGCCGGTGAAATAATTGAAGATGATGATTCAACCGGGTAAATTAGTCCTGGTCATTATGGATGGATGGGGTGAGGGCTCCCCCGGAAAGGAAAATGCAGTCGTCGCTGCAAATACACCATTTATCGACCGTCTCTACGCGGAAGTTCCGCATTCTCATCTTTTAACTTCCGGAGAATATGTGGGATTGCCCGACGGACAAATGGGAAATTCAGAGGTGGGTCATCTGAATATTGGAGCAGGCCGTGTAGTGTACCAGGAACTCGCGCTCATCAACAAAGCCCTCCGTGAAAAAACGATTGATACCAACCCGGAATTAGTCCATACATTCGATTATTGCAAAAGATTTTCAAAAGAACTTCATCTTATAGGTCTTGTTTCTGACGGTGGCGTGCATTCACACAGCAACCACCTGGTCCACTTGGGTAAGTTAGCTGCATCAGCCGGCATCAGCCGTATTTTCATACATGCCTTCACCGATGGACGTGATACCGATCCCAGGAGTTGTATTCATTATATTGCAGATGTAGAACAAAAGCTCGCTGGAACTCCCGCGAAAATTGTGAGTGTAGTCGGCCGTTATTATGCCATGGACCGCGACAAACGCTGGGAGCGTATACGCATGGCTTATGACCTGTTAGTACACGGCCACGGCACTGTCGCTACCGATGCGCAGAAGGCGATCATCGAATCGTATGAACAGGGAATCACCGATGAATTTATCAAACCTGTGAGCATTCGCGAAAATAATCAGCCGGCTGTTGTAATTAAGGAAGGTGATGCTGTGATCTGCTTTAATTTCCGCACCGATCGTTGCCGTGAGATTACGCAGGCACTGACACAACAGGATTTTAATGATCATAACATGCGCAAGTTACAGTTGCACTATGTTACCATGACAAACTATGATAACCAGTTCAGGCATGTGCATGTCATTTATGAGAAAGATAATCTTTCAAATACTCTTGGAGAAGTAATTTCGAAAGCTGGAAAAAAACAAATCAGGATATCTGAAACTGAAAAATATCCTCATGTTACATTTTTCTTTTCCGGTGGCCGCGAACAGGTTTTTGAAGGTGAGCATCGCATACTGGTTCCTTCCCCTAAAGTAGCAACGTACGATTTGCAACCTTCAATGAGTGCTCACGAAGTTACAACTGCGCTGGTTGGTCAGCTACAAGAAGGAACAGTGGATTTTGTATGCCTTAATTTTGCCAATGCCGATATGGTAGGTCATTCCGGTGTGTTTGAAGCAGCTGTTGCAGCTGTTGAAACGGTCGATGCATGTGTGGAGAAGGTTGTGAAAGCAGGACTGAGTAAGGGCTATTCTTTTATCATTACGGCCGATCATGGCAATGCAGATTACATGATCAACAGTGATGGAAGTCCTAACACAGCTCATACAACTAACCCTGTACCGTGTTTCCTTATCAGTCCGTCTAATCCGGGTTTAAAGCTCGAAAATGGTGCACTGGCCGACCTTGCACCAACCATTTTAACACTCATGGGCATACCGGTTCCTGAAGAAATGACCGGCAAGATAATGATCACTGAAAAAGTTGCTGTTACGTCAGGTATTTAAGTATAACCTTTAAATTTACAGCTTACCCGTTGGCATAATTAATGATGCAAAATCGTGCCTTTGCTTTTACAGTTTAAAATTTCTTTGTAAATTACGTTATCAAACGGTTTGTAGAATTGTATGCATTATCTCATAAAAATCTTAATCCTTTTAATCGGATTCTTTTTTAATACGAGTTCTGCCAAAGGTCAATCTGATATTTTCTTTTCCGTTGGCGGTGGCGCGATGTTCTATAATGGAGATCTGAGCGACTATACGTTTTTTCCACCTACAGGTGTTATAAAACCATATGTAAGTGCCGATGTGAATATCTGGCTTCTGGACCGTCTGGATTTATCTATTCGTTATCTGCATGGTAGTATTACTGGTTCTGATCAGTATTCCGACAACAAGTACAACAGAGCCAGAAACCAGTCTTTTCATTCCAGTATTGATGAAGTGAGTGGCATGATCCGGTTACAGTTTTTCAGCGCCAAGCGACATAGTGTTATTACGCCATACGTATTGGGAGGATTCGGATATTTTTGGTTCAATCCCAAGGCTGAGTACCAGGGCAAAACATATGAGCTTCAACCGTTAGGTACTGAAGGGCAATTCATCCAGGAGGGAGGGTATCCGGAGCCTTATAATCTTTCCAGTGCATGTCTCGCAGGAGGATTGGGACTGTATTTTGAAATCAACGAACAATATTCAATCCGGCTTGAAGCTGCTCCTCAATTCACTTTCACCGATTACCTGGATGATACCAGTACCAATTATCCTGATTCAGCTCAACTGGCAGCTACACCTAATGGTACTACAGCGGTACTCTTTTCAAGCCGGTGGGAAAAAGGATTTCCGAAGAAAGGTAAAGCAAGAGGCAACCCGGAACGCGATGATGTGTTTATCACACTGGGAATTTCACTGGTTTATACACCACAACCCTGGAAAAAGCAACACACTGAAAAACCCGGAGTATTCAACCGCATTGTGAAAAAGAAAAAGGGATGGTGGGGCACTAACCCGAACTAAGAAATGTCATGGGATTACAGATTCTTTATATACGCGGAAGAGGATGTGATTACAGATTTAGCATCAGTAAAATCGATCTGTAATCAAATCCCCACTGAGAAGAACACGATTTGTAATCCCCTGCCCTTTTAAGCCATCATCTTCTCAATATCTTTTGCTTCAACAGGTATAGCTGCCATCAGGTCAATTGGACCTTTTGCTGATAAAAGAATATCATTTTCCAGGCGGATACCCAATCCTTCTTCAGGAATGTAAATGCCGGGTTCGCACGTAAAAACCATTCCTGCCTGCATGGGCGCATAACGATTGCCAATATCATGAACGTCGAGGCCCAGGAAATGGGAAGTACCGTGCATGAAATACTTCTTATATAGTGGCGAGTTCGGATCCTGTTTCTTTACCGCCCCTTTATCAAGCAACTTCAGACCGATAAGTTCATCTTCCATCACTTTACCAACTTGTGTGTGATATTTTTCAATTGTATTTCCTGGCATTAGCATTTTCGTAGCAGCACGCATCACCCGCAATACAGCATTGTAAACATCTTTTTGCCGCGAAGTGAATTTGCCGTTCACCGGAATACACCGGGTAAGATCGGCTGCATAATTTGCATATTCAGCACCGAAATCCATAAGTATTACCTCGCCGCTCCGGCATTCCTGGTTATTATCATTATAATGGAGGACGCACGCATTTTTACCCGAAGCGATAATAGGATTATAGGCATGACCGGAGGCACGGTTGCGGATGAATTCGTGAATGATCTCAGCTTCGATTTCATATTCCATTACTCCAGGCTTTGTGAATTTCATTACACGTTCAAAAGCCTTGTGTGTAATATCGATTGCAATGCGCATCTGTTTTATTTCAGCCTCGGATTTTATAGCACGCAGGGTAGCTAAAACAGGACCCGATCGTTCATATTCATGAGCAGGATATTTTGCTTTCAAATCCGCTGCAAAGCGCAATTCACGGTATGGCACATCGGAAGTGTACCGGTCGTTTTCATTCATATTCAGGTAAACGCAATCCGCATG
>JANWID010000079.1 GCA_025450095.1 Bacteroidia bacterium | reverse complement strand
TGAACAAATGCCGACTCGTGAATAACCGGCTTTATGCCATTAAATTCATAAATCATAATTCCAGTATTCAAACACGTTCAATAACCATTGCGTAACCCTGACCTACACCGATACACATAGTGCATAATGCATATTTTCCCTTCTTAAGATGCAGTTCCCGTGCAGCAGTGAGAACCAAACGCGCTCCGGACATACCCAGCGGATGACCGATTGCAATGGCACCTCCATTAGGATTAATTCTCGGATCATTATCCGCAAGACCCCACTCCCTGATACAGGCCAGTCCCTGTGCTGCAAAAGCTTCATTAAGCTCAATCACCGATAAATCATCAAAAGAAATTCCGGCTTTTTTTAATGCATTCTTTGAGGCCGTAACCGGGCCTATTCCCATTATCCGGGGCTCCACACCGGAAACCGCAGAAGAGATGATCTTTGCGATCGGTTTAATTTTGTTCCGTTGAATGTAGTCTCCTGAAGCGATAAACAAAACAGCAGCGCCGTCATTTATTCCTGATGAATTACCCGCTGTTACTGTTCCATTTTCACGGAATGCAGGTTTAAGCTTTGCGAGTATTTCCTTTGTTGTTGACGGTTTAATGAATTCATCATTTTTGAAAGGAACCGGATCACCTTTCTTCTGAGATAGCATCACAGGAATGATCTCCTCTTTGAATCTACCCTTTTCTGATGCCAAAGCAGCTTTTTGTTGTGAAAGCAATGCGAAGAGATCCTGGTCCTCCCGGTTAACCTTATAAAGCTCCGCGACATTCTCAGCAGTTTCGCCCATGCTATCGGTTCCGTACATTTTTTTCATTTGCGGGTTTACAAAGCGCCACCCGATACTGGTGTCAAATACCTGCACATCGCGACCGAATGCTGCTGTCGATTTTGCCATAACAAAGGGTGCACGGGTCATACTTTCTACACCTCCGGCAATGAATAAATGCCCATCTCCGGCCATTATACTTTTGGCAGCATTTGCAATTGCAGCCATCCCCGATGCACAAAGAATATTAACGGTTTCGGCAGGTACTGATACTGGCAAACCGCCAAGTAATCCGGCCATCCTGGCAATATTACGGTTATCCTCTCCAGCCTGGTTGGCACATCCCAGGATTACCTGGTCGATACTGGTCGGTTCTATCCCCGGGTTGCGTTTAACCAGTTCTGAAATAACAAAAGCTGCCAGATCATCGGGTCTGACAGATGAGAGACTTCCGCCAAAACTTCCCACAGGGGTACGGATGCCATCGATTATATAAGCACTTTCCATCTCGTAAAATAAGCCGCGAAGGTACACATCATTCTTCTCCTGGAAACCAAAGTTCCTCTTTCCTGAAAACAGTTCCGGTAACTAAAAGTACTTTCCCTCCATCCTGACGCGTAACAGTGATTTGGTAAGTACCAAGACGGTTCGTAATGTTAGTTTCTTCTGCCAGTGCAGTCAGGAAATCTCCTTCTCTCACAGGTGCTGTAAATGAAACAGCAGAATTGATCACCAGGCTTTTTTTGTTACGGGAATTGGATGCAAATGCGAGGGCGCTATCGGCGAGTGAAAAAGCAATTCCGCCATGAGAAATACCAAAACCATTCAGCATTTCCTTTCTCACTGTCATAGAAATTGTACAAGTTCCCTCAGTTATATTCTCAATATTTACTCCCAACCATTGACTGAAAAAGTCTTGTTCCATCATTTTGCCCACGATCCGGGCAGGTAGTTCATTTTTTTTCAATTTTTTTTTCTAAAAATTTTGTATTTGTAAAAATAATGATAATTTTGAGGCACATTCTTACCGGCATATCCCCCCCGTTGCCAAGTGAGTATTACCAATTCAAAAGCTCACAGGTAAGGTTGTTTGAGTAATCAAACTTTGTAGTTAAATATCTAAGTACGAATCTCGTATCGAATGCTGTATATAGTATTCATTTAACTACGTGCATATTTGAAAAACAACCTAAAACGGATTAAAATGATACTTCAGGACGCCAAAACCAAGCACGAACAGATCTTAGAAATTACAAATCAAAATGTCAATACATCCAAGGAGCTGGGCATTATTCACCTTTCAGATGAAAATGAAGTGCTTGACGGAAGACATATCCGGATCCGCGGAAATGAGATTATAAATTTTGGTACGTGTGGGTATATGGGACTGGAAATGGATGACCGTTTAAAACAGGCGGTCATTGAAGCAGTCCAGCAGTACGGAACTGCTTTTGCTTCCACCCGTGTATACGTTAACGTACACCTTTACCAGGAAATGGAAGACCTGCTTCGCAGGATGTTTAACCAACCAGTATTATTACTTGCAAACGTTACGCTTTCTCATATTTCAAACATACCAATTCTTGTAAAAGATGATGATGCTGTGATCCTGGACACCATGGTTCACGACAGCGTTCAGACAGCAGTACAAATGCTGAAAGCGCGAAATATCAGGATCGAAGTGATTCGTCATAACAGGATGGATCAACTGGAGGAGAAAATAAACGAGCTGAAAGGCTCTTACCGGAAAATATGGTACATGGCCGATGGTGTTTATTCCATGTATGGTGATTGTGCTCCGATGGATGAAATTTACAAACTGTTGAACCGTTACGAACAGTTTCAACTTTACATCGACGATACTCATGGCATGAGCTGGACCGGTAAAAACGGTACCGGGTATGTGATGAATTCTGTTCCATACTTCCACAGCAAAATGATCCTGGTAACATCACTCAACAAGGCTTTTGGTGCTGCCGGCGGGATCACTGTTTTCCCGGATGAGAAGACCCACGAATTCGCACGGAACTGCAGTAAACCATTTATTTTTTCCGGTCCCATTCAGCCACCGATGCTTGGTGCCTGTATCGCCTCTGCAAAAATTCATTTGAGCCATGAAATAACCGTTCTTCAACAACAGCTGCAGGATCGGGTAAATTATGTGAACAGCTTATGCGATGATCTTGAATTACCATTGATGTGGCATAACCAATCCCCGATCTTCTTTATTGGCGTATCCAAACCAATGGTGGCGTTTAGCATGGTGAAACGAATGCTTAACCGCGGTTATCTTTTCAACCTTTCCGTGTTTCCTAGTGTAGCTATAAATAACGCAGGCCTGAGAATTCCTGTAAGCCGGAATCACACATTTGATGATCTAAAGGGATTGTTAACGGGCATCGCTGAAGAACTACCTAACGCATTTGAGCAGTCTGGCATTTCTGTAAAAGATGTATATCGGGCTTTCAAGAAGCCTAATCCATTAACAAAAAAGGTTGCCTGACAAATGATTCATGACGAAAAGACCCGGTTCTGCCGGGTTTTTTTATGGGAGTTCGGTTAGTTCCCAGAAATTATTAAGCACCGATACCGCATCTACATAACTCTCCAGGCTCAGAGGCTTTACAATATACCCCGCAACATTATTTCCGTATGCCTCAATCCGGTCGCGATCGTCGTTGGAAGTCGAAATCACATATACGGAAATGGGTTTAAGCTCACTATCGGCACGCAATTCTCTTAAAAATTCATGACCGTTCATTTGGGGCATATTCAGATCGAGAAGGATAATACTTGGACGTGGCGTAATTTTATCCTGACCATTGGTTCCCCTTAACATATCTAAAGCCTGTAACCCGTTTTTTGCATGAAAATAACGGTAGTTAAGATTGGTTTTTTTCAATGCCCTTTGCATAACCATAGCATCCACTTCGTCGTCTTCTACATGCAGAATTGTAACTTGTTTCGTAGACATCTCTACTCCCCTTTTGTGCGTTTAATTGATTTTAAAAATACAAAAAAGCATCATTTTAATACACTTTTGAAATTATTTCCGGATAAAAGTTTTAAACCCCGCTTTGTTTATTAGTAAAATGGACGATATCTCCAAATTGTATGTAACCCAATGCGAGGAGTTCCGTTTAAAACCGCATGTTCAAAGACTTTTTCAGGAGAATCCGGCAGGTCCTGTCATGGGGTATTTATAAGAGTATTCCAGAAGATGATCTAATTGAAAGACAACGGTATAAGTTGTTTTTTACATTTTCGGCAACATGTTTTTTATTGTGCATCGCGGAATCATTTCATGCGATGTCGTTCAACCTCGACAGTGACATTCTTACCATAGGGCTGCAAACTTTTGCAATTATTTTTCTGGCCAATTACCTGTTATTGCAAAAGCACCATAATCTAAAAATTGCATATATCATTTGCCTGATGACGGCATTTGCCTGCGTGCACCTGTTCAACTATTACTATGGCGGAATCCGGAACTCGGGTAACTTTTATTATTTATTCATGATTATTGCCACCGTGATCCTGATTGGGAACAAACAAGGATGGATCATGCTGGGACTATCTATTGTGAACCAGGTATATTTCTATATGATCAGCGACAATCCGGCGCTGGTGACTAATGTTCTGGCTGCAAACAAATCGGATCTGAACCAGGATTTTCTTTTTTCAACGGGAATGGCTGTTATTGCCATTGCGGCGTTGAGCAATAACCTGGGAAGTTCGAAGAATATTGTAATTGAAAAGATCCGGGAATCACAGCGCATACTTGCCGGAAAAAATAAGGAGCTGCGTAAGCTTTCATTAGTAGCCAGTAAAACCGACAGTGCAGTCATAATTTCCGATCATGAATTCCGTGTAACCTGGGTGAATGACGCTTTTACGCAACTCACAGGATACTCACTCAGCGAAGCAAAAGGAATATTGATGGGTGAGCTGCTCCGGGGAAATCATGAAGAAAGTATTGCTGTTAAGCAGATGAGGGAAAGACTTTTTTCGGGTCAAAACTATAATGGCGAAACCGAAGCATACCATAAGAATGGTAAAAGTTATTGGTGCCAGTTAACGGTGACACCGATTTTCGATAAAGGAAGAATTACTGAGTACGTAGCACTACAGGATGACATCACAGAAAGAAAGCAGGCTGAAAACAAAATACGGGAATACCTGAAAGAACTGGAGATCACAAACAAGGAACTTGATGAATTTGCTTATGTAGTTTCACATGACCTGAAAGCTCCTTTACATGCAATTTCTAATCTTACAGAGTGGATTGAAGAAGATATGAAAGGCAAATTTTCGGAAGAAACCAGCTCTAATTTCAATATTATAAAGAGCCGTGTTTCGCGTATGGAAGACCTGATTAACGGGCTCCTGGAATTTGCACGGGCTAATCATAAAAAAGGTGAAAAATCGTCTGTCGATCTAAATACTTTTATTAATGAAATTATAGAATTCTGTTCCATACCGGAGAACTGTTCCGTTGCCATTCCCGGTCAGCTCCCTGTACTGTATGGAGATAAGATAAAATTCCAGCAGATTTTTTCTAACCTTATCGGGAATGCCATAAAATACAACGACAAAAAGGAAATCAATATCGTTATCAAGACTGAAGAAAAAGAAAATGACTGGCTGATCAGTGTAAAAGATAACGGGCCTGGTATCGATCCACGCTTTCATGAAAAAATATTTGTGATTTTCCAGACTCTCAACCCTCGCGATACTGTGGAAAGTACCGGGGTGGGACTCGCCATTGTCAAAAAAATTGTTGAAGAAGAAGGTGGATCTATCTGGGTAGAATCTCAAACAGGACAGGGTGCCGATTTCAGGTTTACATGGCCGAAAGAACCCAAAACACAGTCGTACCAGTTTCAATCAAGCAAGACATTTTCATCATGAAAGGAATTGAATTTTTCCGGAGCAGGGGAATGCTGAGTTCCATTCAGGCCGATGATATCCTGAAAAGGCAACGATATCATCTTTTCAGGATGTATTCCCTAATGGGTACAGTACTGCTTACACTACTTGCTTTCGAGGAAATCGCTTTCAGGCAGCTTAACGCAGGACGGTTGATGGCCTTTACCCTGCTCGCTGCCATGCTCATCAGCAATTTCCTGGTGCTTCGCTGGCATCGCAACCTAACGTTGGCGTATACCATTAGTATAATTGCAGGTTTAAGTCTTATTCACATTGTAACATATTACAATGGTGGGATCAGGAATCCTGACTTCTTTTATATGGGATCCATCATCCTGTATTCCTATATTATCCTGGAGAACAAAGGCGGAAGAATCACGCTCATTCTTTCACTTATCAATGTGGTGTATTTCTATGCCATCACTGATTTTACCGAACCGGGTATGTTGATATCATGGGATCTTGATGAACGTTCCATTGATACAAAACATCTTTATACCGTAATCACAAGCATGGTCATAATGACCGGACTAAGCTCTTATCTGTTTTATTCAAAAAATGCCGTTATCCGGAAAATTGAAGAATCGAAAGAACTATTGATTCGAAAAAATGCCGAGCTGGAAGAACTTTCACTGGTGGCCAGTGAAACAATCAATTCTGTTATCATAACAGATAAGGATGGAAAAACAGAATGGGTCAATGATGGATTTACCAGGCTGACCGGTTATGATGCTATTGAAATAATTGGTAAAAACCCCGGAGCACTGTTATTTGGTTCACTAAGCGATCCTGAAAGGCGGCATTTGCTTGAAACCCGCACTTTCGCGACAAATAACTACAACACTGAAATTATCAAATACAATAAGAATGGTGATTCGTTCTGGGTCCAGGAAAATGTAACCCGGATCATGGATGATGCGGAAGGAACAGTCAAGTACATTTTTATCGAAAGTGATATTTCGGAACGGAAAAAGTCGGAAGAACGGATGGCTGATTATCTCCGCAATCTGGAAAAAACAAATAAAGAACTCGACAAGTTTGCTTACGTTGTTTCTCACGATTTGAAAGCGCCGCTGCGTGCCATCGGAAACCTGACCGGATGGATCGAAGAGGACGCAGGTCATTTGTTACCGGGTGAAGTAAGGAAAAATTTCAACCTGATCAAAGAAAGGGTAATCCGGATGGAAGCCCTCATCAACGGTATTCTCGATTATTCAAAAGTTGCCAAACGTAATAACCAGTGTGAAGATTTTGATGTGAATCAGCTGGTGAAAGAAACAATTGATATGCTCGGCCACAAGGAAGATTGCAGTTTCAATATTGAAAATACACTTCCTGAAATAAACACCGACCGGATAAAAATGCAGCAGGTATTTATTAATCTCATTTCAAATGCTGTAAAATTCAATCCCGGACCCGATAAGCAGGTAAAAATTTCATCTCAATCGCAGGATGCATTTTACCAGTTCAGCATATCGGATAACGGGCCGGGCATTGATCCCCGATTCCATGATAAAATATTTGTGATATTCCAGACCATCAATACCCGTGATGAATTTGAAAGTACAGGTGTTGGACTGGCTATCGTGAAAAAGATTATTGAAGAACATGGTGGGAAAATCTGGATAGAGTCACTACCACAAAAAGGATGTACGTTTCATTTTACATGGCCGATACAACCTGCGTACCAGGACATCTCTCTCAAAAATGAACAGGTCCGTTCGACCAAATAAGGTCTTTTGAAATGCCGGAAAATTCTTATCATAAAATTATCAGTCAGTTCAGATTGCTTGAATCGCAATTGAACAATTCCGATAAAGAAAAGCTTCGCGCTGATATGCTTTCTTACCTGCTTTTTAATGAAGATTTAAGAATTGAAAACAATTCCGGCAATCTTCAGGCAAAATTTAAGGAACTGTCGGGAGCGGAAATGGAGTTGATCCGAAAGCTTGCAGCAGGAACAGATTTATTGCACCGTCTCAAAAACGATGGTGCTACAGATCAGTAAAAAGTTCGCTTTTCAGCATGCATTTTTTTCAATAACAAACCTGGCCGGTAACGATCATCACCGTAATCATCCTGCAATGTATTCAGAGAATGGAGAACATTCCCGATACCTGTTTCATCTGCCCATTTTAACAGGCCTTTTGGGTAGTTCACGCCTTTTGTCATAGCCAAATCAATATCATCGCGTGAAGCAATATTAAGATATAGTGCTTCAGCCGCCTCATTGATAAGCATGGCCAGGATCCTGTTGAAGATCGATTTTTCCAGCATTGGGTTTTCACCCGAACTCACTTCTCCCTGTGGTTTATCATAGCGGTAATATCCTCTTCCGCTCTTACGTCCAAACAGTCCTGCTTCATACAAACGTTTTTGCGTTATCGATGGACGATAACGCGGGTCGTAAAAGAACTGTTCCCATACGGTTTCCGTTACCTTGTAATTGATATCGTTCCCGATAAAATCCATCAGTTCAAAAGGGCCCATTTTAAATCCTCCATATGTTTTCATTGCCCGGTCAATCGTTGGTATATCTGCAATTCCTTCTTCGTAAATTTTTATAGCTTCTCCATAAAATGGTCGTGCTATACGATTCACAATAAATCCAGGAGTATCTTTTGCCAGCACTGTAGTCTTTCCCCATGAATTAACAATATCCCGCGCTCTTGCAGTTGTTTCATTCGAAGTTGTAAAAGCCGGTATAATTTCCACCAATTGCATAAGGGTTGCGGGGTTAAAAAAATGAATTCCCACTACCCTTTCCCTTTCACTGCATGCCGTTGCCACTGCAACTATAGCAAGCGAGGAAGTGTTCGTAGCCAGGATGCAATCTGTTTTGACTTTGGCTTCAATAATTTTGAAAAGCTCTTTTTTGGCTTCAAGATTTTCAATAATTGCTTCAATAACCAGCCCGCATCCTGTAAAAGAATCAGGATTGCCGGTAAAGCTGATAGCATTAATATAAGATTCTGCGACTACAGGATCCAGTTTTCCTTTTTCAATAAGTTTTGCGAAATTATTGTGAACCGAAGTTTGTGCTTTGGTCAGAGATTCCGTATTCGTATCAAACAAAACGACTTTATGCCCTGACATTGCCGCCACTTGTGCAATACCACTACCCATGGCCCCTGCACCGGCAACACCTACTTTTATTTTTCCCGGCATATCAGGCACCTTTAAAAACAGGACTTCTCTTGTTCAGGAAAGCATCAACGCCTTCTTTATAATCTTCGGTATTGCCGGCCTTTGTCTGCAAATTTTCCTCTACATCAAGTTGATCATCAAGATTGTTGAAAAGAGAAAGATTCAGCGCTCTTTTCGTATATCCCAAACCTTTAGTAGCCATAAGAGAAAGTTTTTTTGCGGTTTGCATGGAAACCTGTTGCAGCTCACTGTCGTCACAAACTTTGTAAATCATTCCCATCTGCAGCGCATCAGCAGCCGTTACTTTTTCAGCAAGCATCATCAGTGCAGTAGCCCGTTGCATACCAATCAGTCGGGGAAGAAAAAAAGTACCGCCGCTGTCGGGAATCAGACCAATTTTACTGAAAGCCTGGATGAATGTTGCCGATGCTCCGGCATAAATAATATCACACGCCAGGGCGATATTCGCACCCGCTCCGGCTGCTACACCGTTCACTGCACAAACCACCGGCTTTTCAATCGACCGGATCATTGAAATTATGGGATTATAATGTTCACGGACAATAGTGCTCAATCCGGGACCATCCTCAGCAATTGCTTCGGCAAGATCCTGTCCGGCACAAAAGGCCCGGCCTTCACCGGAAATATGCAATGCCCTGATCTGGTCATTTTTTTCACACTCACTCAGTACTTTTTGAAAAGCCATGGCCATTTCACGGTTAAAGCTATTCAGTACTTCCGGACGGTTGAACAGTATTTTTCCAACTCCCTCTTCGATAATAAAGTTAATTGTCATTGGCTTTGAGAATAACTCTTCAAAAGTACTAAAAGCCCTTGTGAATAGAAAAAGGTGTGCTTACTGTATCAAAAGGAATCCGCTGCCAAAATATATTAGTGACATTTGAATTCTTCAAATGGCTGATGACAGTTGTTACAATAATGAAGTGCTTTGCAGGCAGTGGACCCAAAGGGACTGGTTAACCTGGTATTTTCAGAATTGCAAAAAGGACAGTGTGTGGCTTCGCTTTTCCCTGTCAGCATAGCTTTCAGATGTTGTTCAGTTGACATTGACGGAGGAGCAATCCCATACTCTTTCAACTTTCGTTTACCATCTTCAGAAATCCAGTCAGTGGTCCATGCAGGTGCCAGAACCGTTTTAATTTCGTAGCCGGTAATTTCAGCATCATTCAAAACCTGCCTGATTTCACTTTCAATAGCATTCATGGCAGGACAACCTGAAAAAGTCGGGGTAATCAATATTTCAATTCCTGAACCCGATTCCCTGACTTCCCGGAGAATTCCAAGATCATTGATAGTAAGAGCGGGAACCTCGGGATCGAGCACTGCACCCACTAACGCACGAATTGTTGTCAATGAATTTTTCATGTCCATGTTGCATCCGGATATGCTCTTGGCAGAAACTGCATTTCGGCCAGAATATATCCCAGGTGCTCGGTATGTTTTCCGCTACGACTTCCTTTACGGAGAAGATTATTCGCCTGGGGAAGTTTAAGATTGGCCTTTTCAAAAAGGGAATGAACTGTTTGTGTCCAGTTAGCTTTCACAATTTTCAGGTCAGCGCCAATGCCTGATTTCAAAAGCAATTCATCCACTTCATCTCCATCGAATAAATCATCTGTGAAGAACCAAAGTTCATTTACTGCATCCATCATTCTTTCATGGCTTTCTTTAGTGCCATCACCCAAACGCAGCACCCAGTCGGAGCTATGACGCAAATGATAGGCAATTTCTTTCAGTGATTTAGCTGCAAATGCAGCAATCATTTTATCACTGCTCTTTGTAAGTTCACTATAGAGGTGGTAATTAAAAGCACTCAGTAAAAACTGTCGGGTCATAGTCATTGCAAAATCCCCATTGGGTTGTTCCGTCATCAGCATATTCCTGTAATTGCGTTCGTCGCGAAAATATGCCAGGGTATCTTCCGTGTTTTGTTTTCCTTCTACTTCACAGGCATAAGAAAGAATGATACGTGACTGACCGATCAGATCCAATGCGATATTCGAAATTGCAATATCTTCTTCCAGTGCGGGTGCATGTCCACACCATTCCGACAGTCGTTGTCCCAGTATCAATGATGTATCTCCAAGACGCAGGCAATATTCAAATAATGCCTTTTGCTGCGATAATCCGGTATGTGATAATTCGGAGCTCATGAAATCAGGAAATCATTTTTATACCTTCCGGTGTTTTGTAAAAATTCGGGTTCCTGTAAATTTTGTCATTCGCAGGATCAAAGAAGGGGCCCATATCTTCCGGAGTGGATGCAACTATTTGTTCCGCAGGTACCACCCAAATGTTTACCGCTTCATTTCTGCGTGAATATACGTCGCGGGCATTCAGGAGTGCCATTTCCGCATCTGGAGCACGCACGCTTCCGGCATGCTCGTGTGGCGAACCTGATTTTTTTTGTGTAAATACTTCCCAAAGCTTCCATTGGGTGTTGGCTCCGTCCATCTCAGCCATTGCTCTATTTAATTTAAATGAAGAATTTAGTTTTTATGTTTCTCAGCGTAAGCTGCCGCGGCTTCACGTACCCATTTTCCATTCGTATCAGCATTCACCCGGGCACGCATTCTTTCCCTGTTACAGGGTCCATTTCCGCCTACCACATTATAAAATTCTTCCCAGTTAATATCACCATGTTCGTAATGTTTTGTCTTTTCATTCCACTTCAGATCCGGATCCGGGATTTTCAACCCGATAGCTTCGGCTTGCGGCACGGTACGATCGATGAATCGTTGACGCAGGTTATCATTTGAATACAACTTTACTTTCCAGCGCATCAATTCATCGCTGTTGGGAGAATTGGTATCGGAAGGTCCGAACATCATCAGTGCAGGCCACCAGAAACGGTTCATGGAATCCTGGGCCATTTCCTGTTGTTCTTTTGTACCACGCATCAGGTAAGCCAGTAGTTGGTATCCCTGCTTGTGATGAAAATTTTCTTCCTTGCAGATACGAATCATAGCCCGAGAATACGGTCCATAAGAACATTTTGCAAGTGCAGTCTGGTTTACTATAGCAGCTCCATCAACCAGCCACCCGATTGCTCCCATATCAGCCCATGAAAGAGTGGGATAATTAAATATGGAAGAATATTTCGCCTTGCCGGTATGTAATTGCTCAAGCATCTCCTTGCGGTCAATTCCGAGCGTTTCGGTTGCACTATAAATATACAGACCATGACCTGCTTCATCCTGAACCTTTGCTAATAAAATTGCTTTGCGTGACAGACTTGGAGCCCGTGTAATCCAATTTCCTTCGGGTAACATTCCCACTACTTCTGAATGAGCATGCTGCGACATCATCCGGATCAATTGCTTACGGTAACGTTCCGGCATCCAATCCTTGGGTTCTATTACTTCACCAGAATCTATTCTCTGTTGAAATTCCTGTTCTCTTTGTGCCTCAGACATAAATACAATTTTGAGATTCACAAAATTACCAATTTAACCGGATCAGTTTATGATTTTGGTCAATTCAGGAACTTATGATTGTATAATTACTAAACAGAAAAATTTACAAATGGTCTCATGCTCGAAAATCTATTAATTCATATAGCATTTAATTTCAATGAATTACATAATTAACTCATTGAACATCAAAGACTAATAAAATTGAATTTAGCTTCCTTTAACAGGATTTTTTGCAACCTGGCAATTCGCCCGAAAAGTATGTATTTCGGAAGCGTTTCCAATATGCACCATATAGGGTCCATCGCTCAGTTCGTTTGATGGATGAAAAACAAATTGATTATACCCGGGTTGAGTTTCCACGGTCGACAATTGTACTATTTGCCCTTTCTGACTGATCATCTGTAAAGTCACCGTGGTTTTAAGTTCACTGAAAAACCTCACCACAAGCTGGTCATTAAAATAACCGGGGCCGTACAAAATATTAGAGATCGATTTATTGTGAGTAACATCGTTTACAGGATCATTTTTCTCAATGACATTCCACGTAATCGTTTGTCGGTTTTTGCTTTCATCGTTTATTTTCCCAAGTTGCATCCATGCTTCACCAGCACCATTGGAAAGCATGGCAGAAAAATAACCGGCACCGGTTATAGCTACAACGATCTGCCTGGCTTCAAATGGTGATTTCCTGGAGTCATCGGGTACTCCTTCCTGGTATTTCATTTCAAGGAGTCCTTTACCAAACCTGGGATTTGCCGAGATAAATTCAAGGACACAATTTTGTGATGCATCCGCAACAGGTAACCGGAATTCAGAAATATTAGATGGGCCGAACCAGGATTTAACATTCCCATTCAGAGAGCCGTTTTCAAACTTTATTGCACATGTATTATTAACTGAAGTACCCAGGGTCAATGAATAGATTCCTGTTCGTAACGTTCCTTTCAGGAGCTCAATTTTTTTAAGCACTTCAATCTGCTGATCGAGATCGATACCTGATGAATTATCTACAATAAGGTGCGACATTATTGCAGGTATTCCGTTACCGGTACGTTGCCGTATGGATCCATTAAAAACGTATATGGCATCCCGGTGGAATTCCTTTTTCCCGGATAGCTGTACATTTCCCGACAGCCCTTTTTTATCAATTCCTGCATCAGAACCAATATACAGTTTCGCTTTGGGTCCGATTATAAAATCGCCATTCCCTTCGAGAATGGCAGTACCTAATGAAAGTGAGCCGTTACAAATTAATCCACCCTTTTCGTTGAATTTGGAAATCCTTACCGTGTTCGATTCAATATTTAAACTGGCGCCTTCATCAATTTCAATTTTATTGACCAGGATTTCATCAGTTATGGTGATCTTTTGGTTATTTGTCAGCAAGATGGTCTTTACAGTTTCATCGGGAGGTTCAATTGCTTTTTCCCAGTCAGTTCCGTCATATACTTCCCACACATCAACATTCTCCCAATCCCCCGATCCTGCTGTTCTATAGTCACCGGATGCGAAGGCATTTGATTCCTCTATATCAACAATATTAAATTGTATAACAAAAAGAATAGCGAGGAGTACAAATATCGATGATGCAACGATGATTCTCGTCCGCATACTCATCCTCGTTTTCAGTTTTGATCTCATCCTGTTCCTTGGCATAAATAATAAAGATTACAGTAATTCCTGTTCAATTAAATTTGTTTGAAGTGAAGATTCAAAATGCAAATACTTCATCCAGCTTTAACAGGAAAGTTGTTAATACAACAACGATAAAGATCCACTTGATAAGTCTACGGTTTATCATTTCCATTTTGCAGGTTTTTTGCCATTTATGACATTCACCAAAACATAACGTAAGGGATATTAAATGGTTGCGGAAAAGTAATTAC
>JANWID010000078.1 GCA_025450095.1 Bacteroidia bacterium | reverse complement strand
CAATTGCAACCTTTTCCACGGGCATTCATGCAAAAAGCGTAAAGCCACATCGAATGTTGCGCCACCCCAAACTTCCATGCTGAATAATTGTGGATGCATTATGGCAAACTGTTTTGCAACTTTCATCATATCGGTGGTACGCAGCCGCGTTGCCAACAATGACTGGTGTGCATCACGGAATGTTGTATCGGTATAGTAGATCTTTTTTTCCTGCTTAAGCCATTCCGCAAATTTTACCGGTCCCAGTTCCGTGAGTTTATTTTTTGTCCCTGGTAAAACTGTGGCACCGGCTGGAACGGAAGGAACAGCAGGTTTCCTGAAAATTCTCTCCTTATCAAATGTTTTTATGTCTGAATTTCCATTTACAAGGATATTGGCAATAAACCGCAACATCCTTGTACCACTGTCACGTTTCGCTCTGAATTTAAAAAGGTCTGGATATTTACCTATGAAATTTACGGTGCACTTTCCTGACCGGAACTCCGGATGAAGGATTACGTTTTCAAGAAACGGGATGTTGGTTTGCACGCCACGAATGCGAAACTCAAGTAACGTCCGGTGCATACGCTGAGCGGCATCTGACAGGCTTCTTCCGGTTGCAGTGATCTTGACGAGCATGGAATCAAAAAACGGAGAAATCTTAACTCCCTGGTAGGAGCTGCCCTCATCCAGCCGAATCCCATATCCACCAGCATTCCGGTATGCTATGAGTGTTCCAAAATCGGGCTTGAATTCATTCTTCGGATCCTCGGTGGTTATGCGGCACTGGATGGCATACCCGAAACATGGAATCTGAACCTGGTGTTTGATATCAATTTCCGG
Source organism: Bacteroidia bacterium (assembly GCA_025450095.1). Next base: position 14,552 of record JANWID010000078.1, on the reverse strand, counting down.
TGACGCCAATGATTTTCCATCGGCAATGAGGATCTGACATTTTACTATATCCACACCCGTTACCTGTTCCGTTACTGTGTGTTCGACCTGTATCCTTGGATTAACCTCAATGAAATAAATATTCTCATCCTTATCTACCAGGAATTCTACTGTCCCTGCATTGTAATAATCAGCAGAAGCTGCAATATCAAGCGCATAATTATAAAGTGCTTTTTTAATTTCCGAATTAAGGTTTGGCGCCGGGGCTATCTCCACCACTTTTTGGAAACGACGCTGAACGGAACAATCGCGTTCAAAAAGATGTACCCGGTTGCCGGACTGGTCACCCAGGATTTGAACTTCAATATGCTTGGGATCATTGATGAACTTCTCCAGGAAAACAGTATCATCGCCAAAAGCATTACCGGCTTCCCGACGGGCCTCCATGAACGATTTTTCGAGATCTTCTTCTTTCCTGACCACCCGCATTCCTCTTCCGCCACCCCCGGCTGCCGCTTTTATCATCAGGGGAAACCCGATTCTTTGAGCTTCTTTTAATGCAATTTCATAAGTAGTCAGGGCTTCTTCGCTACCTTCAATAAGTGGAATTCCGATTTTACGTGCAACTGCTTTAGCAGCAACCTTATCACCCAGCATCTGCATGGATTCAGGTGATGGACCAATGAAAATAATTCCCTCTTCCCGGCAACGTGTCGCAAAGCGTACATTTTCTGAAAGAAAACCATATCCTGGATGGATGGCATTTACCTGGTTATCCTTTGCCACTTTCAGAATTTCCTCAATATCAAGATACGGTTTCAGCGGTTCTGCGTCACCACCTATCTGGTATGCCTCATCGGCTTTGTAACGATGTAATGAGTAACGATCCTCGTAAGTAAATACTGCTACGGTTCTTATACTTAGTTCGGTGGCTGCACGTAGTGCCCTGATCGCGATTTCGCCACGGTTGGCGACTAACAATTTTCTTATTGTATCCATAATATGAGAAAAATAGGGTTATAGTAAAGATAAGAATTAGAGTATGCAAAACTTATTTTTACAGGGGAAGCCCTATAATTCCTTAAAAGCTAAACTTTCGGCCTAGAGAAGAATTGATTAGCTTAAAAAAATTAGAAATGCTGTATGTCAAGAATAAACATGTTCATTAGGAAAATAGACAATTCGTATTAAGCATGCTCACTTACCTCCAATCACAATTACCATCTCTCCTCTCGGTTCTGTCTTTTTAAAATGATTGACGAGTTCCAGCAACGTTCCGTGTAAAGTTTCTTCGTGCAGTTTAGAAAGTTCCCTTGAAAGAGAAACAGGGCGGTCACTTCCAAAAAATTCACAAAGCTGTTCCAGGGTTTTTACAATTTTATGAGGTGATTCATACAAAACAATTGTTTCAACTTTTTCAGCCAGTATTTTCAACCGTGTTTGACGGCCTTTTTTCACAGGTAAAAATCCTTCAAAATAAAATTTATCACAAGGCAATCCGGATACTATCAATGCAGGAACAAACGCTGTAGGTCCGGGCAAACATTCTACTTCAATTCCCGCCCTGATCGCTTCACGCACCAGCAGAAAACCCGGATCAGAAATTCCCGGAGTTCCTGCATCGCTGATCAAAGCAACAGTTTGTCCTGCTTGCAACATCCGGATAACTTCTGGCGTGGACTGGTGTTCGTTATGCTGATGATGCGCAAGTAATTTTTTGTCGATGCCAAAGTGTTGCAGCAACACCCGGGAAGTTCGTGTATCTTCTGCAAGAAGAACATCACTTTCTTTTAGCATACGTATCGCCCGAAGCGTGATATCTTCCAGGTTACCGATTGGTGTGGGAATGAGAATGAGTCGTGACAAGGTCACAAATGTAAAAAAGACTGCTCTTCCCTGTTAATATAAAATCAGGCAGGATTGAATAGGTTAATCCCTCAGGAATTTTTTCCGGATGATCCGTCCATCCATAACCGCTTCAATAATATAAAGTCCTTTTTCGAGACCTGAGATATCGATATTCCTGTTTTCAGGCATTATTGAATCTACAACCAGGTGTCCGGACATATCAAATATTCTTACGTACTCAACTGTATTTCCGGAACTGGTTTCAAAATGAAGCTGCCCGGATGCAGGAACAGGATATAGTAGCAACTGAGGGGATGCAGGATCATGTGTACCGAGGCTACTCAGTGGGATGAAAAACACATTTGTAATGAAAGAATCGACTGGAATCAACGACCCATTCACAGCAGGCCAGACCACCACAATATTATTCCCAACCTTGAATTGCGGCTGGGTAAAATTATAGACTGGAACAATTAGAGTCGTGGTATCCCCGGCCTGTATCTGGGTTGCCGGGCTGCTGATCAGCGTGGTGGTTATGGAATCCACCTTAATTTCGACGCTGAGTCCTCCAGCGACCATCATGTTGGTGTTGTTTGCAATAACAATGTTAAATGCATATGTGTTTTGCTCATACACCGTATCCTGTGGCAGGTCCGGGAAACCGGGCATATCAATTACATGAAGCGTGGTGGTACCCTGGGAAATCCCCTGGCGGGAAATCAACAGGTTAGCCACCAGGAAGAGCGCGGCAATGAAAATGCGATTGTTCATGTGTTTAGAATTTATGAAACAAAAATAAGGAATCCCTTTGCGGAGTGCACTAATGATTTTTTAAGTATCTTACGCATCCAAAAGTAATAAAATGGATACTGTCGGGGCCATTATCAGCCACCTGAACAAAGAAGAAGTGCGGTTTTTCAAGCTTTACCATTCACGCATGCAATCGGGAGAACGAAAAGATATCTTACTCTTTGACTATATCCGCAAGAACGGACCCGGTTATGACGAGCAAAAAATCTTTAAAAAACTCTATGACGGAGCAGCTAAGAACGCGTTTTACAGGCTTCGCAACCGCCTGATGAACGACCTGAATAAATGCCTGTTGTTGCAACATTACAATGAAGAAGAAAGTCTCGTAGCCATCAATCACCTGGCCTTGTCACGCTTCTATTCTTCTCGCAGCAATACACAACTGGCTGCTTATTTCCTTCGCAAAGCGGAGTCACGTGCCGCATCCATTGAGAATTTCGAGCTGCTGGATCTCATCTTCGGTGAATTCATCAGGCTTTCTCATGAACAGCTCGATATCAACCCGGAAACATATATCCGTAAACGACAGGATAACCAGGAGAAAATCCGCCAGCTGCGTAGTATCGACGACGTTGTTGCCGTGCTGAGCTACAGGCTTAAGGTAACTCAAAATTTCTCCCGAAGCGATCAGCCGGTTGTTGTGCTTTTACAGAAAACAGTTGATGATTTTCTCCATGATCCCGAAATCAGGAAAAGTACCAAATTCCGATTTCGTATCTACACGGCCGTTAGCCAGATTCTGTTACAAAACCGCGATTACCTGGCATTGGAAGAATACCTCCTTAAAACTTACCGGGAATTTACACGGCTTGGACTGTTTAACAAAGGCAACCATGATACCAAGCTGCAGCTGCTGACTTATCTCGTAAATTCCTTATTTAAGAATGACAAGCTCCAGAAGTCGCTTCAGTATACTGAATTGCTGAAGGAAGCCATGGAAGAATTCGGCAGATTTCTGTATGATAAATATGTATTCTTCTACTACAATTCCCTGGTGATTAATTATTCCAAGCTCGATAAAGAAAAAGGCATTCGCGTGCTGGAAGATATACGTGAGAACAGGAAAATAACAGCCACGCCATTCTACGAAATTTTCATCTACCTGAATCTGGCGGTACTTCACTTCGACCTGCACCGTTACCGGGAATCATTACGTTCGCTGACCCGGTTATACCAATTGGACAGCTACCGGAATGCTGATCCTGCCCTGCAGATGAAAATTGCAGTTGCTGAACTAATGATCCGGTATGAGCTTCATGACCTGGAATTTGTGGAATACCGTATTCTGAAGATCCGCAAGGATTTCCGGGATTTTTTACAAAAGGCAGAATACCTGAAAGAGAAAGAATTTATTACGATTCTCCCAGGTCTTGGCCAACTGGAGAACTCCCCGAAGCTTTTGAAAAAGATTACTCAATTCATTGAAAATTATGGAATTGATACTGACAGCGATAATGAAATTATTAATTATGCCAACTGGCTCCGGGAAAAGCTGCCACGGAAAAAAAGGCATGTGAGTGCGTAAGAAGAGTTTAATTTAGTCCTTGGGGGATCATTATTTAGGTCTTACATTTACATCGTAATTCACCAGAACTATCAAAATCAACTAACAATCTAATATATCAGGAACATGAAATTTAAAACTCTACTTATTGCTTTATTTACCCTGACTGCTTCCGTGGTTTTTGCGCAGCAGCCTTGCAACGCGGGATTCCAGTACACAGTGACAACTACTCCCAACGGTACTGTAATCGCGTTTACGGATTCCTCATTTACTGTGGGGACTATCACCAATTGGAGCTGGACGTTCAACACCGGACAGACTTCCAACTTGCAGAACCCGGTAATTACGGTGAATGGTGGCACAACTGTTTATGCGTGCCTTACCATCACTGCTGTTTACCAGAATCAAACCTGTACTGATACATATTGCGATACCGCCTATACCGGATTTGTACCACCGGTATGTGATGCGAATTTTACTTATACTGTTTCTCCTCAGGGTGTGCAGTTTTTTGCTAGTGGCGCTAATAATGTTTCCTGGACCTGGAGCTTTGGTGACGGAACTGCAGGAACCGGAGCCAGTGTATTTCATGCATATGGAAGCGGTACATATACTGTTTGCCTGACTGTTTTAGATGCAAACGGCACCACCTGCAACAGCTGTCAAAGCGTAACTGTTCCCTCTTCATCAGGTTGCCAGGCTTATTTTACTTCAGCACCGGTTCCAGGTACAACCCTGGTTGATTTCACAGATCAATCACAGGGAAATCCAACTTCTTTCCTCTGGACATTTGGTGATGGTAATACTTCGACTCTTCAAAACCCACAGCATGCTTATAACAGTGTGGGTCCTTTCCTGGTATGCCTGACAATTACCGATTCCGTAGCAAATTGTTCCGATACGTATTGCGATTCAATTTTTATTGGTGGCAGTGTGCTATGTGATGCATCATTTACATTCCAGACCAGCCCTTCGACATCTGTATTTATTGCCAATGCACAAAATAACGTTACATGGACATGGGATTTTGGTGACGGTAGTACCGGTACAGGCGGACCTACAGCGACTCATACTTATGCCAACCCCGGAACCTATACTGTTTGCCTGACTGTTGTAACTGCAAACGGACAAATCTGCACCACTTGCCAGAACGTAACTATTACAAGCGGATCGGGATGCTCTTCAAATTATGCGCTCTATCCTGACACGACTCAACCCCACACTTATATAGCTTACAACCTGGCAACAGGAGCAGCTCCTATTACTTATACCTGGAGTTGGGGTGATGGAACCAGCAGTACCGGAGCTTACCCAAGTCATACTTATAATGCACCGGGGTTGTACACCATTTGCCTTACCATTACCGATGGAAACGGATGCACCAGTACTACATGCTATCCATGGCAGTTGTTAAGGTTATCCAGCAGTGTTCCTGTTACAATAAATGTGGTTCCTGGTGCCACAGGCCTAGTTGAACCAGTTTCGGTTGGAAACGTAATGATTTATCCGAATCCTGCTTCTGATCAGGTAACAACAGGATTTACTTTAGCAGAAGAATCTTCAGTTTCATTTAGCCTGATGAATATGGCTGGCCAGGAAATGTTGAATTTCCCTGCAGCGATTTATACTTCAGGAAGACATGAAGTGGAACTCAATATTTCTTCATTACCAAAAGGTATGTATGTTATTGAGATTCAATCAACCAGATTCACTACCCATAAGAAGATAACAATCCAGTAAATTGTTTGTCAATTAGTTAGATTCATTAGCGAAACCCCTTCGATTTTTGAAGGGGTTTTTTTATGACCAGAATCAGGGCAAACAATTACACCCCGGTAGTGTTATAAAATCAGCTGGAAATTCATATCTTTGTACCAGCATAAAACGCTAAAAATCAGAATCATTTAAAATGATAACAGTAACAGAAAAAGCAAAAGAAAAACTGTTCATACTCAGGACTGAAGGGAAGCATAGTGAGGACGCTTTCGTGAGAGTTGGTGTTGCAGGTGGAGGATGTTCGGGTCTTACTTATGTGTTGGACTTCGATAATGAACTTAAACCGGATGACAAATTATTTGAAGACAAGGGAGTGAAAATAGTCTGTGATAAAAAGAGTTTCCTTTATCTGATCGGAACACAACTTGAGTTTACCGATGGCCTGAATGGAAAAGGGTTTGTATTCAACAATCCCAATGCTTCCCGCACCTGTGGTTGCGGTGAAAGCTTTGCCGTGTGACCGGTATTTTTTTAGCGCATTACATTGAATCAGTCTAAATAAAAATAGATGTCTGACGATCAGAAATTACTGGACGAGGTTACTTCAACGGAATATAAATGGGGGTTTGTTTCTGACATAGAATCGGACAATGCTCCCAAAGGACTGAATGAAGATATAATCCGTTTCATTTCAAATAAGAAAGAGGAACCGGAATGGATGCTGGAATGGCGGCTGAAAGCTTTTCGTCATTGGTTAACCATGACCGAGCCCAAATGGCCCAACGTAAATTATCCCCAGATAAATTTCCAGGATATTATTTACTATTCTGCGCCAAAGCCAAAAAAAACACTGAACAGTCTCGATGAGCTTGATCCTGAAATCAAGAATACTTTCGATAAGCTTGGCATTTCACTGGAAGAACAAAAGCGTTTGGCGAATGTTGCCGTAGATGCAGTTATTGATAGCGTCTCCGTAAAAACAACGTTTCGTGAATCGCTCGCGGAACTGGGAATAATATTTTCATCCTTTAGTGAAGCGGTAAAAGAACACCCGGAGCTTATTAAAAAATACCTGGGATCTGTTGTACCTCCTACCGATAATTTTTACGCTGCACTAAACAGCGCAGTATTTAGTGACGGTTCGTTTTGTTTCATACCGAAAGGTGTACGTTGTCCGATGGAACTGTCAACTTACTTCAGAATTAATTCAGCCGGAACAGGACAGTTTGAGCGAACTCTGATTATTGCTGAAGATGATGCGTTTGTAAGCTATCTTGAAGGTTGCACTGCACCCATGCGTGACGAAAACCAGTTGCATGCAGCTGTCGTGGAAATTGTTTCGCATAAAGGAGCACAGGTAAAATATTCAACTGTTCAAAACTGGTATCCTGGCGACAAGGAAGGAAAAGGTGGCATTTATAATTTCGTAACGAAACGTGGTATCTGCCTTGGTGACTATTCCAAAATTTCGTGGACACAGGTTGAAACCGGTTCTGCCATCACCTGGAAATATCCGAGTGTAATTCTCAAAGGCGATAATTCCATCGGTGAATTTTATTCTGTTGCAGTTACCAACAACAAACAACAAGCGGATACCGGAACCAAGATGATCCACATCGGGAAAAATTCAAAAAGCACGATTGTTTCGAAAGGGATCAGTGGCGGATTCAGCAATAACAGTTTCCGCGGACTGGTGAAAGTTAATAAGAATGCTACCAATGCCCGTAATTTTTCACAGTGTGATTCATTGTTGCTTGGAGATAAATGCGGGGCACATACGTTTCCTTACCTGGAGATCAATAACAAAACCGCACGCGTTGAACACGAAGCAACCACTTCGAAAGTCGGCGAAGATCAGATTTTTTATTGCAATCAGAGAGGGATCTCAACGGAAGATGCAGTGGGATTGATCGTAAACGGTTATTGTAAAGAAGTATTTAATCAGCTGCCGATGGAGTTTGCTGTTGAAGCGCAGAAGCTTCTTGCAATAAGCCTGGAAGGAAGTGTCGGGTAAGCTTTCTATAGAAAGTTCCATATAAAACGTAAAGCAAGTACGTCCCATGGGACGTCCCACCTAAAAGGATAACCAAAAAGCTATATGCTAACAATAAAAGATCTCAAAGCTCGAGTCGAAGACAAAGAAATCCTCACCGGCCTTTCATTAAATGTTAATCCCGGTGAAGTGCATGCCATAATGGGTCCCAATGGATCCGGCAAAAGCACTTTGGCTTCTGTGCTTGCAGGAAGAGAAGATTATGAAATAACAAGCGGCTCGGTTTCCTATGAAGGAGAAGATCTTCTGGAGATGTCACCAGAAGATCGTGCAAGAGCAGGAATTTTCCTGGCATTTCAGTATCCTGTAGAAATACCGGGTGTGAGCAATGCTAATTTTCTGAAAACCGCAGTGAATGAAGTTCGCAAATCAAAAGGTCTGCAGCCTCTCGATTCAAAAGATTTCCTGGTAATGATGAAGGAAAAAATGAAGCTGGTGGAAATGGATAAGCAAATGACCACTCGTTCTGTTAACGAAGGTTTTAGTGGCGGTGAAAAGAAACGTAATGAAATTTTCCAGATGGCTATGCTGGAACCAAAGCTTGCAATAATGGATGAAACTGATTCCGGTCTCGATATCGATGCGCTGCGGATTGTTTCGAATGGCGTGAATGCTTTGCGAGATGGGAAACGGTCCTTTGTTGTGATCACGCACTATCAACGCTTACTTGAATATATTGTTCCCGATTTCGTTCATGTACTTTATAGAGGCAAGATCGTAAAATCAGGTGGCAAAGAACTGGCTCTCGAACTTGAAGAAAAAGGTTACGACTGGATCAAGGATGAATTAGTATCGAGTAATGGATGACGAGTGACGAGTTGTATGAAAAATCAATTGAATTAACTATTGCCCCCCTACTAAAATAACTATTGAATCCCCTATTGAATTAACTATCGAATCCCCTACTGAATCTACTATTGAATTAATGCAAAATATAATATCCGATTTCAACAACCAGGTTAAAGATTCATCGCTTCTGAAAAACGAAAAATCAGAAGCGTTTGAGACTTTCACGCGACTGGGCTTTCCAACATTGAAACATGAAGAATGGAAATACACCAACCTGAAAAAGATCACCGGGCAGGAGTTGAAATTTTCCGTTAAGGAAAATGGTTCCGTAACAAAGGAAATGGTGGAAAATAACCGGATAGCTGGTAAGGATGTAATAGTGGTTGTTTTTGAAAACGGTATTTTCCGACCAGAGTTATCCGACGCAATACGTAACGAAAGCATTCTGATAAAAAACCTTGCAGCCGCTTCTTCTGAAACAGCTGTTAAGGAATATCTCGGTAAAATCGCTACATATCATAATGAAACGTTTGTGGCGCTGAATACATCTTTCATGAATGATGGAATTTTCATTCATATCACCGGCAATCAGGTTTCGGATATACCGGTTCATTTTATGCATTTCAACAGCCACACCGGCCAGGGTGATGTTTCAACAGTTCGCAATCTGATCATTGCTGAAAAAAATTCAAAGACAACTTTTGTAGAAAGCTACCACAGTACAAATAATACCGCTACCGGCTTTACCAATTGTGTGAATGAAATACTGATTAAAGAAGGCGCAGGACTGGAACTTGTAAAAGCACAGCTGGAATCAGGGCAAACTTCACAGGTAAATTTTACCCAGGTAATCCAGGAAAAAAACAGTCTTTTTGATGGTGTTACTATTACTTTGTCAGGCGCCTTAGTTAGGAATAACCTTCACATTCTCCTCCGCGATGTAAATTGCACATCGCATTTGTATGGGCTTTATATTCTCGATGACCACCAAATAGTCGATAATCATACTCTTGTGGATCATGCCATGCCGCATTGTATGAGCCATGAATTATACAAGGGACTTATCGGCGGACATGGTGCAGGTGTTTTCAATGGAAAAATATTTGTCAGGAAAGATGCCCAGAAAACAAATGCTTACCAGTCGAACAAAAATATCCTGCTTTCTGATCATGCACAGGTGAACACCAAGCCCCAGCTCGAAATTTTTGCGGATGATGTTAAATGCACCCACGGCGCAACAACCGGCCAGATGGATGACGAAGCATTATTCTATCTGAGATCACGTGGTATTGGCGAAATGAACGCACGGACCATGCTCAACATCGCGTTTGCAGGCGATGTGCTGAATAATATTAAGGAAGAAATCCTTCGCGAAAATCTATTGAACCTGGCAGTTGAAAAACTGCACAATAATGGACTCTGAAGTCAAAATGTACCCGGGTAACAAAGTAGCTGGTGAATTCGATGTGCAGGCTGCCCGGAATGATTTTCCAATTCTTTCTGAAATAGTTTATGGAAAACCGTTAGTGTATTTTGATAACGCAGCTACTTCACAAAAGCCAGTCAGCGTTATTAATACCCTGAATGAATATTATTTACACTACAATGCCAATATTCACCGGGGAGTTCACTTTTTAAGTCAGAAAGCCTCTGCAGCTTATGATGAAACACGACTGAAAGTACAGAAGTTTATAAATGCAGCTTCCGAAAAAGAAATAATCTTTACCCGTGGCGCAACTGAATCCATTAACCTGGTAGCGGCATCCTATGGGAGGAAATTCATCGGTAAAAATGATGAGGTAATAATTTCCGCTATGGAACATCATAGCATCATTGTGCCCTGGCAAATTTTATGTGAAGAAAAGGGAGCATTGCTAAGGGTTATCCCAATGACCGACAATGGCGAATTGATCCTTGATGAATTTTACAGGTTGCTTAGTGATCGTACTAAATTCGTTTCGATAGTTCATACCTCGAATTCGCTTGGCACTATCAACCCGGTAAAAAAAATTATTGATGCTGCTCACAAAAATGGCATTCCTGTTTTACTGGACGCTGCACAGGCAGCCGCGCATCAACCGTTAGATGTTCAGGAGCTGGATTGTGACTTCCTTGCTTTTTCAGGGCACAAAATGTTTGGCCCTACCGGTATCGGTTGCCTGTACGGTAAATCAGATCTTTTGGAAAAAATGCCTCCTTACCAGGGCGGAGGAGAAATGATCCGTTCGGTAAGCTTTGAAAAAACAACTTACAACGAAGTACCTTTTAAGTTTGAAGCCGGCACTCCGCATATTGAAGGAGTAATAGGATTGGGATCCGCAATTGACTATATCACATCTCTTGATCGAAATGGTGCGTTGCAGCACGAACAGAAGTTGATGCGTTATGCATCTTCGGAGCTTTTAAAAATCGAAGGTGTGAGGTTAATTGGCACTGCAGAAGAAAAAGCTTCTGTTGTATCGTTCGTTATTGATGGAGTGAATGCACTGGATGCGGGTATGTTTCTCGACACCCTCGGCATTGCTGTCCGTACAGGTCACCATTGCACGGAGCCGGTTATGTTCCGTTTGGGAATTCCCGGTACCATCCGTGCCTCTTTTATGTTTTATAACACTTTTGAAGAGATTGACAGGTTGGCAGCGGGTGTAAAGAAAGCTATTGAATTACTGCGTCGCAGATAATTCAATTCCGGAGAATTTTTTAATTTTCATTGTTAATCACAATTGTTTGATTTATAATTGTTTGTGATTTAATGATTCTAAAATCTAGCTCCCCTTAGTTTCAAACATCAGTTTGATAAATCTAAGATATAAGCATTGAACAGCATGCAAATAAGCCTTAAATTTGATTGAAACTCAATTCCACCCCCTTAATCCTTTACACGATGCTTCAACTTAATTTTAGGAATCAACTATCGATTGGTTTCGTGATTTTATTTGCCTTCAACAGTTTTCAGTTAAAAGCGCAAAGTTCAGAACGGAAACCCCTGAGTGATATTTCGGAATCATCATTTTCCGTAAAGGGAGAACGATTTATCATTCCTAAAAAATATCGCACACTCGGCATCGACAAAAGTTCCATGCAGGAAATGTTGGTCAAAGCTCCAGATGAAACTCCTTCGGTAAAACAAACGAGCACTGTAATTTTTGAAATGCCTATGCCCGATGGTACATCTGCTTCATTCAGGATCTATAAAGTTCCTGTAATGAGTCCTGAACTTGCTGCTAAATTTCCTGAAATAAAAACTTATGCCGGCCAGGGTATAGATGATCCTTCTGCGACCATCAGGCTTGACCTGACACCACTTGGATTTCATGCGATGGTTCTTTCACCAGGTAAGCAGGTTTTTATTGATCCATACAGTTCACAAACAACGGATGAGTATATATGCTATTACAAAAGTGATCTGCAACGTACTACTGGATTTGTTTGTGAAGCAGAAGAAACCTCTTCATTGATGGATATTATACCACCTGCAGGTGCTGTACAAAAAACCTCAGGCGCACAACTGCGCACATACCGGCTTGCACTTGCCTGCACCGGTGAATACGCTGCTACGAAAGGTGGAACGGTTCCGGGTGCATTGGCAGGCATGACTACTACAATGAACAGGGTCAATGGTGTATATGAAACGGAAGTTGCTATCCGGATGATCATGGTAGCAAATAATAATTTATTAATATATACGAATTCTTCTACTGATCCATATACAAATGGAAACGGTAGCACCATGCTAAGCCAGAATGTTTCAACCTGTAATAGTGTGATTGGTTCAGCTAACTATGATATCGGCCATGTATTCAGTACAGGAGGCGGGGGTATTGCAGGACTTGGTGTGGTGTGTGGATCAAGCAAGGCGAATGGAGTGACAGGTTCCGCCAACCCGGTTGGTGATCCCTTTGATATCGACTATGTAGCTCATGAAATGGGTCACCAGTTCGGAGGCAATCATACTTTCAACAGTGTAACCAGTTCGTGTAATGGAAACAGGGCCGCTTCCGCAGCTTATGAACCCGGAAGCGGAATCACCATCATGGCCTATGCTGGTATTTGCGGTAGTGATGATCTTGCTTAAAACAGTATTGCATATTTTCATGTAAAGAGTTTTGATGAAATTGTAAATTTCAGCACCACTGGAAGTGGTAACAATTGTCCGGTCACAACCAGTACAAATAATACTCCGCCAGTAGTTACCAGTATGGGAGCTAATTATTCGATTCCAATATCAACTCCGTTTGTGCTTACCGGTAGTGCAACGGATGCCAATGGTAATCCCCTTACCTATTCATGGGAACAATATGATTTAGGTACTGCAGGAGCCTGGAATGCTAACCTCGGTAGTGCTCCTATTTTTAGGCCATTCATACCGGTAACCAGCCCTTCGAGAACATTTCCTAAGCTTTCCGATATCATAAACAATACAACAACTATTGGGGAAATTCTTCCGAATGTGGCACGCACCATACACTTCCAGTTGTCAGTGCGTGACAACCAGGTAGGTGGTGGTGGATTTACACATCCGGATTCTACTGTAAAAGTAACTGTAATTAATAGCGGTGGAGCCTTTGCCGTTACAGCACCGAACACTGCTGTTTCATGGAACGGAGGTTCGAATCAGAATGTAACCTGGAATGTTAGCGGCACAACTGCTTCACCTATCAGTACGGCAAATGTTAAAATTTCATTGTCGACTGATGGAGGTAACACTTTTCCTACTGTAATATCAGCAAGTACACCGAATGACGGATCAGAAAGTGTTGTAGTTCCAAATGTAACTACCTCGCAGGCCCGGATTAAAGTTGAAGCGGTTGGAAATATTTTCTTCGATATGAGTAATACAAATTTCACCATTACTTCTCTTGCATTTACGACTATCACAACTTCAGCAATTTCCCCATTAACTTTTTGTGCTGGTGTATCATTAAATGTTAGTTATACTACAAATGGTGCTGCCAATGCCGGAAATGTATTCACTGCTCAATTATCAAATGCTACCGGTTCATTCGCAAGCCCAGTGAGTATTGGAACTTTATCATCAATCAATGCCGGAACCATTCCATGTGTAATACCTGCCGGAACACTCACCGGAAGCGGTTATCGCATCCGCGTGGTAAGTTCCAATCCGGTTGTTACAGGAAGTGATAATGGATCTAACCTGACAATTTCAGGACAGGTTGGTAATGCAGGAAATCCACAAACAGGATCTGCTTTTTATTGCGCAAATATTCCAATCGTGTTTATAGAAACACCAATCCCCAACGCAACCAGTTACACCTGGAGTGTGAACAGTGGAGGAATTATTACAAATGGTCAGGGAACGACACAGGTAACAATTGTATTTCCTCCGGGCGTACCCACAACAATGGCGACAGTGTCGGTTTTTGGAAGCAATGCAAACTGCACGGGTTCATCAGGCTCTACTATGCTCACCATAATGTCGTCACCGAATCAACCTACTGCAAATCCGGTTAGCGGATGCGCCGGCTCTCCGATTACTTTATCAGGTTCACCAGCCACCATACCCGGTGTGCTCATTGGCTCATTTAGTCTTCCGAATCCATATACAGGACCATCGACTTCGTATACATACACCGTTACAACAATTGATGGCTGCAACTCAACAAGTTTTCCGGCATCAATTACAGTTAACCCATTGCCAGTAGTTACAGCAAATAATTTGAGTGGTTGTGCCGGAACTGCAATTACCCTTTCGGGAACACCGGCGGGAGGAACCTGGAGTGTACCGAATCCATACACAGGAACAACGACCACCTATACGCACACTTTTACTAATGGGAATGGTTGCACCAATACCTCTGCGCCTGCTACAATTACTGTGAATCCGCTTCCGGT
>JANWID010000077.1 GCA_025450095.1 Bacteroidia bacterium | reverse complement strand
CGTACCGGTTTTTTTTATGAGCCCATACGAAAAGCTGGTAACAACTTGAGAGTCATACTTATAATTCTATGACGACAAGCAATTCCGGAAGGTTGCATGTGGATAAAAATTATACAATTCTAAGTGAACTGAATTTTCTTCCCAGAATGTTTTCAAGAATTTATTTCAAAAAAAATTCTGCTTCTAATAAATCTGTAATCCGTAATCCGTAATCTGTAATCCGTACATCCGATTCCGTCCCGACTTGAATCTGTAATCCGTACCTAAAATTATCATTCGGAGTACTGAACTCTAGTGCAACCAGGATTGATAATACGTATCATCCGAAATGGCCAATGCTTCTTCCGTAAGCCATAATGGACGGAAAGTATCGATCATCACTGCGAGTTCTTTAGTCTCTTTTGCTCCGATAGATTTTTCAACAGTACCGGGATGCGGTCCATGCGGAATTCCACCCGGATGTAAAGTGATTTGTCCGCGCGTAACATGTTTCCGGCTCATGAAATCACCATCCACATAATAAAGTACTTCATCGGAATCGATATTACTGTGATTATAAGGAGCTGGAATGGCCTGCGGGTGATAATCGTACATCCTGGGAACAAAAGAACAAACCACGAAATTGTGTGCTTCAAAAGTCTGGTGAACAGGAGGTGGCTGGTGAATCCTGCCGGTTATTGGTTCGAAATCGTGGATGGAAAATGCCCAGGGATAATTGTTGCCATCCCATCCGATTGCATCGAAAGGGTGGGTTGCATATATATAGGTATAGACAAGCCCCTGCTTTTTGATCAGTACTTTGAATTCACCTTGTTCATCATGTGTCTGCAGGTTTTGTGGTTTCCGGATATCCCGTTCGCAATACGGCGCATGTTCTTCCAGCTGGCCATATTCATTGCGGTACCTTTTTGGAATTTCAATCGGGCTGAATGATTCCACAATCAGCATCCGGTTATTTTCGGAATGAAAATGCAGTTGAAAGATGGTGCCGCGGGGAATCACCAGGTAATCACCATATGAAAATTCAATACTTCCGTAAAGGGAATGCATTACACCGCTTCCTTCATGAATAAATATCAGTTCATCGGCATCCGCATTTTTAAGAAAGTAATCAGAAATCGATTTACGTGGCGCCGCAAGGGATATATGCAGATCGTTATTCACCAGCACCTGCTTTTTACTCATGATATAATCATCCTCAGGGGTAACATTAAATCCCATCAGGCTGTAATGACGGAGAAAGCGCTGGTGTGCAATCTTGGGCTCTCGTGAAAAAACAGGTCCCAGCTCTTTCACAATGGTTGGCGGATACACATGATAGATCAGCGAATAAACGTTGGAAAATCCATGGGTGGAAAATAGCTCTTCCGAATACAATTCCCCGTTTGGTTTGCGGAACTGAGTGTGGCGTTTGTGAGGGATTGTTCCGAGCGTGTGGTATTGCGGCATCTAAGATAATTTTTGTGATATTTTATGATCTCTTATGATCTATTATGATGGATTTATTATGATTGTTTATTTGTTTGATGGTTGTTGCAAAATTAACAATTATTCACTGAAAAAATAGTCGGGGTGGCCTGTTGGAATGGGCTTCGCTTGATTATATTAGCGCTGTGTCAGATCGTTTCACTATTAACCTCCGGTATTGTTGAACAGGAATATTGTCCGGCTCTTGCTTAAAATTGCAATCGGGATGTTTTTGCTGGTTGTATTTACCGTTTGCGGACTTTTTATTTACACGTATTTCAACCGTGAGATAATAATTTCAAGAGTTTCCGAAACACTCAACCGGCAATTGAAAGGATCGCTGGTGACAAAACATATCAGCATCGATTTCTTTCATTATTTCCCTGCGGCTTCGGTTCAGTTTACGGAAGTTTCGATCAGGGATTCCTTATTTGAAAAGCATAAAATGGATTTGCTGAGAGCTTCCGATCTTTTTGTAAAAATTAACCTGAAGGATCTTTTTTCTTCCGGCCTTACTCTCGAAAATGTCACCATCCGACAAGGAAGCCTTTATATTTTCCGCGACAGCACCGGTTACACAAACAGTTATCTTTTGCAAAATAATTCCGGCAATTCCGGCAATGATATCCCGTCGTATCTGCGTGAGCTGATCCTGAAAGATTTCCGTTTTGTTTACAGTGACCGTACGCGAAACAGGTTTCTGAACATTGCAGTAACCTATCTTAAATGCAATCTCCACAGGCAACCCGGAGAGATCGTATTCGCAATTGAAAGCAAAGGGAAAATCCGCCAGCTTTCGTTTAACCTCGAAAAAGGAGCATACGCCAGGGACGCTGCGTTTGAAAATAATTTTCTGGCATATTACAACACGAAAGAAAAATCGCTGCACATTCCGGAACATTCTTTTTACCTCGGTGGTAATTTTGTTTCTGCTTCGGCTGATTTCCGTTTTAACGCTCCCACATCTTTTACTGCAGATCTGAAATCACAACGTATATCCTTCGAACGTGCCCTCGACCTGGTCATGTTCAGGACACGAAACGTGCTTTCAAATTTTCGTTTTTCACGACCACTGCGACTGGAAGTGCATATGGAAGGTTCTCTTGACAGAGGGACAAAACCCCTGGTTAATGCGAAGCTGATAACTAAAGGGAATACGCTTACCTACCGTGATTTTCATTTTACCAAAACCAGTCTCCAGGCATTCTATACTAACCGTTACGATCCCGATTCCGCAATTTCAGAATCCAATAACGAAGTTGTGATTTCAGGTTTTACCGCGACCTGGCTCGACATTCCGGTGAATGTATCCACAACACATATCCGGAATTTTCCAAAACCTTATTTTACCACAACAGCATCCGGCGCATTCCCGCTGCAGGTGCTGAATAATTTTCCGGATGGAGGTCTGTACACTTTCTCAAAAGGAAATTGCCGTTATCTGGTAACACTTACAGCAGGTAACGACAGTGTGGAGTGGCATAATTCGGTACTTGCTTCCATATTCATCGAAAATGGCGCACTCATTTATGAACCCCGTGGATTACCTTTTCAGGATGTTAATGCCGCCATTACGATTCGTGATAACGATGTGATTTTTGATTCTGTGAGTTGTCGTTCCGGCCGGAGTGTACTTTCCGTTAAAGGAAAAGCGCCCGGAGTATTTGATCAGCTAAATACCGATTTCAATGCAACGCGTCTCGACTGGACGATTAATTCACCTGCTTTTTACCTCGAAGATTTTACAACGTTCCTGGGTACACGTAAAAAGAAACTACGAAACGAAAAGAAATCCAAAAGCAGTCAAAGCAATTTTGGCAAACACCTCGATCGTTACCTCAGTGCATGCAGTCTGAATATGAATATGAAAATCGGCAGCATTACAGCCGGAAACTTTACAGCAACTTCTTTATCGGGAAATGTGAAAATGAACAATGATATTCTGACACTGACCAAAATAAAATTAGATCATGCCGACGGTCATGTAGCTTTATCCGGAAAACTTACACCATTGCCCGGTGAGATGCAGGCAGTTTCGGTTCAGTCAAAATTAAAGGCTGTCGATATTTCAAAAGTGTTTCTCGCATTTGATAATTTTTCTCAGCAAACGCTAACGTCATCGCAGATTGACGGTTTGGTGGATGCCAATGTCACTTTGAATTTAACAATGGACCGGAATGCAGTCATTAGCCAGTCGAGTATCGTTGGTTCTGTGGATCTTTCTATCCGGGAAGGAGAACTCAAAGGTTTTCAGCCTATGGGAAAACTTTCGAAATTTTTATTTCGCAACCGCGACTTTTCCAATATACGCTTCAGTGAGTTGACTAACAGTTTCGTGGCAAGAGGAAAAGATATTTATTTCGACAGAATGAAAATTAATTCCAGCGTGCTGGAACTTTATGTTGAAGGAAATTACAGTCTTGACGGTACGGCCGATCTGCAGATTCAGATTCCTGTTTCAAACCTTAAAAAGCGCGATTGGGAAGAGCTTTCGGATAACATTACCGACAAGGGAGAAAAAGGAATGAATGTTTTCATACATGCAAAGACGGATGAAACGGGTGAAATCCGCTTCCGTTACGATCCCCTGAAAAAAATCAAGGAAAAGCGGGCGAAACGCTGACTTATTTTCTGATCAAAACCCTGAAAGCCTTAATAAACAAAGGGATATCGGGTTAGTGTGTAGTTTTTTTTTGATTTGAAAGGATCAAAAAATTTATAAATTTGTTCAATTAAATAAACGCACACTTTTTTAATCTCTAATTTATGAAACTAGTCACTTACCTTGAATTCGGAAAGGAGCAGATAGGATTGGTCATTGATAGCAAGGTTTATAACCTGAAGCTGGCCGCGTCCGTAAAAAGTGCTCTTAAAATGCCCGATAACATGAAGGATTTTCTAAAAGCAGGGCCTCACGTGATGTCGGTTGCAAAAGAAATCGATAACCTTATTAAAACCGGGAAAATGGGAACCCGTTCGCTGGAGATGGAAAAGCTGAACATTCTCGCTCCCATTACACGTCCTTCTTCTTTACGGGATGGGTATGCTTTCCGGCAACACGTTGAAGCGGCTCGTCGCAACAGGGGTGTTGAAATGATTCAGGAGTTCGATGAATATCCTGTTTTTTATTTCAACAATCATCGGTCTGTTGTTGGCCCGGGCGAAGTATATTGCATGCCGGATCATTTCGAAAAACTGGATTTTGAACTCGAATGGGCATGTATCATCGGCCGGAAAGGTATTAACATTAAAGCCGAAGAAGCACCAGCTTTCATTGCCGGTTATACCATTATGAACGACCTGAGCGCACGAACGCTCCAAATGGAAGAAATGAAGCTTAACCTGGGTCCTGCCAAAGGAAAAGATTTTGCTACAGTGGTAGGTCCGATGCTGGTTACTGCCGATGAACTGGAATCGTACAAAATTCCACCGAAAGAAGGCCATACCGGGAATAATTATAACCTGGAAATGCACTGCCGTGTAAATGGTAATGAAGTTTCAGCAGGAAATACCGGTGATATGGACTGGACTTTCGAGGAACTTATCGAAAGAGCTTCGTATGGAACCTATCTTTACCCTGGTGATGTAATCGGTTCCGGAACTGTAGGAACAGGTTGCTTCCTGGAACTGAACGGTACAGGCATGCTGAAGGATCCTAAAAATTTTAAACCGCAGTGGCTGCATGAAAATGATGTGATCGAAATGGAAGTTACCAGCCTGGGTAAACTTACCAATACCATTCGCCGTTTCGACAGCGACTTTTCGATCCTCACCCGGAAAAAAACCGCTGTTACGGCAACCCACTGACAGGTTGAATTGTTACGTTTGAAAGGAAAGAAAACATTTTGCAGGACGAAAACAGTACCGTATATGTTCCGCTGTTAGATCCCGAAGCGGAGAATAAGGAAATTCTGAAACGATACCGCTCATTACTGCGGGCCTGCAGAAATTCCATCGACAATACCGACCGTAAAATGATCCGGCTGGCTTTCAACACCGCGTTGGAGGCACATAAGGATATGCGTCGTCGTTCGGGTGAACCTTACATTTATCATCCTATTGCTGTTGCACAGATCGCGGCGGAAGAAATCGGCCTCGGTGGTACATCCGTGGTGTGCGCATTGCTGCATGATGTAGTGGAAGATACCCATCTTTCCCTCGAGGATATCAGGGGATTGTTCGGGCCCAAAGTGGAAAAAATTATCGATGGGCTCACGAAAATTTCGGGTGTTTTCGATCAGAAAAGCTCGCTGCAGGCGGAGAATTTCCGAAAGATGCTGCTCACACTTTCTGACGATGTACGCGTGATCCTGATTAAACTTGCTGACCGGTTGCACAACATGCGCACACTGGTATCGCTTCCGCGGGAAAAACAACTTAAGATTGCTTCCGAAACAGCTTACCTCTATGCTCCGCTTGCACATCGTCTCGGGCTTTACGCGATGAAGACGGAGCTGGATGATCTTGCACTTAAGTTCACCGAGCCGGAAGTTTATCGAACCATTGCACAAAAGCTGCAACAAACAAAAAAGGATCGCGACAAGTTTATACACGAATTCATCAAACCGCTTAAAGACGAATTTTCCAAAATGGGATTTAAGTCAGAGATAAAAGGCCGACCGAAATCCATCAATTCCATCTGGAACAAAATGAAAAAGCAACAGGTACCTTTCGAGGAGATCTATGACCTGTTTGCTATCCGGATCATTCTGGATACTCCATATGAAAATGAAAAAGCAGATTGCTGGCGTGCATATTCTATCGTAACAGATTATTTTGTTCCCAATCCCGATCGTTTGCGTGACTGGATTTCAACACCCAAGGCCAACGGTTATGAATCGCTTCATACCACAGTAATGAGCAACAGCGGGAAATGGGTGGAAGTACAGATCCGCTCCAGAAGGATGGATGAAGTTGCGGAAAAAGGTTACGCTGCGCACTGGAAATACAAAGAAACTGCATCTGAAAACGCACTCGATGACTGGTTGCACCGGATTCGTGAGTTGCTTGAAAATGTTGAAGCAAACGCAATTGATTTTATTGATGATTTCAAGCTCAATCTTTTTGCGGATGAAATTTTTATTTTCACTCCTACCGGTGATCTTAAAACAATGCCTTCCGGAAGCACCGCACTTGATTTCGCATTCGAGATTCACACGGATATCGGCAGCCGCTGCATCGGCGCAAAAATTAATCACAAGCTGGTACCCATCAGTCACAAGCTCCATAGCGGCGACCAGGTGGAAATTCTCACTTCCGCGAAACAACATCCCAAAGAAGACTGGCTTGGATTTGTAGTTACGGCGAAGGCGAAATCCAAAATCAAAGCTGCGCTGAAAGAGCAAAAGCGAAAACTTGCAGAAGACGGTAAAGAAAAACTGGAACGGCGCCTGAAGCATTTGAAAGTTAACATGGCAACGTTCAACATCAACGACCTGTTGATTTATTATAAAGTTCCTACCGCGCTCGATCTTTATCACCGCATCGCGATTGATGCTATCGACATTAAGAATCTTAAGGATTTCTTTACAGAAGATGGTGTGCAGAAACAAAAACTCCCTGCGGTCAGACTGGAAGGACAATCGTTCGAAGAGCTGGTAAAAAATGTTCGTGGTTCAGCCGACATGCTGGTGATCGGAGAGAACATCGACAAAATCGATTACAAACTTTCTCCTTGTTGCAATCCCATCCCTGGTGATGACGTGTTCGGTTTTATTACAATTAACGAAGGCATTAAAATTCATCGTACCAATTGCCCCAATGCTATACAGCTCATGTCGAAACATGGCTACAGGATTGTGAAAGCAAAATGGACCGGTCAGAAGGAAATCGCATTCCTTGCCGGGATCCGGATCAATGGTGCCGATGAAGTTGGAGTTGTTAACAATATCACCCGGGTTATTTCCAATGAGCTGAAAGTGAACATGAGATCCATCAGCATCGATAGTAATGAAGGATTATTTGAGGGTACAATTATGTTGTTTGTTCGTGATACTGAACATCTTAAGAAACTGATGGCGAAATTGAGCCAGGTGAATGGTATTTTGAGTGTGAGCAGAATGGATTCGAATCAGTAATTTAGCGGGCTATTTAAAGGGGCATGGAAAGTACCAGGGAAGCGGTAAAAAAAATATTTTGTAATTTTCTTGAAGCGAAGGGATTCCGGAAAACACCCGAACGGTTCACTATACTGGATGAAATTTACTCTATCAATCATCATTTTGATGTGGAGTCTCTTTACATTCACATGAAGAATAAAAAGTACCGGGTGAGTCGCGCTACAATTTACAATACAATTGAACATTTGCTGGCCTGTAATCTTATTACAAAGCACCAGTTCGGAAAAAATCTTGCGCAATTTGAAAAATCATATTCTTACAAACAACATGATCACCTGATCTGTACCGATTGCGAAAGGGTGCTGGAATTTTGTGATCCCAGGATTCAGCAGATACAATCGATGATGGGGCAGCTGCTTGATTTTTCAATTACACATCATTCGTTAAACTTGTTTGGAAAGTGCAACAAGCTTATTCAGGAAGGATCCTGTGAACATTTACAGCAAAAAAAGAACAACCATAACCACAACCACAACAAATGATATTCTGAAAATATGGAATTCACATACAAGTTCGAAGAAAAAAAAGATTATTGTCTACTGCATTTCGCCGGAAACCTGATTGAAAAAAACCAGGCGCAGGATATGTTCCGCAGTTTTGAGGAGTTGCTCAGCCGGGATCAGAAAAAATTTGTGATCGACATGACTGATTTTAAATATATGAACAGCACTGGTCTTAATACATTGCTCACCATTCTGACACGCGCACGTAAAGCAGGTGGTGAAGCCATTGTTTGTTCGGTACCCGATAACATCAAATCGTTACTCACCATAACCAAGCTGAACAGTATTTTCACCGTGGTTTCTGATGAATCGGAGGCAGAAAAATTTTTACTTAAAGAAGCCTGATTATTTTTAACTTTATTGGCATTCCATGGATCGGACTGCCTTATTAATTTCAGATAATATATAATGAAAGCAGACGTTTTACTGGGTCTTCAATGGGGAGATGAGGGAAAAGGAAAAGTAGTGGATGTACTTGCTCCCAGGTACGATGTGATTGCACGCTTCCAGGGCGGGCCAAACGCAGGTCACACACTCGAATTTGAAGGCATAAAACACGTACTTCATACCATTCCCTCCGGGATATTTCATCCGGGAAAAATAAACATCATCGGCAACGGAGTGGTGATCGATCCGGACATCTTTAAAAAAGAAATCGAAGCGCTTACGCGGATGGGCGTGGATATACGAAAAAACCTTTTCATATCACGAAAAGCGCACCTGATCCTGCCTACACACCGTATGCTGGATGCCGCTTCGGAACAAAGTAAGGGAAAAGAAAAAATAGGATCCACGCTAAAGGGAATTGGTCCGAGCTATATGGATAAAACAGGTCGTAACGGCCTGCGCGTAGGTGATATTGAGCACGATGATTTTCAGAAAAGATACCTGGCACTCGTTGCCAAGCATAATGAACTGCTGAGCTTTCACCAGTTCGACAGGAGCCTGTCGGAATTCGAACAGGGATGGAACGAAGGAATTGAGCTGATCAGCAAAATGAACCTGATCGATAGCGAATATGAGATCAACAATCACCTCGACAATGGCAGATCAGTTCTTGCTGAAGGTGCGCAAGGTTCTTTGTTGGATATCGATTTTGGTTCTTATCCATTTGTGACTTCTTCGAACACAATTACCGCCGGCACATGTACCGGACTGGGTCTTGCACCTTCACGAATCGGCGAGGTGTTCGGAATTTTCAAAGCGTATTGCACAAGGGTGGGAAGCGGACCTTTCCCAACAGAACTGAATGATGAAACCGGCGAAATTATCCGGAAAGCAGGTAATGAATTTGGAGCCACTACGGGCCGGCCTCGCCGCTGTGGATGG
>JANWID010000076.1 GCA_025450095.1 Bacteroidia bacterium | reverse complement strand
TGTCGGAAAAGTTTCTCCTGCAGTATCTGTTGCAGTTACCGGCACTTCAATAGTCTGGGCCGTTAAGCCCCCGGTTACAAATGCAAGGAGCATCGCAACCAGGATTATTTTTTTATCATACCTGAAATCTTTTTTCATCACAGTTCCACCGTTAATGCAAGTTTACTAAAAGATAGCCTCTTTAATAATATTGATCACCAATGGTTTACTAACATCCAAATGTTAAGATCAGGCAACGGATAATTTCATACGGTTGCAGCTCGAAAACGTTACCTATAATACAAAAGTACGGCAGATTAAAAATATAGAAGGATGTTTCACCCCTATTATTACACAATGCTGGCACTTAGCAGTGCTTCTGCGATGATAAAATCTTCCGGAAAAGTGATCTTAATATTTGTAGTTTCTCCTAAAACCAAATGAATGGTTTCACCTGCTTGTTCTGCCAAACTGGCATCATCAGTTAATGTTTTATCGGAGAGTTTCCTATATGCATTTTTAATTATTTGAATATCAAAACATTGTGGTGTTTGCACAGAAACATATTCCAGGCGGTTTACTGCTTTACCTGACAATTGGGTTTGATATCTCAACGATTCTTTAACCTGGATGAAGGGTATTGCATTTCCAAAAAGTGACGCTTCTTCCAATAATCTTACAACCAGTTTTCTGGATACAAAGGGTCTTACTGCATCATGAATAGCCACTACTCCGCTTCCTTCAATTTCCGCAAGCCCGTTTTTTACAGATTCCGACCGGGTATTACCCCCTACAACAACACGAATCGGAACGTCCTTCCGGAAATCCAAATACAATTTTTCCCACGTAGTTAAATGAATTTCTGGCAGCACCAGGATGATTTCGTCCGTAATGCCATGGAATTTTTCCAGGGTATAAAAAAGCAGCGGCTTTCCTTTGATATTTACAAACTGTTTGGGTAAGTGTCCGCCGATTCTTTCTCCAGATCCTCCGGCAACAATGATTGCTGCTTTTTTCAATGGCTGAAATTTTTCCGGTAACAACCGGAGAGATACTATAAAATCAGCATGGCATCACCATAACTGAAGAAGCGGTATTTCTCTTTTATGGCAACTTTGTATGCATGCATAATCAGATCGTAGCCACCAAATGCCGCTGTCATCATTAATAGTGTGGATTCAGGCATATGAAAATTGGTGATCATACAGTTCGCGACACTAAAATCGTAAGGAGGAAAAATAAATTTATTGGTCCATCCCTGGGCAGGTTTTAATTCCCCGGTTGTGGATACGGATGATTCAACTGCGCGCATGGACGTTGTTCCAACAGCACAAATTCTTCTTTTATTTGTCCGTGCTTTATTCACAATATTAGCAGCTTCAGCAGTTATGCTAAACTGCTCGGAATCCATTTTATGTTTAGTGAGATCTTCCACTTCAACGGGACGGAAAGTTCCCAATCCAACATGGAGTGTTACCTCAGCGATATTTACACCCTTAAGTTCAAGTCGTTTGAGTAATTCTCTGCTGAAATGTAAACCCGCAGTAGGTGCGGCTACCGCTCCTTCATGTTTTGCATAAACGGTTTGATACCTTTCCTTATCAGATGGTTCAGCTTTACGTTTTATGTATTTTGGTAAAGGAGTGTGGCCGAGAATTTCAATTGTATTCCTAAATTCTTCCGGAGTGCCGTCAAAAAGAAAACGTAATGTCCGGCCACGGGAAGTTGTATTATCAATTACTTCGGCAACAAGCATGTCGTTTTCACCGAAATATAATTTGTTACCTATACGAATTTTCCGTGCCGGGTCCACCAATACATCCCACAACTTGCTTTCGCGGTTTAATTCCCGAAGTAAAAAAACTTCGATTTTGGCTCCGGTTTTTTCCTTATTTCCATATAGCCTTGCAGGAAAAACCCTTGTGTTATTCAGAATCAGCACATCCTGATCTCCGAAATAGTCAATGATATTCCGGAATACCTTGTGTTCTATTTTCCCGGTTTTCCGGTCAATAACCATTAATCGGGATTCATCGCGATTGGCGGAGGGATGAGTGGCAAGGAGATTTTCGCTGATGTTAAACTTAAACTGGGATAACTTCATAATAGAGGATTAAAGATAATTTACGGATTTCTTTATATCGGGGTGCAAAGATAATGTACGAAATACCCTTTTCGCCCTGAACGATTAAATAAAAGCATATGAATCAGGATTTTATTAAGATGACTTCCCGAAACATGTAGTAAGAAATTTACAAAAAATAAATTATTATATTGAAAATTAATAACTTATAATTGAGAAATCCCAGAGGTCATTTCCATGAATTGTTCAATTGTAAGAGCGTCTTCTAAACGGTATGAACCAATCCGGGTTCTGCAAAGTGACTCCAGACAGGCCCCTGAACCAAGGGTTTTGCCAAAATCATGGGCCAAAGACCGAATGTAAGTTCCTTTACTGCAAACTATTCTGAAATAAACCAGGGGCATTCGAATCTCAGTTATTTCGAATTCTCTGACTTCAATCGTACGTAATTTTACATTTACTTCTCTTCCCTGGCGAGCCAGTTCGTAGGCCCTTTTCCCGTTTATTTTAACCGCGGAGTGCGGAGGTGGATACTGCTCCAGAACACCGATGAACTGTTGCACTCCTTTATATATGGATTCTGTTGTTATATGATCGGTGGGATAAAACGAATCCGGGGGGAGTTCGCGATCGTAACCGGGAGTTGATTCCCCCAGGAAAAAAGAGCCGGTGTATTCTTTCTCGCCTGCCTGATATTCATCCAGTTTTCGGGTCATATTTCCTGTACAAATTATCACCAATCCGGTTGCAAGGGGATCTAATGTTCCTGCATGGCCAACTTTTTTTGTACCTGTGATATTCCTGATTTTTTTAACCAGATCAAAGGAAGTCCACCGCAGCGGCTTATTCAGTAACAAGGTGGCTCCAGCCTGAAAATCCATATCTATGTTAGTCTACTAACTTAAGGTCGACACCTGCAACCATCAATACAATAAGTATAATTCCAACCACTACACGATAATAACCATACACTTTCAACCCATACTTTGTTACCACTCCGATAAACGAACGAATTGCAAGAATAGCTACAATGAAAGCAACAATGTTACCCACAATCAGCAGGTTAATTTGTTCATCCTGAACTGTGATTCCGGATTTGTAGAATTCATAAATTTTGTAAACTGTTGCAGCAAACATTGTTGGTACTGCAAGGAAAAAGGAAAATTCAGCTGCTGTTTTTCTTGATAATCCCTGGATAAGTCCGCCGATTATTGTTGCTGCCGATCGTGACACTCCCGGTATCATGGCAATCACCTGGAAAAGTCCGATTTTAAAAGCAGCCTTGTATGTGATTTCATCATCTGTCATTTCTTTTTTTTCCTTGATGAAATTATCCATGAAAATGAGAAAAATTCCTCCTCCTAAAAGCATATATGCAACTACTCCTACATTTCCTAAAAGGGAATCAATAAAATCATTAAATAGCTTACCGAAAAATACTGCCGGAAGAAAGGCAACGAATAGTTTAAGATAAAAATCTACAGACTGAAAGAAACGTTTCCAATAAAGACACAACACGGATAGGATTGCTCCAAATTGAATAGATACTGTAAATGTTTTAGTAAAGCTGTCCTCTGCAATTCCCATCAGTGAGGACGCGATAATCATATGCCCGGTTGAAGAAATTGGAAGAAATTCAGTAATTCCTTCTACGATGCCCAGAATAATGGCCTCTAATAAGGTCATGGGCTGGTATCAGTCGTTTGACTTTTTTATGATGGCGTAAATTTCCAGGACAAATCCTGCCAGGACTAATAGTGGCGCAAGAGTGATCCGCCTGAAACTGAAAATATCTTCATTGAATACTTTGGGGTCATTGGAACCTCCTCCTGACATCAGAATATAGCCAAGCAGAATCAGTCCGTTTCCGGTTAACATGATGGTATAATTTATTTTACCAAATGCAAAATCTGTTTTTTGTTTCTCCTTTGCCATATTTTTAACAGTTACAATTTGTGGTTAATATGTTTCCTGAGTGCCGCGCCTGAGATACTTGTTTACTGCAAAGTACGTGCTCGTTCCGGCAATCAGTATTCCTGCTATGATCACTCCTCCCATTAAAGTCAGTAACATATTGTAATCCTGGATTTCAACAAGGTCTGTTATTTCTTTTCGGGAGAAATATAACAACACTACAAGGAGCACGTTAGCAATCAATGCTCCGTACAGCCCCTGGATTATTCCGGATAATACAAATGGTTTTCGGATAAATCCCCTGGTTGCACCAACCAATTTCATACTTTTAATCAGAAGTCGTTTCGAGTATAACGCCAATCGTATCGTGTTATTAATGAGTGCTGCTGCAATAAATAAAAGCAGCGAGCTGAAGCCAAGAATAACGAATCCCAATGTCCGCATATTTTTATTGATCATATCGATCAGTGACTGATGGTAATAAACTTCCTTGACAATGGTAAATGATCCGATTTCTGATTTGAGCTTATTTACATTTTCCATATCCGCAAATTGCGCCTTCAATCGAACATCGATGGATGCAAGCAGTGGATTATACCCAAGGAATTCAACAAAGTCTTCCCCGAGATCTTTTTTAAGTTGTTCAGCCGCTTCATCTTTATTGATGTAGGTAGTTGATTTTACAAATTCCGATTTATTTAGGGATGCTACCAGGCGGGAAATATCTTCGGCTTTCGAATCGGGAAAAAGCATTACAGAAAGCTGGATGTTTTCTTTTACATAATCTGAAATCTTACGGGCATGTAATACCAACACTCCCAGTGTTCCTATCATAAACAGAACCATGGAAATGCTAACAACGGTGGAAATGTATGCGGTCCGGAGTGTTTTCCGGGCCATAGTATTACTCTCTGCGCTCATATCCTGGTTATCGGCCACAAAAATAGCTTTTTTCAGCCTTTATTTAACCGGAACTGTACTGCTGTCACTGTGTTTATTAACAATGGGAAAGCTCTTGAAAGCGCCTTT
>JANWID010000075.1 GCA_025450095.1 Bacteroidia bacterium | reverse complement strand
GTGATCCATTTCAACACAACCTGGTTGTTTTTTTCATAACCTGTAAAACTTAACAACGAAACCGGAAGCGGAGTAACACCTGAGTAGGGATTGGAAGGAGTTGATGAAGCACCTGCAAAACCCATGGTGGCACCATTAGGGAGGAATGTCACCATAGTAGGTGAATTTGTTGTGCCATGTACTCCACCGTTAGTGTTGATTGTAACTGAACCCGCATTTGAAACCTGGACCATTCCCCCGCCACCACCACCGCCAGGTCCCTCAGCTTCACCGGATGTATTTACAATTCTTTGTTGATTTCCACCTTTGCCGCCTTTTGCATTAATCGTAATACTGTTGACCGGGGCACTGTTGGTATAAACCACAACTGTTCCACCACCTCCACCACCACCTGCTGCATCATTTGCAGTTGAATTGAGCCCGTCAGCACCATTGGCTATTATTGATCCATTACCATTAACGGCACCTCCTGCCAAAAGGAAAACTATACCTCCCCCATTTGCACCTCCGGAACCAGAATTATTATTGTTATCGCCAGCACCTCCGCCTCCGCCAAAAAATATCCGGTTACCGGCATTGTCTAACGGTCTGCCTCCATACCCACCAACATTAAAACGATCATCGCCGTTCCATGTTGTATTTCCCGGTCCCGTTATCAAGGGAGGTTTGTTTTTCATTGAATAGGTATACCCACCTCTGCCACCTCCTGTTGAAACATTTGTGTGAAAATTCCCACCTTCAAGATCCCAGGCAATCTTCCAATTGATATCTGTAATTGTATCCGGGTTACCCTGTCCATTCCAAAACGCAATGTTACCTGCATTAGCCCCGCCTCCTCCACCGGCATTATGACTGTTTCCACCTCCTCCGCCATTTGCCGGAGCTCCTCTTCCATATCTACCACCCAATGCATCATATGATATTTGACTCCCGGCAATACTTTCACCTTTTTCAGCACCATCACCTTTTAAAGTTGATGCAAAAATCACATGATTACTGTTAGCAGTGGAATCAACAATACCACCTCTGAAACCCTTCCCGGAAACATCCACAACTCCCTGCAAAATCATTGCTCCAGTCGATTCAACTACAACCACTCCTCCGGTACTTCCGTTCCATGCAGGCGTTGTTACAGAGCCACCTGCATTCACATGAAATGAAGTATACCTGGGGATCCTGATGATCTGAACCTTTCCGGAAGCAGTGTATGAATTTGTCAATGGATTTAAGAATGTAATAGTTGTTGCATTGGGAATCAATGCAACTTCATTGAGTTCATATTTTCCTGAATTATTGTATGCAGTTACGTTACCCCATGAAGCAGCATTTGGGTTTGCTGTATTTATAGTTGCCCCTTGCATTTGAATAATCATTATCAATTCTCCAACAACAAGGTTACCAGGGAAACGACCATTTGCATTTAATGAAGAAGAACCAACTGAAATTGAAAACGCTCCCGCTGGAACATCCGTTGTAAGTGTTGTGAATTCATTTAAAATCACATTTGTGGCACTAACAGTTTTAGGACCATGCATTCCGAGTCCTGCTAAAAGCTCTAATGGAAAACTTAATAAAAGCATCCAGATATATCCTTTGTAAAAAATTTTCATTCTTGTTCCTGGTAAATGATTCTTATATATTTCTAAATTCTATTCCAATTAAAGCATTAAGCTCTTTGCAATGAAATATCGCCAAAACCTTATATTTTGCTGCAATTCCGGCAAAATTAAGGCTTTTCCGCGAGCCAAGCTGAACCAAATTGTTATATAATAGTTGTATTTTCTCTTGGTTTTTGGTTAAAATATCAGAATTCAGGATGAATGAACTCCTGTTCCGGGTTAACTATTTGTCTCTAAAGAGTTGGGGAATTTTAAGAAATATTATAAATGACTCTGACAATAGAAGTTGAGTTGGTTTTCGGACAACAAAAGCCTAATAGAAATATGATGCATTTTGATTTCATGGGAATCACACCTGCCGGCAGGCAGGCAGGTAGGGATCCTAAGATTTTTCGCCCGGGATTAACAATTATCCGAGGAGTTTATCGATGATGTCTTAGTAAATGTTCTTGTTATTTATTTCACAAACACGGAAAACTTTTCACTAAATAACATTTCGTTATTCATGATAATTTTACACAGGTAGATTCCGTCACTTAACTTAGATACATCTATAATTCTTATTGTTCCTGAAAACTCTCCTTCATAAACCAGCCGGCCTTTTGTATCTGATATTTGAATAATCGAAAAATTCAATGGCATCGGAGCTTTAATGGTAAGGCTGCCGGAAACAGGATTTGGAAAAATAGTAATGTTTTTATTTTCACTTCCTCCGCTTTGAGCGCTGAGACAATAATCTACAAATATATCAACATTGGACAATTGTATACAACCATCGTTGGTTACATACGTGTATGCAATCGTATGCAGTCCCTGGCCTGCAGAGTCAGGGTAAAATGTATTGCTGTAAATTCCATCACCGGATAAAATACCACCTGTTGGTGTGGCAGCAATTAATATGGGTGGACCAGTCAGGCATACAGTATCCTGTACCAGGTTAAAATTTATAGGATCCTGCGGAAAAACGTATAAAGATTTGGATGTTGAAGTGGTGCATGCGAAATTTGAAACCATGGAAATTAGTGAATAACTCACCAGGTTCGTCAAAAGGGAGGTTGAGTCAGAGTAAAAAATATCATTTGTTATGCCTGGTCCCGAATAAAAACCGCCTGCGGGAATTCCATTCAGGTGTAGGGTATCACCTTTGCAAATTGAATCGGATGTTGAATATAAGGATACCAAGGGTACTGGGTTTAACAACAAATAAATGTTAATATTTCTGTGAGCAGCACATCCGTTACTGTCTGTCAGTGCATAATTAATATTATATGTACCAGGGGCTGTTGCGGAATCGGGATAAAACCAGGTTCCATAAATTCCTGTTCCAGATAAAATTCCTCCCATAGGCTGAGGATTCAAATCAACCGGGCTATAGTTTGAACAAATTCTAAAAGGGCTTGAAATATCAAATGTAATTTCTGCTGGTTTGTTGATTGTAATAGAAGCATACGGATAACTAATCAACCCCGGAGCACTATATGTAGGTACTACCCGCAATGCATAATTGGAAGATGATGGTGTGAATGTCGAAATAACACTCCTGACAGGGGAACCGGAGGAATACCCTAAAACCGATACTCCACTTATAAATGAACCGCTTGCGTTTGACCTTTCCAATCTATAGCTATTAATATAATTTGGAGGCCCATTAACATCAAAATGGACTTCAATGGAATCACCGCTGCAAAATATTGTATCTGAAACCTGGGTTATATTTATAGAATCTGGCGGAGGTAATGACGCAAGTATTTTTAAATAAGCATAGCCATAATATCCACTATATCCATTCGGAGAACTCCATGGAATATTATTTTTTGCTCCCAGCAAATAACAATTTTCATTGTTATCTACCGAAATTGCTTCATAACTTTCTGATAATGGATGTGACCAAATAACTGTATCAGCAGTTGAATTGTATTTATACAGGAAGGCGGAGGCTTTAATATATATATATTCATTTTTATCAACTGCAATTAAGCCATTCGATATTCCGTTTCTTAAAAACTTCACATTTCCCGAAGAATCCAGTTTTGTTAAAATTCCTGCGTTAAAAAAATAAGAATTACTTATTGAATCAACCACAACTATATTCCCATTGTTAGGATATGACCACAGTTGTGTTCCCAGGCTATCATATTTCCGTAGTGAATCTGTCACAATAAATAAATTATTTGATTCATCACCGGTAATGTAAGTAACATCAATATCAAAGGACGCGTTTATAACCCCTGTGGAATCAATTTTATAAATACTGTCTCCGTTTGAAATAAACAAATTATCCTTATTATCAACAAAAACTTTGTATTGAAATCCGGATGTAAAAGGAATTGTTAATAATGAGGATTCTTTTCTTATGAAGCTTAAAAGTTCACTCCGCCAAAAATAGAATGAAGAATTAGTATTTATATATGGAATATTTGAACCAATACCAAGGCCGGAATGATACTGAAATGAATTATTCCAGAGGTTAATTTTCCTTACATCATACGAGCAACACGAACCTGGTATTCCATAATAAATCATTGAAGATATATATGCTCTTCCATATTTATCCAGATTAAGATTTCCAACAGAATTCCAGGCCAAATTTCCAAAACCCAAAGGAGGAGAATATAATTCGTCATCAAAAATCACTGTTTGGGAATAAGTTTGTCCGAGTGAAAACATGAGTAGGAAGAAAACGGAAATTTTTTTCATTAAAAGGAGAATTTAACAGTAAACGATCGGAATCAAATACTCTTACCTAAAAAAACATTGATAAATATAATATTTTTTTAGATATAAAAAACATAGGCTGACATGACCCTAAAAATTGATATTTATAGCTGTCTGGTCGGATTGAAAGACGAAATGATGCTGAATTCAGGAAGTCCAGCGGATATCATTTCAAAACCAGTATACTGTTTTTACCTCTGAAACGGTATTTTAAGTAAACCTTGTCGAAACGCGGATCTAAGGCCCTCAGATTTTTTAGCCCGGGATTGCATCCCGATATTTGATTCGGGACCCGGGCGGCGGAAGCCTCGTAGAGGCGACAGTTTGGTAGAAATAAATTAGAATTCAAAAACCTCCCGCACCGAAGGCATGATAAAAAACGAAAACATTTGGCGGGAGGAGGGTACGAAAACATTATAGTTTCCCAGGATGTCTTCGTATTGTCCTCCCGCAATATGATTCCGAATCCTTTAATAATTTTTCTGCGGGAGGGTTTATTAATACGAACTTTTCTACCAAACTGTTGCTCCTATGGAGCTTTGATTGTGTAAAATCATAAAACTGCTGCTCCGATGGAACTTCGATTACGAATCAAAGAAGTTTGCGTAAAAATTTTGTTTGCCTTGCACAAGTTCGGCTGTTAGAAGATACTATTACTGTTTAATAAACTTTACTCGACCAATGTAGTTATCTTTCTTCATTGTCAAAAAATAAATCCCTTTTTCAAGCAGTGAAATATCGATATCAGATTCATTTTTAATTTGTGATTCCCACACTAATTGTCCAATGGCATTGCTGATTTCAATGTTGGCATCCTTTATATTCAACGGTCCAGAAATATTTATTAAACTGGAAGATGGATTTGGAAATATGTTTAATTTAATTGGTATAATTTCGTTTAAGCCTGTTAGTGAAACATATAATATTACCACTGAACTTGTGTTATGGCATCCGTTCCCCGAGCTATCTGAAATAACACATCGGTAAAGAAAGTTATTCATTGTTAATTGAACATTTGAAATTGAAAGTGTATCTGAATTAACTCCACTGTATGGACCAGCATTTGTAAGGTTCATAAAGCCAAGCCCCGCATCTTGTTGCCATTGTTTAGTCACATTGTCAGGAGCTTCAATAATAAACTGTGCGGTTGTTCCAGAAGTCACAAATTGAGTCTGCGGTT
The DNA here is from genome assembly GCA_025450095.1 of Bacteroidia bacterium. The sequence continues at coordinate 7,350 of JANWID010000075.1, read as the reverse complement.
GCTGAGAAATTAAGCAATTGGCAGGCCAAGTATAATAAGGATTATGAATCAGAATATTTTGCATGCTGGAAACGGAGGAACAGCCATTCGATGGATCCGATTTAGTATGGTTTATTAGCCAGGGAAAATTTCTAGTATAGGTTACATAAGGGTATAAATAACTTGCGGTAGGTCCAGGTAAATTAATGGGGTTTCCAAAACCAATGATTGTAAAAGTACTATTACCAGACTTATTCATAGAAGTTAGAGTAACAAGTGCACCATTAGTCTGATAATCTATTAATACTTCAAAATTCGTAGAGCAATCCTGATAATTTTCCACGGGATCAAAATAATTCGGCACAGTATTATAATACTCCTCCCAAATCCGGGCTCCATATATACTATCATTGGTTGAAGATCGGATCCAGGCTAACCATAATTGATTTGGTCCCCCTCCCGATAAAGAAACACCACTACAATAGTTCATGCCGGGTCCAGCACCACAGTTAATGCTAAAACCACTACAATTTGTCGATTGATTAATAGTCATCAAAGTACTACCACTTACATAAGCATCAAGTAATAAGTCACACGCAACCGTATCAGGCTTGTCAACATGAATAAATGTTTCATAAAAATTGGAACAAAGAGAAATTGTATCATAGCAATAAAGTGTAACAAGATAATCACCATCGTCCGGAAATATATGAGTAGGATTCACATCATTTGACCCTGATCCATCTCCAAAATGCCAAAAGAAATGTGCATTTGAAACAGCTGACGTATTTGAAAAGAACAAAGTATCTGTATTTCCTGTATATGAATAATTAGCTGAGCATTGTGAAAATGAATTAAATCTAATTATTAAGAACACAATCAGGAAATAGAATTTTTTCATATTGTTTAAATTTAAATTAAATTAAAACTATTCTTGTGGTCAACCGCCTGTTAGCGGATGTTTTAATTCTTGATAAATGTGGATCGGCCTACATAATTATCTTGTTCCAATTCCAAAACATACATTCCACTATTTAATAATGTCACATCCAATTCATGATCATTTTCAAGTTGAGTAGAAAATACTTCCATACCCAACAAATTGTATACTTTTATTGAAGCAGCATTTAATTTTATTGGGACTGATAAATTTAGCATACCATTGACTGGATTTGGATATATTTTCAATTCGATTTGAAAAACCTCATTTAAACCAGTTATTGAAACATAAAGATTCGCTGGATTACTGGTATTATGACAGCCATTCCCGCTACTATCAGCGAGTATGCATCGGTAAAGAAAGTTATTCATCGTCAATTGTACGTTAGAGATTGTCAAGGTATCAGTATTAACACCACTGTATGGCCCAGCATTAGTAAGATTCATAAAACCTAATCCGGCATCCTGCTGCCATTGTTTAGATACATTAGCAGGTGCATCAATTATAAATTGAGCATTGGATCCCACAATCACAAATTGTGTCTGTGGTTGCTGTGAGATTACACAATTTGGTGGCCATGTATAATAAGGGTAATGTGTTAGAATACATTGACTGCTTGTAACAGAAGAACAACCATTTGTTGGATCTGACTTAGTATGTGAAATCAAGTGAGGGCGTACTCTGGAATATGTTATATATGGATATAGAAATGTTACAACAGGTCCGGTTAAATAAATAGGATTTCCGAATCCGGTAATTATAAAGGTGCTATTTCCTGATTTATTCATAGCAGTTAAAGTAACAAGAGCGCCATTTGGCTGGTAATCTATCAATACTTCAAAATTTGCCGAGCAATTTTCATAGTTAACTGATGATGAATAACCAATAGGGAAAGTTTCATAATATGCATTGAAAATCCTATAACCATATATACTATCGTTACTAGTAGCTTGCATTCCGTGTAAGAACAGAGCAGGATCCCAACCTGAACAAACAAACCCATTACAAATGTTTTGGGCGTTCGCAAAAACATGACAGCCCAGATTATAACCCGTACAATTAGTTGAAAGATTTGTTGTTTGAGGTGAGGTACCAATAATTGTGTCGGTAAAAAAAATGTTACATGCCAATGTATCTGGCTTTATAACATTAATCCAATTCTCTTCAACATCTACACAGTTGGATATTGTATCCAAACCATAAAGTGTTACCAAGTAACTGCCATCATCAGGAAATATATGAATAGGTGAAATATCGTTTGAGCCAGATCCATCTCCGAAATTCCAATAGAAATGGGCATTTGAAACAGCCGACAGGTTTGTAAATGTCAAAGTGTCGTCAATTGCACTGAAAGAGTAATCTGCAGTACATTGACCATGTATTGAAATAGAAAAAATCAAATTAATACTTAAAAATAAGGTGAAGGTTTTCATAGGATCAAAATTTAATATTTTAAGGGTTAAAATATCCGCTAACTAATTTATACTCGCAATAAAATTAGGAAAACAAAGACATTTTTGGGTATTGTAGGCAGTTTCAAAAATATAATTTGCTCAAATATACGACTTATAAATAGGGCAATGTTGTAGTTGAAATACGACAGAGTTTAAACCTTAACTTATGAAAAATGCACATTTTATTCAATAATTTAATAATTATTGACAGAATGAAAAACATCATCACCGTTTAACCAAAGAAATTATGAAAGCTATTCGTCCTATTTCAAAAAATTCAAGTATTTTATTAATTAAAAATAACAAATTTACCCGTATTCTGAAAATTATTGAAACGAATTTATAACAGTAAACTCTCCGGTATAAATTTTTAATATTCATTAGTTCATAGCTGTTTTCGCAAGTTTTTTACTTTACCTCGGGTCTTAGCCTTACAATTATTTTTATTTCCCGAATTTTTAACCTATATTCGGGATAAGTATTATTCCTATGAAAAAGCTGTTATTTATTTCGTTTATGCTGGGCGTGTTAGGTGTCCAGGCTCAAAAGCAGGCCAACAACTGGTATTTCGGTCAGTTAGCCGGGATAAATTTTAACCCGGTTCCTCCTGTAGCTGTACAGGGAATGCTTTCCACAACCGAAGGCTCTACGGTTTCGAATGATTCGCTGGGCAACCTTAATTTTTATTCCGACGGTGTATCTGTCTGGGATAAAAATGGTATAATAATGCCTAACGGCTCCGGACTATTTGGAAATGTTAGCACCACGGTTTCAGCACTTGCGGTTCCACATCCCGGTAACCCCAACCTCCATTTTCTTTTTACGCTGGATGAAGCAACCGGCACCAATGGCTTTTGTTATTCGGTTGTTGATATGAGCCTGCAATCGGGAAATGGTGATGTCACACTGAAAAACGTTCCCATTCAAAATAATGTCACTGAAAAGATGGCGGCAGTGCAGCAGTTGGGAACACAAAACACCTGGGTTACTGTACACGACTGGGGAACAGATGCATTTTATTCATACCTGGTGACAACCGCTGGCCTGTCTGCTATGCCTGTTATCAGCAACGCGGGAATGGTGCACACTATCGATGCACTGGAGCAGAATAAGTATGGCCAGATGAAGTTCAATACCTGCGGCACTAAGCTGGCGCTTGCAATAGGTTACCTGGATACGGTGCAGGTGCTCGATTTCGATCCCGCCACCGGAAATTTTTCAAATCCTATCACCATACCGTTAGGCGATCATGTTTATGGTGTGGAATTTTCGCAGGATGGAAATATGCTATACGTAACACGCTACAATACCGGCGTTGGTTTTGCCGACCTGGTGCAATTCGATCTTTCATCCGGAAATCAAAGTACGATCCTTGCCTCATTGAATGTCATTTCGAACAATACTTCCGGAACCACTTTTTATTATGCATTACAACTGGCACCGGATGAAAAAATTTACCTGTGTTCTTCATGGAGTCCATTTCTGGGTGTAGTGGGTAACCCCGGCGCTGCAGGAGCAGCCTGTAATTTTAATCCGATGGGCTTCGACCTCGATCCGAATTTTATGGGCATTACTTCCGGCCTGGGACTTCCTGCATTTGTACAATCTTATTTCAAGGGTGAAGTACTTTGTACGGTTTCGTCAGTCAATGAAATCCCGGTTCTTCCAGTTTCAATAAACCCTTCGGTTTCTGCAAGCGGATTTCTGCTGGAATTTTCCGGTAACGGTGAACCGGTTTCTTTATCGGTATATGATCTTAGTGGAAGAATAATTTTTTCTGAAAAAAATATTTCTCAAAGCGGTTATTATTTTGGCGACACGTTTAAGCCGGGCTCCTACCTGGTACGCATCAATGATGGCGCGGCAGGCACTTTCAGGATTACAAAATTTTAAGTGCTCATGTCGTTGAGAACAATTATTATTTTTCTTTTCGTTTGCTTTTCGATCCTTGAATCTTCCGGCCAAAAACTATGGCAGGTTTATGATGATCGCATGATTACCTGGAATTATACCTGGGGTGATGAATTTTCGGGAAGTGAAATTGATACCACCAAATGGCTGGGATCTTATCCGTGGGGACGGAACCTGTATTGCAGCCGGGACAATCATTACTACACCGAATTTAAAAATTGCGAACAGCAAAATGGCATTCTCCGTCTTTTTGCAAAGCCCGAAAAAATTCATGCACGGGCTGTTCCTTATGAACCCGATACATTCAGGCTGGTATGTAACGGAAACGACTATGGGAATAATCTAAGGAACTTCGATTACACCTGCGGAATGATCTTTTCAAAAAAAAAGTATCATTATGGCTTTTATGAAATACGATTTCGAAGTGATCAGGGTAAAGGACTCTGGCCAGCTTTCTGGCTTTATGCTGGTCACGAGAATGAAGAGATCGACATCTTCGAAATGAATGGCAGCCGTAACCAGGATTTGCATGTGGATGTTCATTGTCCGAAAGGTTGTAAAAACTACAAAACCACAATGGGTCTATTGCGAACGGACTGGGGAGCATACCTTGCAACTTCCTCCAATTGGAACAGCGGCTTTAATGTTATTTCAGTTGAATGGCAGCGTGAATATATTAAGTGGTATCTCAACGGGCAGCCGGTTGCATACTGGAAGGGAAATTTCGAAAATCCAATGTGGGTGATTGCAGATATTGCGTTGTCACGCGATGGTGGTCCGTTTAGTCCCGGACCGGACGCTACCACTTCCTTTCCTGCATCTTTCGAAATCGATTATATCAGGATGTGGAATTTAGGTCAGCAGGGGCAGAAAAATTCCAAATCGCAGACGCTCGAACCATCTGTTCCGCAAAAACAGGAGGCAATTGCAGTTTTAAAGAAAGGCAGCAAACCTGAATCGAAAAGAAAATATATAAAAGGTAATTCCACTTTTGTTCTTTTTTCCCGGAATGAAAACAATTCTTATTTTATCGAAGTAAGTGGTGACAAGCCGGATAATCTTTCTATTGAAGTTGCGAGCAGCACCGGAAAAATAATTTATACATCAAACGATGCTAACAGAACACTTCATGAATTTTCAAATGAGGGTTCGGGACTTATTAAAATAAATATCAACGGGAAAAAAATCGAACAGCTCTTTTAGAAACGCAGTTATTGTAAGCTGAAAACATCGTAGTCAGCATCGCTGAATATGATCATTCCTTTATATGACCCAGTGAATTTGTGTTTATCCACTACCAGGTATTTCGCGCCTTCGCGGGAAAGTGAATCCACGAAAGCATTAGTTGAAAGCTGATCCGAAAAAATGATCCACCCTTTCCGGTGTGAAAGATACATTTGCTGTGGAGATAGATCACCATTAATTACAATCAGATCATTTTTACCTACATGGTTATTCATAATGGATTCAAGATTCAATTTATATTTTTCTGAATCCTTTATGAAAAAGTCATGTTGCTGGTTTGCGATACCTTCAACTGCAATCAGGACTAACAATATAATCCGCCAATTACCGGGCATGCTGGAAATTCCATAACCAGCAATAAACGCCATAACAGGAACAAAAGGAATGATGTAATAATTATGCAGCGGGAAAACTGATCCGGTCTTGATTATAAATAACAGGAATATCAGAGAAATACTTATAATACCGGTGATCACAGGAACATTACGGGATTTAAATAGAATTGCAATTCCCCATAGCACACAACCAAAAGCCACATATGAACAAAGGGCGCTGAAATAAAACTTTTCGGATAGTTCCGGCAGAAGCCCTGCAATTTCATTTGCTCCTTCACTGAATGATCTTGGAGAAAATAACCGGAAACCATTATTGGCGATGATTTCCGGAACGTGATAAAAATACCACAGGTATGTAATGAAAACGATAGCTATTGTTACAACAGAAGCATAAATGAACCTGTTCCTGCTGATGCCCTGAATTACAAAAGGAACTATAAGTAATCCCAACAGGTAAATCGCCGGAAGTTTGCAGAGAAATCCCATCAGACAAAACAAACCGTATAGCAAAAGCTTTGCAGGTATTCCATTCTCAAAATATTCCACGAGAAAATATAAACCAATAATTGAAAGTGAAACACTAAAGGTGTCTGGCATTGTCTTCCTTGAAAAAGCAAACCAAATGGATACCAGGAGAAGGATCGACGAATTAAATGCTACCCTTTCATTAAATAGTTTCCTGATTAATTTATAAAAGTACCATATACCCAGGCTTGAAACCAGGAGGTTAATCAAACGACCGTACCAATGTGCGTAACCAAATAATTTTGCAATAAGGTAAATTCCGAAATTAAAAAATGGAAATTCCGATCCGATGATGCCAGAGTCATTACCCGCCATATCGATTTTCGGATGGAATAAATCAAGTCCATCTTCACAAAAATTCCTGGAGATCATGCTGGTCAGCGATTGTCGCCAGTTATGACTTATTTCGAGTGGTGGATTGGTGATACCATACAATCGTATGATCATAAAAAAAATGATCCAGAACCGGATGTCGTGAAATAACCGGCGGATCTGAGGAGAAAGGTTCATGATTTATAAAAGTGCTTAAAAATTCAAGCTGCCTTTTCAGGTATTTTTTTTAATGTTTCAAGAAAGTATTTCCAGAATTTCTGCACGGAGCTGATCTGAACACGTTCATCGGGTGAATGAGCTCCGTAAATATTCGGTCCGAAAGAGATCATCTGCATATTCGGATAATTGGCTCCGATGATGCCGCATTCGAGTCCTGCATGTATGGCATCCACGTTAGCTTCATCTTTGAACATTTCCTTGTACAAATCGCTCATGAGCTTTACGATTGGAGCATCCGGTTTGGGTTCCCAACCGGGATATGCTCCGCTTTCCGTAACAATCCCACCTGCAGATTCAAATGCTGAGCGTATCGCCATAGCAAGATCCTCTTTCTCACTGTTAACGGAACTGCGGGTCAGGCACTGTACGGTCCATGCGCCATCTTTAACCAACACACGGGCAACGTTGT